>CAYRRA010000058.1:0-22166 GCA_964426355.1 uncultured Anaerolineaceae bacterium
TTAGGAAAATATTAGCAAAATATTGATCAAACAACATGAATTCGAGTTCAGGATTTTTACCCACCCACATACAATTAAGGGTGGTGGATGGGATTTGATAAAATTATCCCGCATTGAGGCGAAAACAGGCAATTTTGGATGATTATGTCGTAGAAAATGAGCAATTTCCAATATTCAAGTGGATAGATGTTTCGAATTTAAATTGAGAATTGCTGATTTATCAGCAAGCAGCCTTCGGTGATGGTAGAATCAGCATATCGTTTATATCCCTTTAACAAAAGAGGAAATCCCATGTTGTCAAAAACCCAACAGGAAGAAGTCATTTCTTTTGCGCAGGAAATTATCCGTATCAACAGCCTTTCGGGCGAAGAGAAAGCCGTTGCCAAAGCCATCCGTGCCAAAATGCAGGCATTGGATTATGACGAGGTCAAGATCGACCCATACGGGAATGTGATTGGCGTGCGCGCCGGGAAGCACCCCGGTCCGCGCATCCTGTTTGATTCGCACATGGATGTGGTGGAAGTACAGGACCCGGAGAAATGGTCGGTCCCCCCGTTTTCCGGCGCAATCAAAGACGGCAAGATTTGGGGGCGCGGTGCATCCGATATGAAAGGTCCGTTGGCTGCCGCTGTGGTCGCGCTGGGCATGGTTCCCCGCGAGGAAATTCACGGCACGTTGATCGTTTCCACCAGCGTACATGAAGAAAAACATGAGGGTGCTGCCTTAGCTAAAGTGATGGAAGCCACAAAACCGGATTTTGTGGTCATCTGCGAACCCAACGGCGCCTGCCTGGGGATCGGGCAAAAAGGGCGGGCGGGCATTACGGTGGATGTGAGCGGTGTACCGGCGCATTCCAGTGTACCGCACCTCGGCGATAACGCGATTCTCAAAGCGACCGAAGTCATCCACAGGCTGGATAAAATGCCTTTGCCGAAGGATGAAATCCTCGGAGACGCGATCATGGTGTTGATCGACGGCATCTCGCACCCCTACCCCAGCCGTTCCACCATTCCGGTAAGCTTTTTTTTGCATTACGACAGGCGCCTGGTTCAGAATGAAACCGAAGACAGCGTGATGGCATTGATCCGCGAAGGGTTGAAAGATTTGAAGGATTGGGTGGTGGATTACCAGCACATCAAGCTGCCAACGTACACAGGGCTGGAAATGGATGAGATCGATTTTCACCCCGCATGGGTGATCGATGTGAAATCCGCCTGGGTGGAGCGCGCCAAGAAAGGCTTGCTGCGCGGCGGTATTCAACCGCAGTTCGGCACAGCCAAGTTCTGCACCAACGGCAGCTACAGCGCCGGGGTGGCTAAAGTGCCGACGATCATCTTTGGTCCTTCCTCCGGCATGCTGGCGCACTGCCAGGACGAGCATATCGAGATTGCTGAGCTGCTGCAAGGCGCGGAAGGATATTGGGGTCTGGCTTGCGAGCTGGGGCGCGAATGATGATAAAAATCTAATATTTGTTTTATTTATTTCCAACATGCCAACAGTATGATAATAATCGAACAAAATTTGTTGTGAAATGTTCGATTTGGACTACAATCGGTAGAAGCGGATAAGATCGTTTCACCGATTGTAGTGTGGTTGGCAAAATGAAGATGGATCCATTGGGAACATCGCAAGCCGGTCACAAGGAGGAATAAAATGGATCTTGATAAATACACAAAAAAAGCACAAGATGCAGTCATAAAATCGCAGCAGTTGGCGATGGAGTACAATCACCAGGCGATTGAGCCGGCGCATTTACTGCTGGCGCTGTTGCAGCAGGGCGATGGGGTGATTCCCGTCCTGGTGAGCAAAATCGCGGGCAGCACGCTGGCATTAATGAATGAGGTGCAGAACGATCTTGAAAAGCGTCCCAAGGTGTACGGCGGGAATGTGCAGGTGGGGCTTTCCAAACCCGCCGCCGATGTATTGAGCGTTGCCGAGCGTTTCGCCAAGGGGACGAAGGACGAGTTTATTTCGACCGAGCATATCCTGCTGGGTTTGACCGAGAGTATCGAGGCAAAACGCCTGGAGGGTTATGGTCTCAGTAGAGACGCGATCCTCAAAGAGCTTGCCGGTATTCGCGGCAGCCAGCGCGTCACCTCTGAAAACCCGGAAGACACATACCAGGCGCTTGAAAAGTTTGGTCGTGATCTCACCGACCAGGCGCGTCGCGGCAAGCTGGACCCGGTCATCGGGCGTGATGAGGAAATTCGCCGCATCATCCAGATTCTTTCGCGCCGTACCAAGAACAATCCGGCGTTGATTGGCGATCCGGGTGTGGGCAAGACGGCTGTCGCCGAAGGGTTGGCGCAGCGTATCGTAAACGGCGACGTCCCCGAGGGTTTGAAACACAAACGGCTGATCCAACTGGATATGGGTGCATTGATTGCCGGGGCGAAGTACCGCGGTGAGTTTGAAGAGCGCCTGAAAGCGGTTTTGAAAGAGATCACCGAATCGGAAGGCGAGATCATCCTGTTTGTCGATGAAATGCACACCGTGGTGGGCGCAGGGGCAGCCGAGGGCGCAATGGATGCCGGCAACATGCTCAAACCCATGCTGGCGCGCGGCGAACTGCATCTGATCGGTGCCACCACGCTGGATGAGTACCGCAAGTATATTGAAAAAGATGCTGCGCTGGAGCGGCGTTTTCAGCCGGTGTTGATCGAAGAACCCTCGGTTGAGGATACCATCAGCATCTTGCGCGGTTTGAAACAGCGTTATGAGGTTCATCACGGCGTGCGCATCACTGACAGCGCGGTGATTGCCGCTGCCACGCTCTCAAACCGGTATATCAGCGATCGCCAACTGCCGGATAAGGCGATTGATTTGATTGATGAGGCTGCCGCACGCCTGCGCACCGAGATCGATTCAAAGCCGCAGGAACTGGACACCGTCGACCGGCAGATTCTGCAAATCGAGATTGAACGGCAGGCGCTCCAGAAGGAAAAAGACAAAGCCTCAAAAGAGCGGCTGGCTAAGCTGGAAGAAGAAGCCAAAGAGCTACGCAGGAAGTCATCTGATCTGAACAAACGCTGGCAGAGCGAAAAACAGGTGATTACCGAGATGCGCTCCATCAAGGAGCAAATCGAGCAGGTACATTTGCAAATGGAACAGGCTGAGCGTCGCCAGGACCTGGCGGAGGCTTCGCGCCTGAAATACGGCGAGCTGCCGCAGCTTCAAGGGCGGCTGGCAAAAGCAGAGGAACAGCTCATTCGAATGCAGTCGGAAGACCCGCTCTTGAAAGAGGAAGTGGATGCAGAAGAAATCGCCGAAGTGGTATCCCGCTGGACGCATATCCCGATTTCCCGCCTGCTGGAAGGCGAGATTGAGAAGCTGATCCACATGGAAGAGCGCCTGCACCAGCGCGTGGTGGGGCAGGATGATGCCATCCGCGCGGTCTCCAATGCGGTCAGGCGTACGCGTGCCGGTCTGCAAGACCCCAACCGTCCGATGGGCTCCTTTATCTTCCTGGGTCCGACTGGCGTAGGTAAAACCGAGCTGGCGCGAGCCCTGGCAGAGTTCCTCTTTGATGATGAACGCGCCATGATTCGCATCGATATGAGCGAGTACCAGGAGAAACATACGGTTTCCAGGCTGGTGGGCGCGCCTCCGGGATACATTGGGTACGAGGAAGGCGGTCAGCTTACAGAGGCGGTACGGCGGCGACCTTACAGCGTGGTGCTCTTCGATGAAATCGAGAAGGCGCATATGGAGGTCTTCAACGTGCTCTTGCAGTTGCTGGACGATGGTCGCTTGACCGATGGGCATGGACGCACGATCGATTTTCGCAACACGGTGATCATCATGACCAGCAACCTGGGCAGCGAGCTGTGGTTCAAGCAGCGCCAGGCGGTCAGCCGCGACCAGGTAACCCAGGTGCTGCAAATGCACTTCCGCCCGGAATTCCTCAACCGGATCGATGAAATCGTGGTGTTCCATCCGTTGGGGCGCGAGCACATTGCAGAGATCGTGTGCATTCAGCTCCAACACCTGCATAAGCTGCTGGCAGGACAGGGTTATCAGTTGGATATCACCCCGCAGGCAGAAGCCTACCTGGCGGATGTCGGCTATGACCCCGATTTCGGTGCGCGCCCGCTGAAACGCGCCATTCAACGCGAACTGCAAGACCCGCTCGCGCTGCAGATTCTCTCCGGTGCATTTCACGCCGGGGATACCATCCGCGTGGATGCCGGGAAAGATGGTCTGAGCTTTTCAACGCTCATCGAGGGTGAGGTTATCGATGGATAAGTTCATCCAGGACGTACCCCTGCTTTAGATAACCAGCGTAAAGCGCAGGATTTAAAGAAAACAACGCATAACTGTATGGATATGGCTCAAAATGGGTTGCAGCAATGTACCACTTTGAGCCTTTTTTTCATCAGGGTGAGGCTGAAACCCGGCAGGGTTTACGATGCCTGTTGGTCTGCGGGGTGGTCTCCAATCAAACGCTCCAGCGCGATTTTTGATTTTTGTTTCACTTCTTCATGCAGGCTGTTGCCGTGAGCGTCCATGGTGACAACCACAGGGAAATCTTTTACCTCGATCACCCATATCGCTTCAGGTACGCCAAATTCGAGCCTGTACACCCCCAACACCTTTTGAACGGTCAAGGCAATCAATGAAGCCGCTCCGCCGATGGCATGAAAAAAAACGCCAGGAACCTGCTGGCAGGCAGACAGTGTTTTTTGCCCCATACCCCCTTTTCCAATCACTGCTTTGACATTGAAGTGCGCCATCACTTCACCCTGGTAGGGCTCCTCGCGAATGCTGGTGGTCGGTCCGGCAGCAGAAAAGCGGTATTTTTTTGTTTCCAGACCTGTCACCACCGGTCCGCAGTGATAGATTGCACCGCCGTCTAAGAGTGGCTTGATCGCTTCATATATCACCATATCATCACCGGCGGGGGGGCGGGTTTGGCGGATGAAGGTATCGCTCATCCATTTGTGGGCGGCGTCCCTACCGGTGAGGATGATGCCGTTGAGCCGGACAGAATCGCCCACGTGCAGGTTGCGAATGGTCTCGTCACGGATCGGAAGGTTGATTTCACTCATTTTTGTTTTATTATTCATAACGCACCTGGCTGCCCTGCAGGAGCATGCGCCTGCGGCGGTATGCCCAGCACATATAGGAGATGCTGACAAAATAACTGGCAGGGAGGCGGTGCAATGCGATGATCTTGGTGTTCAAAATGGTGGTCTTGCCGCCGAACCCCATTGGACCGATGCCTAGTTGGTTGGCTTCCTCGGTGATGCGCTTTTCCAGGCGATCCAGTTCAGGATCGGGGTTTGTATCGTGCAGGGGACGAAGCAATACCTTTTTGCTGGCATGGTACCCGCTGGCGCGGTCGCCTCCAATGGCAATCCCCAACACACCCGGTGCACACCCTTGCCCCTGCGCCTGGAAAACGGCATCCAGGGTTACTTTGCGCACGCCTTCCAGGTCGCGGTCTGCGTGAAGTCTGCTATCTGGCAGGGCGTACTGTGCCCCAACATTTTCGCAGCCTCCGCCTTTGAGGATGAGTTCGATGGTGAGGGCATCTCCTTCGATTTCCTCGAAATGAATGGTAGGAAAGAGGTCATCGCCAATGTTGTCTCCGCTGTTCCTGCCGCTGACCGGATGGACCGCATTGGGACGTAAATAGGCGCGCTGAGTGGCTTGCGCTATGGCATCCCGGATTATTGCGCGCAGCTCACGAGGGCTGTACCCTTTGGGATAGCTCACATAGAAGATGGGCGTGCCGGTATCCTGGCAGATAGGCGTGGAGTTGCGGTGGGCAAGCTCAATATTGTCTTTAATCACAGTAAAAACATCCTCTGCGGGTGAGCCTGCCTCTTCCTTTTGCCGAGCCTGGTGTAGTGCTTCCTGCACATCACGAGGTAGTTCAGTGGAGGTTATTCGGATGAGTTCAATCAGCGGTTCGGTCAGGTTTTTCATGTTTATGGTTCCATCATTGTTCCCTGGCTGGATTGTTCCCGCCTGTGTGTTCCACAGGGAGGTTTGGGGTGTCGTACCAGGTTATCTTTGCACATCATAAACCAGATTGTTTTTATTCGCAACCGGTTGATGGCAGAGTGGTCGGGCGGAATGAAACAGAGGCAGGGTTTTGCACTGCCAGCCGGATAGCAGGACCTTTTGATTACAATCCGATGCTTTACCTACGAACGCGCAACTTTGGGAAAAAGGGAGGGTTAAAACCCGCAGAATTGGAGTTTTGTGTCCAACGGGTGAGATGTGATGGATTGAAAAACGAGTATAGCCTTCTGCGGAGTTGCGGGAGCTGCCTGGGCAGCCAGGCTATGCAATATCATTCGTGAATGTATGAATTTTACAGGATGCCCCTGGTATGCTGTAAACACGAGAAATTCCCAGGCGGTTCCATTTCCCGATATAAAGATTGCCAGGCTCGGCTTATGCAGTTCGAAAACGTACTGCGGCGCGAGTGCGGTATGCTATACCTTGTTTCGGACATACTACTTCCAGTTCATCAAACCTTTTGATGGATGATGACGATGAACGAAAAACAAAAACGTCTGGAAGTGCTCAAAATGCAGGCAAAAGAGGGCGGGGGAAAAGAGCGAATCGCAAAACAACATGAGAAAGGCAAGTTAACGGCGCGGGAGCGCATCGAACTGCTGCTTGACCCAGGGTCATTTGTTGAAACCGGTATGTTCGTGACACATCATGCCGCCGGGTTTGGCTTGGAAAATGATTATCCACCCGGGGATGGCGTTGTGACCGGATGGGGAAAGATCGATGGGCGCAAGGTGTACCTCTTTGCCCAAGATTTTACTGTAATGGGCGGGTCGGTTGGCAAATCACACGGTGAAAAAATTGCCAGGATCATCGAGCTTGCCATTCAAAATGGTGCCCCCGTGATTGGATTGAACGATTCCGGCGGGGCGCGTATTCAGGAGGGGGTCAATGCGCTGGCAGGATACGGTGAAATTTTTCATCAAAACGTGCGTGCTTCAGGTGTGGTCCCACAGATTTCTGTCATCCTGGGACCCTGTGCAGGTGGGGCGGTTTACTCTCCGGCAATCACCGATTTTGTCTTTATGGTTGAAAAGACCGCGAATATGTTTATCACCGGTCCTGAGGTGGTGAATGCGGTTACGCATGAAAACATTGATGCGGAAACCCTGGGTGGGGCAGAGGTACACAGCCAGCGCAGCGGAGTGGCACATTTTTCTGCGCCGGATGAAGAAACCTTGCTCAGCCAGGTGCGCTGGCTGCTTTCTTATCTACCTTCGAACAACCTTGATCCGTTGCCGGTTTGCAAATGTGATGATGACCCTTTGCGAAAAGTGGAAGAAATGGCGGCAATTGTGCCAGAAAATCCGCAATATCCTTATGATGCTCATGCCGTGATTGAATTGCTTGCCGATGATGGAGAGTTTCTTGAAGTACAGCAAGAGTATGCCAAAAATATACTGGTGGGTTTTATCCGATTGAATGGATACCCGGTTGGTGTTGTTGCCAACCAGCCCGATCACCTTGCAGGTGTGATTGATATTAATGCTTCTGATAAAGCAGCCCGCTTTATCCGGTTTTGCGATGCATTCCATATCCCATTGGTCACCCTGGTGGATACCCCGGGTTTTCTTCCCGGCAGTGAACAAGAACACGGCGGGGTGATCCGGCATGGCGCAAAGTTGATTTATGCTTATTCCGAAGCCAGCGTACCCAAAGTGGCAGTGGTCTTGAGAAAAGCATACGGGGGTGCATACATCGTCATGAGTTCAAAACATCTTGGCAGTGATATGAATTTTGCCTGGTTAGGGGCAGAAATTGCGGTAATGGGACCCGATGGGGCAGTAAAGATTGTATTCCGGCGTGAGTTAAAGGAAAGTAGCGATCCCATGCAAGCCCAGGAAGAGCTAACCCGTCGTTACCGCGAGCAACTCGCAACTCCGTTTATTGCAGCAGCGCATGGATACCTGGATGATGTCATCGACCCGGAAGATACACGCAGGCTATTGATTCTCTCACTGGAACAAATGCGTGAAAAACGGCAGGTGGTGCCATCGCGCAAACATGGAAATATTCCTTTATAAGAATGGAGTGGTGAAATCATGAAAGTTTTGGTCGCCAACCGTGGAGAAATTGCTATCCGAATCTTCCGCACCTGCCGTGAGCTGGACATCGAATGCGTGGCAGTGTACACCGACCCGGATGAAGTTTCTCAACATATCCGCCATGCCGATGAAGCTGTATCGATCGGTACGGCAAAGAACTACATGAACCAGGAATTGTTGATTGAGTCTGCATTGAAAAGCGGAGCTGACGCCATTCACCCTGGTTACGGTTTTCTTTCCGAAAGCGCTGAATTTGCCCGGCGCGTGGAAGCCGCAGGTTTAATCTATATTGGTCCTCGCCCGGAAACGATTCTGATGATGGGCGATAAATTAAGCGCTCGCCGTGCAGCTCGCCAGGCTGGTCTGCCAGTGTTGGAAGGACCGGATGTCCCCCTGCCCAGGGAAATCCCTTATGAGATGGTTAATGGGGTGAAGTATCCCGTGTTGGTCAAGGCGGCAGCAGGCGGTGGGGGGAGAGGTATCTTCCTGGCGCGTAACGCACAAGAACTGGAACAAATCATTGCGGCAGCCCGGCGTGAAGCACAGGCTGTTTTCAATGATGACAGCGTATATCTGGAACCGATGGTAACCCAGGCGCGCCATATTGAAGTGCAGGTATTGGGTGATGGGAATGGGCAGGTGTTGTGCCTGGGAGACCGTGAGTGCTCGATTCAACGTCGCCGGCAGAAATTGATCGAAGAAGCGCCCGCCCCCGGTTTGGATGAGCGTCTGCGAGGCGAGATACACGCGTATGCGTTGCGCCTGGCGAAGGTTTTGAATTACCGCAGCCTGGGGACGATTGAATTTTTGTTGGATGCAGATAGCACCTGGTATTTCATCGAGGTAAATCCGCGCATACAGGTTGAGCATCCGGTGACTGAGATGGTTACCGGTTTGGACCTTGTGCGTGCCCAGCTTTTGCTGGCGATGACCGGCAAGCTGCAATTGAAACAAGACCAGGTCGAGATCCGGGGTGCGGCGATTGAGGCGCGCATCCTGGCGGAGGATGCTGACCAGGGTTTCTTGCCCGCCACGGGTGAGATCCGCTATCTCAAAGAACCGGGTGGTCCTGGCGTGCGTGTGGACAGCAGTCTTTTCCAGGGATTGCCGGTCAGCGCACACTACGATTCGCTGCTGGCAAAAGTGATTGCACACGGTGATGTGCGTTTCATGGCAATTGCGAGGCTGCGCCGCGCGTTGGCAGAGTATCAGATTCACGGTGTGGCAACCGACCTTGATTTCTTGCGGCGGGTAATCGACAGCCCGCAGTTCTTGACCGGGCGTTTTGACACAACCTATCTCGATGAAAACCTGGCTTTGCAAAATGTCGAACCTGAGGAAAGCCTGTATCGTGAAATCGCTGCAGCGGTTGTTCTGTATTCACACCAACAGCGTTACTTCCTCCCCAGTTTAGGGGGGTGTAACGAGCGCGCCTGGCAAATGGCTGCCTGGCGAGAGCAAATGCGCAGGTGAGGAGGAAAAATGACCGGAGTTTTTTCAAGGAGGGCAGTATGAGAGATTATTCTGTATCCATTGGTGAACGAGAATATCAGGTGAAACTGGAAAATGGTAGCCTGACCGTGAATGGCGAGATGTTGGATGTTGACCTGGTTCCCTTAAACGGCAGTGGGATGCACCTGCTTCGCCGTAATCGCCAGGCGTTGGAGTTGCATTTTTCACAACAAATGACCAGGACGGTTCAAGTGTTAGTGGAAGGTCATTTAGTCCAGGTTCAGATACATCCCTGGGGATGGAGCGGGCATGCGCGTAGAAAAGCGGGTTCGCAAGGAGATTTGAGCGCGCCTATGCCAGGGCTCGTGGTGGAGGTTTACGTTAAGGAAGGACAGGTGGTTCAGAAAGGCGAACTGCTTGTTGTGATTGAATCGATGAAGATGCAAATGCAAATGCGTTCTCCGTTAAATGGGCGTGTGTGTTGTGTCTCGGTTAAAGCCGGTGAACAGGTGCAAAAAGGGCAGCTTCTGGTTGAGATGGATGCAACCGGCGCTTCAGGCGAAGAAATACCTGAATGATGTGATTTTATTTCGTTGTTGGAGGAATAACATGGATGAAAATGAGAAAAAAGCGATTGCCGTGGTAGGTGTGGGTGCTGTTCTGCCAGATGCATTGGATGCCAGAGCATTTTGGCGTAATCTCAAAGCGGGCAAATACAGCATTCGTGAGGTTCCGGCAGACCGCTGGGATCCGGCGTATTATTACGACCCCGATCCCAAAGCACCTAACAAGACCTATTGCAAAATTGGCTCCTGGGTGCAGGGGTTTGAGTTCAATCCGATAAAAATGGGAATCCCTATCCCGCCCAGGGTGATTGCGGCGATGGATCCGGCACAACAATGGGCTATTGAAGCAAGCTGGCAGGCGCTGCAAGATTACGGTTATCCTAACCGGCGGCTTGATCCTGAACGCATGGCGGTCATTTTTGGCAATGCACTGGCTGGCGAATATCATTACATCACTTCACTGCGCATCCGTACGCCATTTTTTCAACAGGCGCTTCGGTCGGTGCCAGATTTTCAAAATTTACCGGAAAGCGTACAGCAAGCCATCCTGCAAGGAATGCAGGCTCAGATCGATAATGCGGTTGCAGATATCAGCGAGGATACCATGCCCGGTGAGCTTTCCAACATCATCGCCGGGCGAGTAGCCAACACCTTTAATTTCACCGGACCCAACTTTGTCACCGATGCAGCCTGCGCCTCTTCCTTTGCAGCTTTACAATCCGCCATAAACGGGTTGCGTGTTGGGCAATTTGATGCAGTGCTTACAGGAGGGATTGATCGGAACATGGGTGTTGAAGGGTTTGTGAAATTTTGTAAAATCGGTGCTCTCAGCCCGGATGGTTCCAGACCATACGCAGAAGGCGCAAACGGTTTTGTGATGGGCGAAGGCGCAGCGGTGTTTCTACTCAAACGGCTGGTGGATGCAGAGCGCGATGGTGATCCAATTTATGCGGTAATCCGCGGGATTGGCAGCAGCAGCGATGGCAAAGGCAAGGGCATTACCGCGCCTAATCCGATCGGTCAACAACGAGCTATTGAACGCGGCTGGTTGGACGCCGGTTTGAAACCATCCGATGCAACCTATATCGAGGGGCATGGAACCTCTACGCGCGTTGGCGATTTAGCCGAGGTAGAAAGCATGGCACGGGTGTTTGATGTCTTTAACCTGCCACCTGGGAAAATTTTGTTGGGTTCAGTCAAATCCAATATCGGGCATTTGAAAAGCGCTGCCGGGGCATCGGGTTTACTTAAGGTGATTGGTGGTTTGTACGAGGACTATATCCCAGCCAACCTCAATTTTGACCGACCCAACCCGGCATTCGATTCTGAACGCCTGCCCTTCTTTGTCAGCCGCGAAGCGAGACCCTGGGAACGCCCGCAAGGTGGTTGGCGACGTGCCGGAATCAGTTCGTTTGGTTTCGGTGGCACCAATTTTCACATGGTATTGGAAGAACATGTGCCCGGTCTGCTGACATCTGACAAAAAGGTTTACCCGGCGGTCAGTGTGGCAGAGCCGGTCTCGTTCCAGGTTGAAAGAGGTGAAGTAACCCTCCCGAATGGCTTGTTTTTTGCTTCCGCCGACAGCGAAGCTGACCTGGAACAGCAAGCTGTTGCAGCCTTCCAGTCGGTTGTGCGTGGGGAGAACCCTCCCTCCAGGCATCCAGGCGAGGTAGAACTGGGGCGTTCTCACCGGTTGGCAATCGATTATGTGGATGCTCAGGATTTGCAAAAAAAGCTGGAGAAAACCCAAAAAGCTTTTGCTGCCGGGAATCTAAATGCCTGGAAAATGCTGTCTGCACAGGGGATTTTCCGTGGACAGGGTAAACCAGCCCGCATCGCTTTTATGTTCCCCGGACAGGGTTCGCAGTATGCCAATATGCTGCGAGAACTGGCACAGTTATACCCGGTAGTTGCACAGACCTATCAGGAAGCCGATGAGGTATTGCAGCCATTGCTGGGGCGCAAGCTAACCGAGTACATATTTACGGATGGAGGTGAGGAGCAAATTCGGGCTACGGAGAACACACTGCGCGATACCACCATCACTCAGCCGGCTGTGTTGACGGCTGATATCGCTATGCTGCGTTTGCTTCAACAGATCGGTTTTAGCAGCGATTATGTGGTCGGGCACAGCCTGGGTGAATACGCTGCCCTGGTTTGTGCGGGTGTGCTGACCTTCCCAGAGGCGCTGCAAGTTGTCAGTGCACGCGGGCGTGAGATGAGCAAGGTGTCGCTGGAAGATAACGGCTGCATGGCGGCGGTCTCGGCGCCGATTGAAAAGGTGCAAGCCGTTTTGGATAGCATCTCCGGATACGTGGTCATTGCCAATATCAACAGCCCCACTCAATCGGTGATTGCGGGGAACACCGAACCTGTTGAACAGGCAATTGAGTTATGTAAAGATGCCGGGTGGGAGGCAGTGAAGATTCCGGTGTCACACGCTTTCCACACGCGTGTGGTCGCGCCTGCCAGCGTACCGCTGCGCCAGGTGATTGAGCGCATGGATGTGAAACCTCCTTTGATGCCCGTCATTTCCAATGTAACTGGAGCGCTTTATCCCAACCAGCGGAATGAAATCATCGATTTGATGGCGCTACAGTTGGCTTCGCCAGTACAGTTTGTCAAGACGATGGATAGATTATATTCAGAGAGGGTACGTATCTTTGTTGAAGTTGGACCCAAGCGGGTGCTGAGTGCGCTGGCGAGTGATAATTTGAAAGAGCGCGCAGATGTGACCATTTTATACACCAATCATCCCCGCAAAGGGGCGATGTCTGCGTTGAACGAGGCGCTTTGTGCATTATATGCCTCAGGGGTCATTCCACAAGGAAAAAGTTTGCCTGGTATTACAACTTCTCGGTACACACCAGAGGTTTCAATCTCAACAGAAGAAAAAAAACCATCCGTAGTTGAAAAACCAGCTATCGACATGGGTGAAAACAGGTTGCGCCTGACAGGTTCAGTCGTGATCAGCGGAGCGGGTTTGGGTTTGCCGGGCAAACAGGGCAGTGTGTTCTCCGATGAAAACATAGACCGCATTCTGAACGGCAAGATCCTCATTGAGCCGTTACCGGATGAGCAGCGCGAAAAGATGCTCGAAAAGCGCGTGACGCGGCTGGTCAAAAGTGAAAACGGTGCAGATATGTTGCTGATCGACGATCTGGGGCAGACCATCAAGCTGGCGGGTCAGCGGGGTTCGTTCGATCTTGAAAGCGATTTTGGCATTCCGCAGGATCGCCTTCAAGCGCTGGATATCTCTTCGCAGCTTGCCATTGCGGCAGGGATCGAGGCGCTGCGGGATGCCGGTATCCCGCTGGTGATGCGTTACCGCCAGACCAGTACTGGCAGTTATTTGCCTGACCGTTGGATGCTTCCGGAAGCGATGAAAGATGAAACCGGTGTGATCTTTGGTTCGGCATTCCCCGGTTTAGATCGCATGGCGGATGAAACGGCAAAGTATTATCAATTCCGAGGATTAACAGAACGACTGGAACTGCTTCGTGAGATACGGGCAGGGGTGCATGACAATCAGCATAACCTGGCAGAAGAACTTGATCGGCGCATTATCCAATTGGAACAAGACTTGGAAGATTTGAATTATCAATTTGACCGGCGTTTCATTTTCCGTGTTCTCAACATGGGACATGCCCAATTTGCCGAGTATATCGGAGCGCGCGGTCCAAATGCGGCTGCGAATGCAGCCTGTGCAACCACGACACATGCGGTAGCCATTGCGGAGGATTGGATTCGCAGCGGGCGTTGCCGCAGGGTGATTGTGGTGGCAGGCGACGATGTTACCGGAGGTCCGCTGACCCAATGGATCGGTTCAGGGCTCATGGCAACCGGTGCAACGACAACCGAAGGTGAAATGGAAAAAGCGGTGCTGCCTTTTGACCGCCGGCGGAACGGGATGATTATGGGCATGGGGGCAGCCGCGCTGGTAATCGAGTCTGAAGATGCTGTGCGCGAGCGCGGGATGCGCGCCATCTGCGAGGTGCTGGGCACGCAAATTGCCAACAGCGCATTTCATGGCACACGCCTGGATGTGGAACATGTCAGCCAGGTGATGGAGAACCTGGTTTCCCTTGTGGAGGAGCGATTTAGAATACCCCGTGGTGAAATCGCTGCCCATGCCATGTTTATGTCACATGAAACGTACACCCCGGCACGCGGCGGAAGCGCTGCCGCAGAGATACACGCCTTGCGTAAGACCTTTGGCGAACATGCCGGGCAGGTGATTATTGCCAACACCAAAGGTTTTACCGGGCACACCATGGGCGTAGGTGTGGAAGATGTAACCGCAGTAAAGGCGCTTGAAAAAGGCTGTATTCCCCCTGTTGCCAATATTGCCAATGGTTTTCAGCCCGATCCCGACCTGGGGGATTTAAACCTGTCTCGTGGTGGTGAATTTCCACTCCAATTTGCATTGCGCCTGGGAGCTGGATTTGGTTCGCAGGTCGCTATGAGCTTGTTGCGGAAAATTCCTGGAGAGGGCTTGCGTATCAATGCAGAAGCATACAATCGCTGGTTGTCGGCAGTGACGGGTCACCTGAATCCTGAAATAGAGGTGGTGCAGCGTACGCTGCGTGTGAAGGATTGTGGTGCGCCTCAACGAACACCGGCGCGTTCATCATGGCGCGTTGGTTGTGTTCCGCAATTATGGGCATCATCAAAAGCGACCTCTGCATGGGAGGATCAACCCAACTCTTTGCAAGCTTATGAGAAAAAAACAGAGTCTCCAACGGTTGAAACCGCTTCACGTGTTATGCCTGTGCATAGTGATAAGATGGATCCAGAGGGTCTACTTGAACAGGTGGAAAAATATATCCTCGACCTGGTCAGCGAGAAAACGGGTTATCCAATTGAGATGCTTGATCCAGACCTGGATTTGGAAGCGGATTTGGGTGTGGATACGGTCAAGCAGGCGGAGTTGTTTGCGCAGGTGCGCGAGCATTACGCCATCCCGCGCAAGGAAGACCTGCGCCTATCCGATTACAACACGCTGGCGAAGGTAATTCAGTTTGCCAGTGAAGCATCCGTTGGGCAGCCAGGCAGAACGGATGCTGGCAGCGCTTCAGTGCGGGTTTCATCACCACCAGAAGGGAAAGCGGCATCCGGGGAGAGCATCCGTGCCTGGATTTTAACCCAGGTGAGTGTGAAGACCGGTTACCCGGTGGAGATGCTTGAACCCGATTTAGACCTGGAGGCGGATTTAGGCGTGGACACGGTCAAGCAGGCGGAGTTGTTTGCGCAGGTGCGCGAGCATTACGCCATCCCACGCCGGGAAGACCTGCACTTATCCGATTACAACACGCTGGCGAAGGTGATACAGTTTGTACAGGTATCGCTGGAGGATAGTGTGCCTGGTAGTGCAGAACAACCATCTGTTCCTGCTGGGGAAGCCCAGCCTGCCGCAGAACCCACTCATCGCATCACACAAAGCGAAGAGGTGAAGGCTTTTGTGCTGGGGATGGTGGCGGAGAAAACCGGATACCCGGTTGAGATGCTGGCGATGGATCTTGATTTGGAGGCAGACCTGGGCGTGGACACGGTAAAGCAGGCGGAATTGTTTGCGCAGGTGCGCGAGCATTATGCCATCCCGCGCCGGGAGGACTTGCGTTTATCCGATTACAACACGCTGGAAAAAGTAGTTGGTTTTGTGGAAGATGCTTTGCGTAACCAGGCGGAAAAAGCAAAGCTTGCAGAACAGGAACCGGTAACTGTTCCAGAGGGGGGCGAAATTGCGCTTGAACAAACACCTGTCATCCGTCGCAGGCTGCCGGTGCCGGTGCTGCGCCCGCGCCTGGAATTATGTAAACCTACCGGGTTGTCGTTTGAAACGGGGAAGCGTTTTGTGATTGTCAAAGACCAGGGGAAAATTGCCGATTCACTGGCGCGCCGGCTGCGCGCTCGCCAGGTGGAACTGTTGATGCTTGACCCCCATGCAGAAAATAATTTACATCAACTGCGCACCTGGCAAGAGAAAGGGAAAATTAATGGGGTGTTCTTCCTGCCAGGTTTGGATGGAGTAGAGGATTGGCTGGTATGGGATAGCGCAGATCGGCAGGAAGCATTGACCAACATTGTCTACTTTCTGTACGAAATAATGCGTATTCTGGGGGAAAATACAGCCTTGATTGCTGGCACGCGTATGGGCGGATTACATGGTTATGCGGGTGTGGTTCCTGCTGCTCCCGCTGCCTCAGGGATTAGTGGTTTTTGCAAGGCGTATGCCCGTGAACAACGCGGTACATTGGTAAAAGTGGTGGACTTTCCTGCTTCAGCCACTGACCGCGAAATCGCTGCCATGCTTCTGGAAGAGGCACAGTTTGACCCCGGTGTTGTTGAAACAGGCAGAGAAGGCGGGCAGCGTTTCAGCGTCAGCCTGCTAGACCAGCCCCTTATACCTGCGGCAGAACAATCTTTGGCACAGGGGAGCGTCTTTTTGGTGACAGGAGGGGCTGGTGGAATCAGTGTGCCGATCTTGATCGACCTGGCTCGCTCATACAAAGGGAAGTTCTATATTACCGGGCGCACGCCGCAACCTGAAGCGAATCAGCCTGATCTGGAACGTTATATGCGGGATGCAGAGGGATTAAAGAAGGATTGGTTAAAACAGCTTTCGAGTGAAAATCGTAAAGTGACCCCGGCAATGATCGAACGAGATTTGGCTGGATTGGAACGCGCTGCGGCGATCCGGCGTGTGCTGGAAGGAGTGCGCCAGGCAGGTGGTGAAGCTGAATACATTGCTTGTGATGTGACCGATAGTGAAGCCGTGAGTGCATTGATACAGCGAATTTTAGCGGTAGAGAAACGCCTGGATGTGGTGATTCACGCTGCCGGTGTGGAAAAGAGCCATCTTCTTTCACAAAAATCGCCCGAAGAATTTCAACAGGTTTTTTCCGTTAAGGTGAATGGATTTATTAACCTGGTTCGCAGTCTGCAAAGCGTTGGGCACATGCCTGAAGCAGTTGTTTCTTTCACATCCATTGCCGGCAGGCTGGGAAATGCAGGTCAAACGGATTACAGCGCGGCGAATGATTTGCTCTGCAAGCTGGGTTTTGTCTTTGCGGAAAAATATCACCAAACGCGTTTCCTCGCGCTCGATTGGGGAGCCTGGGCTGAGGTGGGTATGGCAAGCCGCGGCTCCCTGCCACAGTTGATGGAGCGCGCAGGTATCGATATGCTCCCACCTGAGAAGGCTGCCACGCTGGTGCGGCTTGAACTGGAAGCCGGTACGCGTGGCGAAGTGCTTTTGGCAGGCTCATTAGGTATGTTGGAGCGAGAGCGTGATCTCACAGGGGGTCTGAACCTGGAAAAGGCAAACCGTGCACTGACCGCAGGCAACCCCCGGCATGTGATGCTCAGCCGGGTGACGGGTCTTGACCTGTACCGCGGTTTGCACCTGGAAGTGGAACTGGACCCTAAACAGGAACCTTTTCTGTACGATCATGCCATCAACGGAACCCCTGTATTGCCCGGCGTGATGGGTATTGAGGGTTTCAGCGTGGCAGCCACGCATATCGCTTCGGTGATTGGGTCTGCTGGTGAGGGTTATCATATCACCTCATTGGAGGATATCCATTTCCACGGTGCGTTCAAGTTTTTCCATGATAAACCGCGACTGGTTACCTGGTTAGCGCAGGCGTACAGACAGGGTGATAACCTGGTTGCACACGTAACGCTTGAGTCCACTATGGCACACCCTGTAAAACCCGCCGAACGGGTACTGCATTTCAGCGGTAAGGTTCACCTGGCGCCTAATGCTTCACTAGAGGTAAAAAAGACAGTCGCACCTCCAGTGTGGCGGGATGATTACACCGTGGGGCGTGAGCAGATTTACCAGCTTTATTTTCATGGTCCGTCTTTCCAGGTGCTGGATGGAGTGCAACGCAACGGTGATTTGATCATGGGACGGCTTGCCGATCACCTGGCGCCGATCACGGCAGGTGAGCAACACATGCTTTCAGCGCCATTATTGATTGAACTTTGCCTGCAAACAGCAGGTGTATGGGATATCGGTCAACGCGGGGTGATGAGTTTGCCCGGTTCGATCGAACAGGTGCATATTTACCGCCCTGGCATGAATGGCGGGCATCTTTATGCACAGGTCACACCCGCAAACTGCGGTGAGCGCTGTTGCTACGATGCGCGCGTACTGGACGAGAATGGGAATGTTTATATTGAATTGAAACATTACTGTACCACCGATACATCCTACGGGTTGGACGCGGAGAGGATGCTGCCGCTGCGAACACTGGTAGAATGAAATCGATGAGGCGATTTTGATCTATTGGACGCTTTTGGGGTCTGATCCGGAATGGCTGGAGAGAAATGCAGCAGACTTTCTCTCCAGCCAGGAACTGGTGCGCCTGGCGGAGTTGCGCTTTCCCAAGCGCCGCCGGGAATGGCTGCTGGGACGATTCGGGGCAAAGAACCTGCTACTAGGCGCCAGTCAGCAAACCGGCTGGCATGTTCCGGGTGTTTTTTCGGTGCTGAACCAACCCAACGGGGTGCCCTTTTACGCCAGAGAAGACGGGCATCCGCTGCCCTGGCTGCTTTCCATCAGCCACCGCGACGGTTGGGCTTTCTGCGCGTTGAGCAGCGACTGCGAAACTAAGATCGGGGTGGATATCGAGCGCATTGAACCCCGACCAGATGCATTTTTGAGCGATTATTTCACTGAAGAAGAAAAGGGTTATGCGCGTGGGTTGGATGCCACAACGCGCACGGTGTGGATGACCGCTGCCTGGAGCATGAAAGAAGCAGTGTTGAAAGTGATGGGAACAGGGCTGCGTGTGGATACCCGCCGGGTGGAGTTACTTTTTGATGGCATTTTTGACCCTGCTCCGGCGGATTGGCATGTTGTGCCCATGCATTTACTGGGGTTGGGCGAGGATAGTTTTTATGTTTTCTGGCAGCGAAAGGGCGAATATGTGCTCTCGCTGGCGTGCGCGGCGAAGTGGGGTGAAACAATTTGGATAGATGTGGGGAAAAAAAGTAAAGTAATTCAAAAAGAAGTTCTTATCTTGACAAAACAGGTAGATATTGTATAATCAAGTATCCCCTCCCCCCTGGGAGGGGATAAGGAGTGAGATATGCACGACCATACCCAATCGATCCGACGGTTGAAGACCATCGAGGGACATATCCGCGGGGTGCAGCGGATGTTGGAAAAGGATGAATACTGTATCGATGTAATTCGCCAGATCCAGGCTGTGCAGGCTGCGCTGAACAAGGTCAGCAAGCAAATCCTCGACCAACATCTGAATACCTGCGTGATCGCAGCTATTCGCGGTGAAGACCCCCAGGAGCGCGAACGCGTTCTGAAAGAGATCACCGATGTATATGAAGCTGCACAAAAGGTCTGAACTACCAGGATGCTGCGATGGAAACAAATGGCTCGGTCTAATTTCGCTATGACTGGAAGCAAGATTTTTTTATTGTTTGCAGAATAAATTGGAGGTAAGGATGACAACCGTTACGTATAAAATCCCGAATATTTCCTGTGGGCATTGTGTCCACACAATTCAAAGCGAGGTCAGCGAGTTGGAGGGGGTTACCTCGGTGCGCGCTGATGCAGCCGCCAAGACAGCTACAATTGTTTATGACCCGCCCGCGACCGAAGAAAAGATCATCGCACTGCTGCGCGAGCTCAACTACCCGCCGGAGCAGTAGGGCAGGGGGATACAATGACGCAAAACAAGCACCTGACCCTGCCAGTCACCGGTATGACCTGCGCCAACTGCGTGGCTGCGGTGGAACGCAATCTCAAAAAGGTTGAAGGTGTGCTGGAAGCCAATGTGAACCTGTCCTCGGAGCGCGCCAGCGTGATGTTTGACCCCTCTCTAGCCGGGTTGGGCGACCTTATCCGCAGGGTGGAGCGCGCCGGGTACGGTGTGGCGACCGGTGAAGCCCTGCTGGCGATCCGGCGCATGAGCGACGACAACGACGCCCGCCGGTTGGAGAAGGCTCTCTCTGCATTGGAAGGGGTTTTGCAAGCGCAGGTGAGCTTCGCGGCTGAGCAGGCGCGTGTGCGTTATGTGCCCACCATCATCAGCCAGAACGATTTACGTAAAGCGGTGCGGAGCGCCGGTTTTGACCTGCTCGAAAGCAGCGATGAGGTGCAGGATGTGGAGGCGCAGGCGCGCCAGGCGGAGATTAACCAACAGCAGCGTTTCCTTCTTATCGGTTTGGCGCTTACCATACCGCTCTTTCTGCTCTCGATGGGGCGTGATTTTGGTTTGCTGCCCATGACCTGGGCACATGCCCCCTGGATGAACTGGTTGTTGTTTGCCCTGGCAACGCCGGTACAGTTCTACGTGGGTGCGCAATATTATAGCGGTGCGTACAAAGCGCTGCGCAGCGGCTCCGCCAACATGGATGTGCTGGTTGCGTTGGGCTCATCAGCCGCGTATTTCTATTCGATACCGGTTACGCTGGGCTGGCTGCCGGGGCACGTGTATTTCGAGACCTCGGCGGTCATCATCACTCTGATTAAGCTGGGTAAACTGCTGGAAGCGCGCGCCAAAGGACGCACCAGCGAGGCGATCAAAAAGCTGATGGGCTTGCAGGCGCGCAGTGCGCGCGTGCTGCGCGACGGGCAGGAACTGGAAGTGCGCATCGATGAGGTGAAAAGCGGTGACCTGGTGCTGGTGCGCCCTGGAGAAAAGATACCGGTCGATGGCGTGGTGGTCGAAGGGCGTACCAGCCTGGATGAGTCGATGCTTACCGGTGAATCCCTGCCGGTTGAAAAAGGTCCCGGCGATACGGTCATCGGGGCGACGTTGAACAAAATGGGCAGCATCAAGTTTGAAGCCACCCGCGTGGGCAAAGAGACTTCCCTGGCGCAGATCATCCGGCTGGTGGAAGAGGCGCAGGGAAGCAAAGCGCCCATCCAAAAACTGGTTGACCGCATCTCGGCGGTGTTTGTGCCCGTCGTGATCGGGATTGCGCTGCTCACGTTCTTCGCCTGGTTCTTCCTCGTGCCGCTGCCGGTGGATGCGCAGGTGAGCCAGTTCACGCGTGCACTGATCCATACCGTGGCGGTGCTGGTGATTGCCTGCCCGTGTGCGATGGGTCTGGCGACCCCGACTGCCGTGATGGTGGGCACCGGCAAGGGTGCTGAGATGGGTATTCTGTTCAAATCCAGCGAAGCGCTGGAGCGCGCCGGGCGGTTGAACACAATCATCCTCGACAAGACCGGCACGATCACGCGCGGACAGCCGATGGTGACGGATATCCTTGCGCAGGGATTTGAAGGCGGCGAGGAGGAACTGTTGCGGCTCGCAGCTTCGGTGGAGCAGGTCAGCGAGCACCCATTGGGCGAAGCCATCCTGGCGAGCGCGGGCGAGCGGGAACTGAAGCTCTCAGAGCCGGGCGGGTTCAAAGCCGAAGCGGGCGCTGGCGTGGAAGCGGAAGTGGATGGACGCAAGGTGCTGGTGGGTAACCGGCGTATGCTGGCAGCCAGAGGTTACGACCTGGCTGCCTTTGAGGAAGAGCTTGACCGGCTGCAAAAGCAGGCGCGCACAGCCGTCTTGGTTGCCGTGGATGATGCCGTGCGGGGTGTGATCGGCATTGCCGATACCGTCAAAGAGGGTTCGCCGGAAGCGATTGCTGATTTGAAAAAGGGTGGGCTTCAGGTGCAGATGATCACCGGCGATAATGAGCAAACGGCACACGCCATTGCCGAACAGGTGGGCATTGCGCAGGTTTATGCCGAAGTGCTGCCGGGTGACAAGGCTGCTGCGGTGAAGGAGCAGCAGGAAATGGGCAATGTGGTCGCGATGGTTGGGGATGGCATCAACGATGCGCCTGCGCTGGCACAGGCGGATGTGGGTATTGCCATTGGCACCGGGACGGATGTGGCGATTGCGTCCGCACCGCTGGTGTTGATGAGCGGTGACTTGCGCGGGGTGGTGCGTGCCGTGCGGCTTTCACGCCTGACGCTGCGCACCATTCAGCAGAACCTGTTCTGGGCATTCTTCTACAACGTAGTGCTGATCCCTGCCGCTGCACTGGGCTGGCTGAACCCCATGTTGGCTGCGGCGGCGATGGCGTTTAGCAGCGTATTTGT
>CAYRRA010000059.1:0-22050 GCA_964426355.1 uncultured Anaerolineaceae bacterium
ATTTATACCACTTTTCTGACAAGTAATTTCCCTACCCTGCTTGAAACATTGCTTATATTGAAAGTGCTATAATGATTTATAGCCGGAGAGAGAATACATCGAGCTACCGGATTACGCAACCAATCGTACCCAAATTTCATTATTGCTACCCAGGAGGTTTACTGATGAGCGAAAAAGACAAAAAAGATGATAAAGACAAGAAAGGATTGTTTAGCAAAGCAATTGATGCTCTAAGCTCAAGGGATGAAAAAGAAGCCCTTGAAAAAGCTTTAAAAGAGCGCGATGAAGCTGAAAAAGCAGCCCAGCAAGCACAGGCGCGAGAACAAATGGCAACTGCACAGGCAAAAATTGCCGCCAAAAAAGAAGTTGAGGAAGCCCAAAAACGAGCTGCTGATGCAGAAGCACGCTTGAAGAAAATGGAGATGGAGCAGGCGCGTCTAAAACACCAGGCGCCGCTACCGCCCAAGGACCCGCGTGCTATGGGTGATTTTTCCCGACAGGATTTTGCAAAAACCCCGGCAAAAATGATTGCCGAGCACACCATTGGTCCAGATGAAACCCTGAGCCATATCGCAATGAAATACTATGGGCATTCCACCCGTGATTACTTCATGGTGATTTACGAAGCCAACAAAGAAGCCATCGGCGACAATCCAGGCATCGTCCGCCCCGGCACCGTGCTGCATATTCCAGAACTACCCGAAAATCTGAAAGGCAAGTAACACATGGGGATCGCTGACCTTACCGGCATTTTCCAATCCGTTCAAAAAGCACTCTTGAACAATCAAGAGGAAATCAACCAGGCGGATGAATTACATCATGATCACGGTAATAACATGGTTGAGATTTTTAACGTGATCACAAACGCCGTTCAGGCAAAAAAGGACGCCAATCCCAGCACCCAATTGGATTATGCCGGCGAACTATTGCAGAAGAGTGTTAAAAGCTCCACAGCCCAAGTTTATGCCGAAGGTCTCAAAAACGCTTCTAAGCAATTTTCTAGCAAAGAAATATCACCCAATACTGCGGTGGATTTTGTGCAAACCTTGCTTGGCGGACAGGTACAACCTGAATCCAGTGGAGACCTGTTAGGCGGGCTGCTATCCAGCCTGACGGGTGCAGAACCACAGCAGCAAGCTAAACCGCAAAGCGAACCTGATGGCGGACTGTTAGGTGGGTTGCTTTCTACCCTGACCGGCGCTGAACCACAAACGAACGCTGATTCACAGTTCGGGCTGGACGATATCCTGGAAATCGGTATGGGATATTTACAAGCCAAGCAAGCGGGCAAAGGTGATCTGGAAGCCCTGGCTGGAGCTGTTCTCCAGAAAACATTGATGGGTCAAAAACAACACCGCGCAGCCTCAGGCAAAGTTGTGGCAAAATCACTGCTGGATGCAATCACCAGCTTTTCGAAGTAAACTGATCAAATTCTAGAAAAACCCCGGTCGACAAGACAAACCGGGGTTTTTTGCATTACAATACAACTATCAAGGAATTGCGCTGATTTATTTACAAAGAAACATCAAACTCATGCATTGATTGTATTTACTGCTTTAACAGTCAACACTCCACACACAAAAAACAGGCAGATGAAAATTAAGACGATTGATACAGACAACAAAAAAGATGTAATGCAGTTTATCCATTTTCCGTTTGAGCTTTACAAAAACAACCCTTGTTGGGTGCCGCCACTGGTGAGTAATATGAAATTAAACCTGAACCGCCAGTTGCACCCCACTTATCAACATGCCGATGCAGATTTTTTGGTTGCAGAAAGCGAAGGACAGACGCTGGGTAGAATTGCCATCATTCACAACCGCAAACACAACCAGGCACAAAACAGAAAAACTGGTTTCTTCTATTATTTTGATGTAGTCGAAGATATTCAGGTCGCGAGAGCCCTATTTTCGGCAGCATTTGATTGGGCAACCCGGCGCGGGCTGAAGGAAATTACCGGTCCACGAGGGCTTCTGCGCTTTGATGGAACCGGTTTACTGGTCAATGGGTTTGAACATCGCGCAGCCATGGGGATGGCATACAATTACCCTTATTACGATTCCTTTGTACTCGATTCCGGCTTTGAAAAAGTGACCGACCACCATTCCGGTTATCTACTCTCCGATTTTGAACTGCCACAAGAAGTTTTCCTTGCAGCAGAGAAAATCAAAGAACGCAAAGGGTACTGGGTCAAAACGTTTTCCAGCAAAAAAGAACTATGGGAGTGGGTTAAACCATTGAGCGATGTTTTTAATGCCGCCTTTGAAAGCGGACGCGACTTTTACCCGGTTACTGACGAAGAAATGCATCTCATCGCAAAGAACCTCATCAGTATCGCTGCTCCCAATTTGATTAAGTTTGTCATGAAAGGAGATGAACTGATCGGATTCATCCTTGCCTATCCCGATATCGGCGAGGCTTTACAAAAAACAAAAGGAAGACTCTATCCGTTTGGCTGGTTGACCCTCATGCGTGCGCAAAAAAACAGCAAACGTCTTAACCTGAATGGAATCGGTCTCTTGCCCAAACACCAGGGAATGGGTGCAACTGCTTTGTTATATGTCGAAATGTATAAATCCGGCAAACCGATGGGGTTTGAATATATTGAAACCATCCAGGTTGATGAGGGCAATGTGAAAAGCTGGGCTGAACATAACCATATGCAGGTTCACTTCCACAAAGCTCATCGCAGTTATATCAGGTATTTATAAAAAAGGAGTTAACCATGGAAGATTTTGAAAAACTGGGCGTTTTCTATCTCGGTCAAGAATATGACATCGACCAAAAAAAATTATCGGATGGGTTGCTTCTATATGATTCAAAAGACTTGCTCACTCACGCAGTATGTGTGGGTATGACTGGCAGCGGAAAAACCGGTCTCTGCCTCTCGCTCATCGAAGAGGCAGCCATAGATAACATCCCTGCGATTTTAATCGACCCCAAAGGCGACCTTGCAAACCTGCTGCTCACTTTTCCGCAGCTTCGAAAAGAGGACTTCCTCCCCTGGATCAACCTGGACGAAGCTCGTCAAAAAAATATGAGCCCCGATGAATATGCACAAAAACAGGCTGATACCTGGAGCAAAGGGCTGGCTTCCTGGGGTCAGGATGGCAACCGCATTCAAAAACTGCGCAATACAGCCGATTTTGTCATCTATACACCAGGCAGCAGCGCAGGTCTGCCAGTATCCATCCTTAAATCCTTCGCCGCCCCTGAAAAAAGTGTCCTGGAAGACAACGAATTGATGAACGGTCGCGTCAGTTCCACCGTGACCAGCCTGTTGGCATTGGTCGGCATCGAGGCTGACCCGATTCAAAGCCGTGAACACATTCTCCTTTCGACCATCCTCAACCAAACCTGGCGCCAGGGTAAAGACCTGGACCTGGGTGGGCTCATCCAACAAATACAGTCACCACCTATCGCAAAAATCGGTGTGCTCGATTTAGAAACCTTTTACCCCTCCAAGGAACGTTTTAGCCTGGTATTGGCGTTAAACAATTTGCTTGCATCACCCAGCTTCAGCACGTGGCTGGAAGGCGAACCTCTCGATATCCAGAGTATCCTTTACAGCGCACAGGGAAAACCCAAGATTTCCATCTTCTCTGTCGCACATCTAAGCGACCCAGAAAGAATGTTCTTCATTTCGTTATTACTCAACCAGCTTTTAGGCTGGGTGCGGTCGCAATCTGGCACCACCAGCCTGCGCGCCATCTTTTACATGGATGAAATTTTCGGCTATCTGCCACCCATCGCCAATCCACCATCCAAACTCCCGTTGCTTACTCTGCTCAAACAAGCCAGGGCGTTTGGGCTGGGTCTCATTCTTGCCACACAGAACCCGGTCGACATCGATTACAAAGCACTTTCCAATACCGGCACCTGGTTCATCGGTCGTTTGCAGACCGAACGGGACAAAGCCCGTCTGTTGGACGGTCTGGAAGGCGCCTCCGCTGCAGCTGGTCAGAGCTTCAACCGCTCAAAGATGGAGAAAATCATCTCTGGTTTAGGCAGCCGGGTCTTTCTATTGAATAATACGCATGAAGATGCCCCGGTGGTCTTTCAAACGCGCTGGGCAATGTCCTATCTGCGTGGACCCATGACGCGTGACCAAATAAAACAATTGATGGATCCCTACAAAAGCAGCCTGGGGGTACAGACGAAGACCCCGGTATCCGTCACCAGCCAAAGCGTCGCAGCAGTTGCCGCCGCCGGTGTAACAACTGCAATGGCTGCTGAAACAGCACAGGGAGGTATGCCACCCGCATTACCCCCTGAGATCAGCAGTTTCTACCTTCCAGTGCAAAAGAGAGCATCCACCGGCGATAAACTGGTTTACCGACCCTACCTGTACGCTTCCACCAGGATGCGGTTTGCCAACACCAGGCTCAATATTGATGCCCAGACCGATCAATACTATCTGACCCCCATTACCGAAGAAATCATACCGGTCAATTGGGAAAATGCAGAGAAGACCGCAATCGAACCAATAGAATTGGAAAAAACACCTGAGGACAATGCGATGTTCTCCAATTTGCCGTTGGATGGGGCAAAAGCCAAAAGCTATACTGCCTGGAACCGCGACCTGGTGAGTTGGCTGTATGCAAATGAGCGTTTGGAGCTACTCCAGAGCCCGAGCACGAAAATCACCTCGCAG
This sequence comes from uncultured Anaerolineaceae bacterium, assembly GCA_964426355.1. Lineage (GTDB taxonomy): Bacteria > Chloroflexota > Anaerolineae > Anaerolineales > Anaerolineaceae > JAJFTV01. Next base: position 4,655 of record CAYRRA010000059.1, read on the forward strand.
CCCGGTGAAGATGAACGCAGCTTTCGCATCCGGTTGCAGCAAAGCGCACGCGAAATCCGCGATGATGCTGTGGATAAATTGCGCAATAAGTACACCCCCAAGATAGCCGCACTGAAAGAGCGCATTCGCAAAGCAGAACAAGCTGAGGAACGTGAAAAAGACCAAGCCAAGCAGCAAGGTTTGCAAACAGCAATATCCGTAGGTTCAACCTTATTGGGTGCATTAACCGGCAGGAAATTGCTAAGCCAATCTAATCTTGGAAAGGTTGCCACCGCTGCCCGTAGCGCAAGCCGTTCGGTAAACGCTCAGGGAGATGTTGCCCGTGCAAAAGAAAGCGTGGAGGCATTGAACAAACAACTTGAAGACCTGGAAGCAGATTTTGATGCAGAAAGAAATGCGTTGCTCGAGAGGGTAGACCCAGTGACCGAGAAACTGGACACAGTGGTTATCAACCCTCGCAAAACCGACATCAACGTACAGGTGCTCACCCTTACCTGGGCTCCCTTCTGGCAGTCACCTCAAGGAATCATTACACCCGCTTTTCCGCGTGAGGGATAGAACTACTGCTTTATAATTAGGTGCATGAATCAAATACCACAGTATATCCCAACCGTTCCACCGGGTTATTCACCTGAACATCCGGTGGAACGGCTGCAACCTATCCGTACACGCAAAAAAAGGCGTAAACACAAACCAAAAAACAACTGCGGGTGCTTGCTGGCAGTGTTCCTTCTTTCTGCCCTGCTCCTGGTACCGCTGCTGGTTTATTTACTGCTGCCGCTCCCTATTAACTTTGTTGTCTTAGGGATCGACCGCACCCCAGAAGGCACTGCATTGGGGCGCAGTGATACCATCATTCTGGTCACCACTCAGCCACTCAAACCGTATGTGGGCATGCTCTCCGTCCCGCGCGATTTATGGGTTTACATCCCTTACGTGGGTGAAAACCGCATCAACACGGCTCATTTCTTTGCTGAAGGAAATAAACCGGGTAGTGGACCTCAGGCGCTTCTGGATACCATTGCGACGAATTTTCAAGTTAGCATCCCCTATTACGTTCGTTTTCAGTTTGAGGGTTTCAAAGAAGTTGTCAACGCGCTGGGCGGTGTTACCATTGAACTGGAGACCCCCACCGGCGGCTATGATGCCGGTGTGCATCATCTTGATGCAGACCAGGCTCTTGCTTTTGTGCGTGACCGTGCCGGCAGCGACGATTTCTTCCGTATGCAGCGTGGGCAAATTTTCATCAAATCCGTCATAAAACAGGTACTTCTACCGCAGTCATGGATACGGCTACCACAGGTGATAACAGCCGTTTTCACCAACATCGACACCAATCTGCCCGTATGGCATTATCCACGGATCGGGTTCGCAGTGCTGCGAACCGGCATTGACGGTATCGACAACCGCACCATCACCCGTGACATGGTCACCCCTTTCACTACCAGCGAAGGAGCGAATGTACTCCTGCCTGTCTGGCAAGCCATCCTGCCGGTAGTGAATGAGATGTTTTCAATTCAATAAATGCCAGGAAAAGAACAAATCCCGCTAACCTGCTGAATCCCTTATACAAAAAAAGGCAATCCCCCTCTTATGCTGCTCATTACACCTCAATTGCCTTGATTAATTCGATTTTGCCTGCACAGGGCAGCGGCTCTCACTGGTTTGTGATGCCAGGTTATAATCCAGCAAGCCAATGTGCGTTAATTTATAACAACCGGGCGCCAGAGTCCAGTAACGCACATAATAGATCGAGTCATTAATCCGCAGCGTGGGATTTCCATCCAGGCTGGGGGTTACAACCAGTTCATTCTCCTCCAGGTACACATAGTTCCCAGAAAAGAACAACATCAGGACGACAACAAAAACGGCAAACAGAAAAAGGATTCGTAATTTCATACTGCATTCTCTATATTTTTATCAGTGTTACACCCCACTTAGTGCAAGTTTTATTCCCGAATCGCGATTCCCGTGTGTTAATTCTCATAACCGGCACACATCACAAAAAAAAACCGATCCCTGAGACTATCTTCATCTCCGGGATCGATGTTTCAGTTTTAATTTCTATTTCTATCGCAAGAAGTCGTACCTTGCTTCTTTGTTTTGCCAGCGGAAAAACCTATTTCGCCCGTTTTCTCTCCGCACACTCTTCTTCATCTACCAGGGTGATCACCCGGTAGGACTCGGCATACGCCATTTCTTTGCCTTTTGCCCGCTCCGCAGCCCATTGTTTGATGGATTCTTCCGGGTCCCAACCGTTCATCTGGCTCTTATGAGCTCGCAGGGCTGCCACTTTGACATCAATGGTTTCTTCAATATTCACAAAATCCGTTCCGCCCGCCCAGGTGATGATATACACCTTACAGGGTTTAAAAGCAGAAAGCCCTTCTTCTTCCAGCTCCTGAAATACATGTGGTTGTCCGGCTGCCGGGAAAACAGCATCCAGTGCTGCAGTAGCCGCAGCGCGATGATCGGGGTGGTTGATATAGGTGTCGCGCGGAAAAAGGACTGTGGGATCATTGCACATCACCACCTCAGGCTTAAACCGCCGTATCTCTCGCACCAGCTTTTTTCGCAGCGCTATCGTGGCTTCCAGCAAGCCATCCGGTTCACGTAAAAAGACAACGTCATCCACGCCGGCGATCCGGGCAGCCTCAAGCTGTTCAGCTTCCCTGATGCGGGCTACCTCTTCACGGGTGAGCGAGGTGTCGGCAATACCCACATCACCACTCGTACAAATCACATAACAGATACGCGCACCTGCCTTTGCCCAGCGCGCCATCGTACCCGTGCAGCCAAATTCGATGTCATCTGGATGGGCAACAATCACCATCGCACTTTCGGGAACATAAAATTGATTCGACATAATCTACCTTTACTGACCTGTAATGAAAAACTATACGGGTATCCCGCATAAAAACTTGAACACTGTATCACCATCGTTGACGAATTGGTGCAAAACACCCGGGGGAACAAGCGCCACATCGCCGGGTTTCATGTCATACCAGCGATCGATGATAAACACACGCCCCTTTCCTTCGAGAACAAAATTTTCATGTTCATACGGGTGCGTATGCCGGGGCGAGCTGCCGCCTGGGTCTAGCTCCACCAGGCGCAGTGCATATACCGGTGCACCATCGTGTTCCTTATCGATCAGCCAGCGCATTTTCGCGCCAGGTGCAGACTCGCCAATCACTTCCGCCGGCACCTCACTGTAATGGACTACTTTTGCTTTTGGTTCGGTCATATTTCAACTCCTGTTCACATCTCAGGTGATCTAAATAGAGAAAATGTGGTCAATTCACATAATTGTACACGCATTTTTAAGGTATCATCAAATACAAGTGATGAAATATCCAAAACGCAAAAACGTTTCAAACTGGCTTGGTACGATACCGTTCCACTTTTTTCGGCTCTTCCTGGCAACCGCATGGATTGGCGCATCCCTGGCAGGTTGTGGGAAATTTTCGGCATACCCTGCCAGCGTGGATGAAGCCACATTCCAGCCAACCTCTACTGCCACGCCCTTCCAACCCCTGCCGGAAGGAATGCAGTCTTCATTCGACAATCCAGCACTTCAAACCGCCAACAACCCCGTCGGACAAAGTACCGCTGTCCCTGCAGAGAGCGAGGGCGCCGCTGCAACATTGGTCTCGTCTCCCACTGAAAGAACCCTCTGGATCGACCCGTTGCTGCCCGCTTCTCTTCTCTCTGCAATCTCTCCGCCTTCCGGCTGGTCAGTAGTGGAAAACCAAGTTTCAAGCGTTCAAATCCAATACAGCCCCATCCATCCCCTCAGTTACTGGATATTTGCCGTCGTTGCTTCGTTTCCAACAATACCCGATGAAATCAGCTCCGCGGAGATAAAAGCCGCCTGGCAGGGCAGCCCATCGCCTACGCTTGGACGCAACATGATTCTGGATCAGAGCAGCCATGCCGCGCTTTCATCCCTTTGGGGGGTACCTGCCGATAATGCCGTTCAAGTGGTCTCTGCGGGTGAACTGCTCGATACCGCCTGGAACCGTGCAGACACCTGGGCAATCGTCCCTTTTGAAGAACTGAACCCAAAATGGAAAGTGCTCAGCGTGGATGGTATCTCACCAGTGCACAACGATTTTCTTGCAGAGAATTATGCGCTTCGCATTCCTATCTCTCTTCTTGGCGATGGATACCAGGTAGACTCCATTTTGATTGAGAGCAGTAATGCACTACACCCACTGCTGCCTGACAGCAACCGCGACCCTTCCAGGTTGACCGTCCTCGCCATGACCGGTGTAACCGCCCTGGTGCGAGCCACCGCCACCACTATGGACCGCTTGGGCTTCACCTACCCGGCAGAGGATATTCATGACTGGCTTGCCTATGCCGACCTGACGCACATCAGCAACGAGGTTCCTTTCGCACAAGATTGCCCGCCACCCGATGCATACCAACAAAACGTGGTCTTTTGCAGCAATCCAGCATACATGGAGTTGCTGGAATATATTGGCACGGATATTGTTGAACTCACCGGTGACCACTTTGCAGATTTTGGCACCGAACCCATGCGATATACCTTACAACTCTACAAAGATCACGGCTGGCTGTATTATGGCGGCGGATACAACCAGGCAGATGGGCAGAAACCAGCCGCCATTGAACACAATGGCAACCGCCTGGCATTTATCGGCTGTAATGGCAAAGGAGGAACTTTTGCTTCCGCCAGTGCAAACAGCCCAGGTTCAGCTTCCTGTGACTTTGATTACATGGAAACCGAAATCAAACGTCTTCGGGCGGAGGGTTATTTACCCATTGCTACCTTTCAGCATTTTGAATACTACACCTATTATGCTCAGCCCGCGCAGGAAAAGGATTTTCAACGTCTCGCTGACGCCGGCGCCATCATCGTCAGCGGCAGCCAGGCGCATCAGCCACAGGGAATGGAGTTTTACCGTAATGCTTTTCTGCATTACGGTTTGGGTAACCTGTTTTTCGACCAGTATTTGCTGGGTGAACCCATGCGGCAGGGATTTATCGACCGGCACATTTTTTATGACGGGCGCTACATCAGCACCGAATTATTGACCATCTATTTCATTGATTTCGCCCGTCCACGTCCAATGAGTACATCCGAGCGGGCGAATTTATTGCTGACGGTTTTCTCTGCCAGCGGCTGGTGACCCAGGCTGGTTGCGGGAAACGCACAGCGAGCAGACATTTCCGTAGTACAAACATAAAAAAGAGGCTGCCTTCTCGGACAGCCTCTGTAGGTTAATCCAATAGCCCTTTATGGAATTGTAAAAGTTGTGACGTCCTGTGTCTCATCATCATAGGTCAGTGTGCCGGTATAGGTTTCAGTGATCCCCATCCTCACAACACGCACCGTCCAATTGACTGATTTTTCAGATACACAGGGCTCATAATAGTTCACCTGAACCTTATACGTGCCAGAAGGTGCCTGCCCGCTTGCCCAGTAAATGTTCTCCGGGCGACCAATGATCATCTCGCTACAAAGGTTATCGCGATCCAAAGCACCACCGCTGGGGGAGTACATGCTCATATAGCTAATAACAAAACCATCCGGATCGGTCACATAGAGATCAATATCATCGTTTGTCTGCCACGTCAGTGTAATTTGAACATCGCCAGTGCCTACCGAAGTATCTTCTACGCCATAGCACGGCGGTCTGCCTTTTGTCCAGGAACTCATGTTGGTAACTTCGCTAACCGTAAACGTGTATCTTTTACCAACTTCAATCCCATACGTACCCGCAGCGCGCCAGTAGTTGGTAAACGCTGGTGTATAGCCCGGAGAATGGTTCACCTCCGAGATGGACATTACTTCGATCAGGTTGTACGAACCCGCGGGGAGCCACCACTCCATAGGGGGGTGAACTTTCTTAACCCCACCGGGGAAATAATAATCGCTCACCAGCATCTTCCAATCGTCTGGCTGATCCCAGGCATATGCAACATCAGGGTTGGTCAATGTGTAACTGTTGATACAAATACCATACGTAACGCCAATTGGCAGCCTCTTCCCGTCCGCCTCCGGATAAGTGCCCGTTTCATAAAGATGAGTATTGTTCACCTCAACGAACCCCCCGTTCGCTTCTTTCCATCTCTGCGTTGTGTCGTATGCATTGCATGCGCCAAAGATATTAAAACAGGTACCAAAGATGGTCCACGGTGAGAAATGCGTCACCGCAACTGAAACCGTGCGGTTCTCTTTATCCACCGTGCCCGGTACAAGCTTCCAGGTATTGCTGGCAGAATCCAGGTAACTCAAACCCAGCACACCATCCAGGTTGATACCGTTAGGAATGGGAAGCGTAAGTGTGAGGGGGATGGTAAAGGTAAAGCCTTCCGGTCCAAGTTGGTAAACAGGACCGGCAGTGTCATAGCCTGTTGGCATCTGCGCTGTCACCGAGGTGGTTTCCTCCATGGTGAATACCATGGTTCCCTCACCACCGCTCTCCGACCTGGGAACCGCTGCGGGCGGGATTGTCAGCATCGCACCTCCAGGCAAGGTAATTGTTCCACCCTGGCTGCTGGTCAGGGTAAGCGAATTCGCCGATGAGAACACCTCGCCTACAGTGGAAGGAATGTTTAATCCTGGGACAATCTGTTGTAGCTCATCGCGGTATTGTTCCAAAAAGCCGATGGAGAACTTTCCGATGGCAAACAAAAAAACACCAGTAATACAGATACCGATACATCCCAATACGATGGCGATAATCAAGCAGGTCAGCCAACCGCTGCCGCTTTTTTTAGGTTGAGGAGGAGGGTAACCCTGATACCCGTAAGGAGGCGGGGGTTGCCCATACGGCTGCTGTGGGGGGTATCCTGGTTGTTGAACGGGTTGTTGGGGATATCCTTGCGGGGGATATCCTGGTTGTTGAACGGGTTGCTGAGGATAAACCGGTTGTGGCTGATACGGCTGTTGTGGGTTCTGCTGTGGGTTGTTCTGTGGGGGTGGATATTGTTGGTTCACAAAAACCTCCATTTTCAAAAAGAAAAATAATAGAATGTTGCATGATGAAGATGTAATTAATATGATTATAGGCTTGTTTCATTTTTTTGCTACATGGAATGTTAAACAGCAATCGCATCTATATTGATTTCATATATAAAATGAGGTTTATCCCCATCCCACCCCTGACCCCGCCCCAGGGCGGGGAATAAAGCTTTTCAGCGAAGTTGAGCGCTATGCGCTCAACTTCGCTGAAAAAAAACAGTTTCTCCCCTTCCCGCTCCGGGAATGGGCTGGGGGATGGGTGAAAATGCATTGTTCGTCCCAAAAAATTGATGCGCGACTGCCCTGGTTAAACAAAAGACTCACCCACAAGAGGGATAATACTTTTTAAGGGGTGGAGTTTTGCTCAAGAATATAAGAGAAATGCTTTGCGCTGTCTCTCAAAACTCAGGCGGGTTTCATTCCAATCGGAAACAATTCGCTGTACCGGCTCCCCTGCCAACAACTGTTGACGCACACGGTCGCTGCCCAGTAGCAAATCCAGGTGCGGATGCGTCCCTTCCCAACTGGTTTCGATAAACGAGAAAACTGCACAGGTACGCAGAAGGTGATGCATGAGATGCACCGCAGTATAAAGAGGGCGGAATGATTTGGGGTTGTGGACGTGCACCTGTACGCCCTGGCAGACCTGGCTGGCATGTTTGCTATCGCAAGGTGTGAAGACCGTTGGGCGAAAACGCACGCCTGGAAGGTCCTGGCGGTTCATACACTCCGCGAGGTTAAAGCCATCCACCCCAGGAGCGCCAAAGATTTCAAATGGCAAAGGGGTGCCGCGCCCCTCCGAGAAATGAGTCCCTTCAAATAAACAGGTGCAGGGATACACAAAAACGGTCGATAAATGTGGCATCCCGGGAGATGTGGGGATCCAAAGTAGACCCGTATCTGTAAAGTCCATTGCGCGCTTCCATCCCTGCATACGCATCACTCTCAGGTCGGCATTGAGGGAGCAGGTTGTGTTCATCCACAGCGCAATCTCTGCAGTGGTCATCCCATGCACAACCGGCAGCGGTGCGATCCCGATAAACGATTCAAAACCGGGTTCCACAAGGGGTCCCTCGCCAACTTCACCCCCCAACGGGTTTGGACGGTCCAAAACCAGCACTTGCTTTCGGCAACGACCAGCAGCCTGGAGAACATGGTACAACGTGCTGATGAACGTGTAAAAGCGTGTCCCCACATCTTGCATATCAAATATCAGCAAATCCAGGTCCGCCAGCATTTCATCGCTGGGGGCAAAATGCTCTCCATACAGGCTGTATACCGGTAATCCCGTACGCGGGTCTGTCAAGTTTTCCAGGCTCTTCGCATCTGCCTCAAATCCCAGGTAGCCATGTTCAGGTCCAAACAGCGCCGATATTTGCACGCGCGCATTCAGCAGCGCGTCCAATGAGTGTGTCAGGTCGGGTAAAACCGCCGCAGGGTGTGTCACCAACCCCACGCGCGCATCGCCCAGATCGATTTTTTCTTCCAACAAAACTTGTAAACCGGTTTTTATCTGCATAACGCCCTCCTCTGCTATTATAATTGACGGCGTACCGGGTATTTCATCCCATCCATTAACCGTAATGGATAGGTAATAGAAACCATATCTTTTAAGGATAATCAAAATGAGTGTACAACCTCTTCCCAAACGAAGCGATGTTCCCATCGAAGAGACCTGGAATATCGCCAGTATTTTTGCGAACACAACCGACTGGAAAAAAAGTTTTCAACAAGTCAAAGAATCACTGGGAAAATTGGCAGGATTTAAAGGCACGCTGGGCAACAGCCCGCAGCAATTGTTGGCGTGGTTTAAATTCAGCGAGGAAATCCGGCAGCAGCTTGCACATCTTTATATGTACGCTGGGTTAAATTATTCAACAGACACCACCAACCAGGAATATGCTGAACTGGACAGCATGGTCGGTGGATTATACGCACAGGCACTTGCAGCCGCCGCCTTTGAGCTACCCGAACTGCTTTCAATCGGCTTTGAGACCTTGAGTAAGTGGCAAAAAGAAGAACCTGGTCTTGCCATCTATGCGCATTATTTCGACCAACTGAAAAAACGCGCAGAGCACATCCGCTCTGCGGAAGTTGAAGCCCTCCTGGGGCAGGTGAGCGACCCGTTCAACACCTCTTCCGAAACTCATGGCGTGCTTGCCAATGCCGACATGACTTTTACCCCTGCCAAAGATAGTGCCGGTGGTGAACATGAGCTTTCACACAGCAGCATCAGTCAGCTCCTCTCCAGCCGAGACCGCACATTGCGCAAAAGCGCTTACGAAAACTACGCAAACGCCCACCTGGCATACCGGCATACGATGGCGAACTGTATCTCCGCCGGTTTCAAGCAGGATGCGTTTATGGCGAACGCACGGCGTTATGACTCCACGCTGGAAGCGGCGCTGGCACCCAGCTTCTTACCGGTCGAAGTCTATCATAACGTCATCAACACTTTCCGCGCCAACCTGCCCATCTGGCATCGCTACTGGGAAGTACGGCGGAAAGCATTGGGGCTGGACCAAATCCACGTATATGACACGCGCGCCGCCTTGAGCGATGACATGCCGAAGCTTTCTTATTCACAGGTTGTCGATTGGATCGTTGAAGGTGTGCGTGTATTGGGCGATGATTATGCCGAAATGGTACGCCGCGGTTCAACCGACCTGCGTTGGGTAGATTACCACCCTAACAAGGGAAAACGCTTTGGCGCATTCTCCGCCGGTTACAAAGGCACACAACCCTTCATCATGATGAGCTTTGACAACAGCGTCTTCGGTTTAAGCACACTGGCGCATGAGTTGGGTCATTCAATGCATTCGCTGCTCACCTGGCAAAACCAACCTGAAATCTACTCCGACTACAGCCTCTTTGTCGCCGAAGTGGCTTCCAACTTCCACCAGGCAATTGTGCGCGCACATCTGCTGAAAACCCAAAAAGACCCCGCCTTCCAGGTGGCTGTCATTGAAGAAGCCATGGCAAACTTCTTTCGCTATTTCTTCATCATGCCCAGCCTGGCAATTTTCGACCTGGAAGCCCACCAACGGATTGAACGCGGCGAAGCCCTCTCCGCAGAAACGCTGATTGGTCTAATGGCGGATATTTTCCAGGAAGGCTACGGACCCAATGTGGTCGTGGACCGCGAACTTGCCGGAAGCGTGTGGATGCAGTTTTCCACCCACCTTTACTCTAATTATTACACCTACCAGTACACCACCGGTATTTCGGCTGCTCACGCCCTGGCGGATGGCATCTTGAGCGGAAACATTGCAGCGCGTGACCGCTATCTTTCCTTCTTGAAAGCTGGCGGGTCGCTCTACCCATTGGATGCGCTCAAACTCGCCGGGATCGATATGACTACACCTGAACCGGTCGAGAAAACCTTCAAAGTGCTCGCCGGCTTGATCGACCAATTGGAGGCGCTGCTTTTATAGTTCGATCACCGGTAAGATGATGCTGGATGGCTGAATACGGTTGCGGAAAACACTGATTTCGGGTGTTCCTTCTGCTGGAGTGCGCGTAAATGTACCTTCGTCATGCCCGGCAATCGAGACCTGAATGCAGTGCCCCTTGCGCAACAACACCGATGTGGCAAACATCGCAAACTCAAGCAGTGCCGGCTCACCAGGTACAAGTGGACAGGCATCAGCCTGCCGATAACTATGATGAGGAATCGGGATCTGGTAATGAGGCGTTTCCGTAGAAATCTTGCGATGAATGGACCGTAACAACCCTTCGGTGATATAGGTTACCCGCCCATCCGGAGCCACATCCTCCAGATAAACATAAAATGCCGTGTCCGCTTCGCTGGATGCGGCATATAAATTAATCACCGGGTGCCCAGTGATTTCAATATCCCGTTCCAGTGGAGCTGAGGTATAGCTTAACACTTTCCCGGCAAGTTCAGACCGGTCAGGGTACTCCACCGATCTCTTGTCCATGATGCCCATTTCCCACCAACGGTTATAGTTACCGCTGCTCACCGAAAAATCTACCCGGTAGGAATCCATACCGGTTTCATCACCGGGCAGTTGGAGCCCGAGTTGATTGCCCGCAGAGAAATACCAGCGCTGATGATGAACCCCCTGGGGAAGCCAGGTAGAAGTCACCTTCCAGCGCTCCTCACCCATCGTGTAATAATAAAGTGCATGTTCCTCACGCACACCGTTGGGCACATCCTTTAGAAAAGCATCGAAGACTTGCAGCATCTCAGCAAACTGTTGTGTGTAAGAAGGTGACACCGCCTCACCGGGTGCAGCGAACGGGCTGGCATGGCGCATGGCGCCATGATCCCAGGCGCCGATAACACATCTGCCGGCATTTCTAAAGGTCAAAAAGCGCCGGATCACCGCGTCGCCCGTACCAGCATCCAGCCAGCTCCCCCACCCATGAATAAAGGTCGGTGATGCCGCCACCTGCCCGGCATAACGGTGCACAACCATGTCCTCAACAGAAATACCACTCTCCACATGAACTTCGTCTCGAAATGTCAATTCACGAGCCACGTCAAAAACCGCTTTATTTTCGACATGTTGCGCAACCGCCTCTTTTAGCTGGCGCCGGTCCCGGTCATCATCCACCGGTTTAACCCCGCGCATTAGAATTTTTGCCATACGACCAAATTCATCCGGGATGATGTTCTTATCCAAGACCTTATCAAAGTGCCCCCAGTACTTGATAAAGCGCTGGTTGAACAGACCGCCGGGGAAAGAAATATCCAGGTAACTGTCGGGGTGGTTGAACTTCGGAATAACCACCTTCAATGCCGGGTGCTGTAATGCTGCCAGCATCTCGGCAGAAGTGCCAGGGTAAGAAACGCCAAACCCACCCACGCTCCCGTTCGACCAGGGCTGTGCGATGATCCAGTCGATGACCTCGCGCGCATCATCGAGCGATTCGGGCGACCAGGGATGCTTCAATGTGCCATACGATGCGCCTGTTCCGCGCACATCAATGTTGACCAGTGCATAACCACGCTGCCCAAAGAAATAGCGCGCGTCCTTTTCCTTCGGCGTCATTGTACCCTGTCGAAAAATCAGGTTAAATGGAAACCGAAATTCCCTTGACCGCCAGTATCTGGTTTGAACCAACAGAGCCGGTATCTTTTCTTCCGCCGGTAAATGACCCGGCAGGGTCAAATCTACTGCAATCTTCACCCCATCGCGCATGGTGAGATAAAAAGAACAGTTTTGGATATTTTTGTAACCCGTTTCCGGGATTGGGGCAGTTCCAAAAATCCCTCTGGTGGTATCAGTGCCTGTCATGTTCATCCTCCTGGTTGAATTGCTATCTATACCATTTCTCCATTGGTAATTCTAAAACGTCAACCCCCTGGCAGTTGAAAACGCCTCGTTATTATAACCCTGAACCAGATTCTTTATCGGCGTCTGCGCCTCTACCCGGCATAAGACAAAGGAATCTAAAGGTCGCTCAGGTTGCCCACGCGGCTGCACTTCACGCCACAATCCTGGCTGATTTCATGCAACTCATTTCCCAATGAGTCGATTTTTTTAAAACATTAGCAAATTTTTCATTGATAGAGGCAAGGTATTGAATCAAAATTGGTTGTTTTAGAAATGAAAGGTTTACCCCCACCCCCAAAAAGCATTGTTCGTTCAGTAACGGTGATTCGCGATTGCCCCGTTGTAGACGAGCTTTGCTTGACAAATCAAACGGGAAAAGGATATACTGGTTTAACAATTGTTAAAGAAACCGCAGGTTTTTTTTGATTCTGTTACCATCTCATCACCAAATGCAGGCAAGGCATGTACCTTGACGACGTAAAATATAAAAGCAAAACTAAAACCTGGATGCGTGTGATCGTTATTGCCCTGATCTTAGGGTTTGTGTTAACATTTCACACAGAGTTGGGTTTGCTTTTCCGGTTGATTTGGGGGGTTATCCAACTCTTTTTTGGAAAACCGCTCATCGTTCACGAGAAAGCGCTCAGCGCATTAATCGTCCTGGCTTTCAATACAATCATCTTCGTGATTGCTTTTTTTGCAATGGCATATTTCGTCGCTTCGCAGGCGTTGGTTCCGGTGAGCACACCCCTGGAAAAACGCCGCACAACCTGGCACCTGATCTTGCACATGCTGCGCGTCCACGGTCCAGCCATCTTTGTCCAGGGCGGCAAAATCATCGAATCAGAGGAAGATAAAGTACGCAGCGGTCCAGGTCTGATTGCGATCGACTACAACAGCGCTGTGGTTCTGGAAGAACAACTGCCATCTCCCAGCCTGACCCTTTCGGATATGGTGCCGCCCTCAGTGGGGAAAGAGCGTGATAAACAACCCGTAATTCAAAAAAACCTGAGCCTTGCAGAACTCAGCCCGCTTACACGGTTTTTCTATGAGATGGGTATTTACCAGCCTTATCATTCACCACGTGCAGTAGGTGCGGGCATCACCTTCACGCGTGCGCGCGAACGCATTCGCGGTGTGGTTGATTTACGCAAACAAAGCCGTACCCTGATTTCTGTAAACGGTTATACACGCGATGGGATCAAAGTAACCACCAACGTTTGGACACTCTTTACGATTGGGCAAATACCAGAAGTACTGGATGTCACTTATGACGGCGAACGCATTGCGAAAAACCTGAAAGTGATTCGCTTCAAAGACCAGAATCGCGGCAATAGCAACAGCCAGGTGGAAATTGAAACCTTCCTGGATGAACTGGATGAGATTGACAGGCAAGAAATCCATGTCCACGCCGATGAATTGCTGCGCAGCCAGGCGATGTCTGCATACACACCCCCGCCGCAAGAGAACCTTGTTCCTCAATTCAACGCTGAACGAGTCTTTGCAGCTGTTTTTTCCGAGGCGCGGGCAGACGAGGAAAAAGCCGTGCCCTGGATGGATTTACCCCCCATTGTGGCGGTCGATATCTTCCGCGAATTACTCCTTCAATACAATTACGACCAGCTTTTTCAACCTGACCAGCCGGCAGATTATCCAGTTTTTAAACTGAGGCAGTTGTTCCGCACAAAGGTACGTAACACAGCCGCTCTTTCCTACCGGTTGGTGTTTCATAAATCAAGACGCCCGCTGACAACCACAAGATACGACCTGAACGACCTTCGCGTTTCGGAAATCTTCGACCTGAAAAAGCCAAAGATTCTCCGCGAGCGTGGGATTAAATTAATCGCATGTGGTTTCACCGATTTGATCCCACCCGATGAGGTTTATATCCAGCGCCTGGATAACTGGCGCGCAAAATGGGATAAAGAAAAGCGAATTACCCAGGCAACTTATGAACTCGAAACGTCTCGAATTCGCAACAAAGCCCGGCAGCAAGCCCAGCAGGAATTGCGATATGAGTTTTTCAAAATCTTGCAAGCCAGTGAATATCCCAAGGAGGTTCTGGCGCTTCGGGTCTTGCAGGCACTCGAAAACGCTGCAGCAGACCCCAAAACCAATCAACTATTGCCTCAGGAAACACTTGAGTTGATGCGTACTTTAAACATGTTGATCAACAGGTAATAACGGATGATGAAACCGGATCGACCCCAAAAAGGGCTTCTTGACCAGTTATATCAACTGATACATCTTCTCGATGAAGACGAGAGCTTGCGCGCTTTGGCTCGCATCATCGCGGTCATTCTTTTCCTGGTGATGGTGGTCTGGTTGGGAACGTGGTTGGTTCCAACGCTTCAGAACTATGCTGACGATTTGTACGACCAATGGCTTAGACCCACCCCAACGCCGCTACCCACCTTGATTCCATCGCCCACGCAGCCCGGTGAACCGACCCCTGAAATCACACCTGGGGGACCCACACCCACCCCAACTGCAACGCCTGTTCCCATCCCTATTCAACCGCCTTCTCAAACTCTGGTCAACCGCATACGAGAGTATATTACCGGTCTCAAATGGGAAACATTGCGTTTCGTCATTACACCTCTGATTGCTTTTGGGGTCATTTTGCTAGGGGCAGCCTTTTTCATCAAAGATGTCTACGCTCTTCCGCAATTACGCATGGGCTTGAGTTACGTGTTATATTCGATGTTCGGGTTCAATTACCCGCGGCTGGTCATTGATGGCGGAAAAAA
The DNA here is from genome assembly GCA_964426355.1 of uncultured Anaerolineaceae bacterium. Classification (GTDB taxonomy): domain Bacteria; phylum Chloroflexota; class Anaerolineae; order Anaerolineales; family Anaerolineaceae; genus JAJFTV01. The sequence goes on from CAYRRA010000059.1 coordinate 19,705, forward strand.
ACAACTGAAAGAGGGCGAGTTCAACCTGATAGACAAAATTGGTGGTCCGGGGTATGTGGTGGTTCAACCTGGTAATGCGGTGCTCTTCAGCCGCTTACGCGGACCCTCCGGGGTGGGAATTACCCGGTCCATATTCTTAAAAAGATTTGAAACCATCAGCATGATTGCAAGCCTGGACGAACAGCATTACAACCAAAAAGAGATCGGTCCAATTACCACAAAAGACGGCATTAAGGTTACCCTGCGGGATATCAACTACCGTTTCCGCGTGGTTAGCTCAACCCCGCGTTCGCTTCAAAATCCTTACCCCTTTGATCAAGAAGCCATCCGGAAGATGGCTGCGAACCGAACCGTAAACGCGAAAGGCATTTCTTCCTGGCGGGAAAACGTAAACGGCATGGTCAAGTCAGCACTAATCAACTTTATCAACGATCACACCATCGACTTTCTTACCGCACCGCGGAATGGTGAACTTGACCCGCGCGCAGATATGCGCAAAGAGATGATGAGCGAACGCTGTTTACGCACTTTTCAGACTGTCGGTGCAGAGCTATTATGGATTGATGTCGGTCATATCGAAATCGATGGGACCGAGGTCGATAAAGAGCGTGTTAACTTATGGGCTGCCGAGTGGGTCGGAAACGCTGAAGCCACACGCGCGTTTGGCGATGCCAAGCGCCAGGCATACCAGGAAATTGCTCGGGCAGAAGCACAGGCAGAAATGATCATGGGGATCGCTCATTCCCTTGAAAACATGAACATTTTGAACGACTCCAGTGACAATATCCGCAATATCCTGCTTGCACGTACCGCTGAAATCATTGATGCAATCACCAGCACCGGTGAGAAACCTGAAAAGAAAAAAGTGAAGAAGCAAAATGATCAAATTGAATGAAACACTTTCCTGGTTAAACCAGTTTGACAATTCACACCTTCGACGGACAACACAAGCGCTTGTCAGGCATATTACCAATCTACAAACCCCTGAAGATATGCGCAAGCAAATGATTAACAGCGCCATCAAACACAGCCGAAACCATATCGACCGCCTTGAACTGCCTGAGCTCTTGCTCAATATCTGTGATGTTCGCTACCGCCAGCAAGCATTTACCACCGCACGTGATTATGCCAATGCCGCTGTGCAGCTTTACCCCGCAAACAATCACCGGCTTGCAGTGGCTCGCTGGATCCTGGGTATGATTGCCTGGGAATTACCCGATTACAAACTGGCTTATTCTTCCTGGTATTATGCCCGCGAAATTTTTGAGAAGCTGGAAGAACGGAGTAAAGCACAAAAAAACGAAGAAATGTTGAAGTGGTACCAGGAGGTATTGACCCGTGTCAATGTCGACCTGTTTTGCACTGTTGAAGAAACATACACCTGGCTTGACCATTTTGAACCCAGTCATCTCTCCAATGCTGCCCGGCAGCTCAACGAGACCATTACGGACAAACTGGAGAAAAACCAGTTCCAGGATGTCTACAAACTGATTGATGACCTGCAAACCCTGGGGCGCAGTTCCACCGATTTGTTGGAAAACGCAGAGATATTGATCGAATGCACTCTGGCTCTGTACCGAATGGGCAACCTGAACGAAGCGGTACGTATGCTTCAAAGAGCTATCGATGCTTTTACACCGCAGTCCCATCACCAGGCAATCGCTCGATGGATGCTGGGTATCCTGCTTTGGGAGACCAACGACAAGAACCCCATCGCGATTATGAATTGGGAAAAGTGCCTGGAGAATTTCGACGAACTGGCACGCAGGGCAGACCAGGCAAACAAACAAATGCGCGTTGCCTGGTATCGCAAAAACCGCGCCATCATGGCGCAAGCGATGAGTGAAAAGATCAGCGAAAAACTATCCTGAGGGGTCTCGTTATCCGGATATTAGACCTGTTCTCATCCTATTTCATCTTGTTATTATGCTTTACCGGAACCGGGTTGAGCGCTGGGTTGGCAAGACGAAACATGCCTGTAGGCTGCGAATCGGGTTGTTTGGGGGTCGCATGGAACAACAAACTGCTTAAATCGTTTGCGGGATGCAATAAAGATGGGGAGGAGAAACCGTCCATATCGGATGGTTGAAAAGTGAGCATTTGATCCCCCAAATCGAGGTCATCAGCTCCCTCGGACAAGACGCGATCCGCCAGCCTGCCTTTCATGTGTTCAAAGAGTACCCGCATCAGCCTGGCATTTCCAAAATGGTTCCCCTCCTGAGCGCGAACACAATTGATCACTTCATCCAGCGTTGGCTCCGTCTCCTCTGGAAGATGATATCCTTCTTCTTCTGCAAAACTTCTCAGGACTACTATCAAATCATCATTTGACAGATCGGGGAAATG
>CAYRRA010000060.1:0-21962 GCA_964426355.1 uncultured Anaerolineaceae bacterium
TATGGCATAAGATGCGCGATAATCTCCATCATCCTGTCGACCAACGCTGCCTGGGTTTACAAACCAGGTATTCCCGGCTTTTCTACAGAAAGGTTGGTGAGAGTGACCACAAAGAACGAGGTCTGCACCGCCAGGAGCAGCCAATTCATACAGCCTGGATTGCGGGGTGAGGGGAGACAAATGCTCTCCTGGTGAAACAGGGCTGCCATGCACCAGGTGAATTTTCCATCCAAGAAACTCCATACGTAGGCTTTGCGGCAAAGATTTTAAATAGCTTTTGTTTTCTTCATTGGTGTGCTCATACGCCCACTCGAAGGCAAAACGTTTTAGCGAGGTTTTGGGTTTTTCATGCTCATCCACCTTATGGATGCGGAGCATTTTCTGGTCGTAATTTCCGATGATGCTGAGGATGTGCCCAAAGCGATTTCTTCGGATGACCTCATCCGGGTTGGAGCCGTAACCCACAAAATCGCCTGCATTCAAGATTGTATCTGCTCCTTGCTTTGCGATGTGTGCCAGGACAGCTTCAAAAGCGTGTAAGTTGGCATGGATGTCTGCGATTAAAGCCACACGCAAAGATGAGACCATTTATTCCCCCGAAATATCAGCAGGAGCGGGTTGAACGGCATCTTTGGGATAAGAGGGCATGCGGATATTTTCTGACAGGTTTTCCCAGGCGCCTTCCGTTTTCCAGGTTTCCCACTCGACAACAAATTGTTGATAGATTCGCTCCCTCTCCTGCCGGGTAAATTCCAAAAAGTGCTCTACCCCTGGTTTGATGAAATTCATTGCACCCATACTCCCGTAGAAATCTTGTGTTCTCCTGGTTTCTTTTTCGATGAAGATGGGCAAATACAGCTCCCACACATCCATGTCATGGATGTTTCCCAACAACTCTTGTGCTTTTTTAACAGCGAGATACGGTTTTTTTAACTGGCTTCGATAGATAGGGGCGAAGGTTTCAATGGTGTATCGCAAAGCTTTGGCTGCAATGCGCATCTCGTGTAGTTCCTTAATGCATTCTGGCATTTGGACAATCGAGTCATAGCCTTGAAGCGTGTCCAGACCGGTTGAGATTGAGCGGGCGGCAAGCTGGTATAGCTCCACTGGATAACTCATCCCTTCAACCATTTGTTGGCTGAGGGGGAAAAAGTGTTCTGTGATTTCCTCCACTGTACGGCTTGCCTCGAACTTTTCCAAAGACTTAATCACTTTCTGTTGGATTGAGGCTCGTTTTTGATTGAGCCGAAGGAGCAAACGTTTAACGCCGGGGTAGCTGCGTTTCTCCTCTACGGATTGGCGGAACGCGGTCAGAAATTCGATCTGAACATCGAGGTCTCTGGCTTGCCCGAGTTGGGTTGTAATTCCTTTAATCTCTGACAACCATCTTTCTGCTTTTTTCATCGACATACAATCGAAAAAGAGAGGAAAGGCGTTGCGAAGCCGCCGTGAAAACACCCGCAGTTGATGGATGTGTTCGATGTCGGCTGCGTTTTTTGCCCCTTCAATTTCCTTTTGAAGGTTATCCAGATGTGCCAGTAAAACGCGTGCACCGAAAGGACACGTGGCGGGTATCATTTTCTTTTTCATTTTTCCCCAATTGTTCTATTTCTCAGGGTGATCCAATGAAAACAACGTACTGATTTTGCTTTGAAGTTCCTGGAATATTGCTTGTGCTGGTTGATCGGCATTGATGGTGACGAAACCGAATTCTTCTGCCATGATATCGAATTGTTCACGCAGTTTGGATTGATATGCGATGAAGCTGTCATAGAGATTATCGGCACAGCGGATATCCATACCTGCTTCCCAATAGTTCAGCCCACGCCCATGAATTACCCGCGTGACCAGGTTTGGGATTTCAGCGCGCAGGTAAAGCACCACGTCTGGTTTAAGCGAAAATCCGTACACCTGGCGTGCCCAGCGTGGGTCGGCGCCCCGCACGACATCCCGTGCAATAACCGAATAAAAGTAACGGTCTGAAAGGACCACGAAACCCGCTTTGAGGGCAGGGATGATATGTCTTTCCAGGCGGTCGGCAAAATCGGTGGCGTAGAAAAGAGACATGGTGAGAGGGCTGAGTGTATGCCCTTCCTTTGCGACCTCTAAACCCGGCTGGGTCAGGTTGGAACGTTTTAAACCGGTGTCTGAAACAGCGTACCCTTCACCTTCCAACCATTGCTTGAGCAATTCAATCTGTGTGCTTCGCCCAACCCCGTCATTTCCCTCAAGGACGATGAGTTTGCCTTGAAGTTCGAGCGGCGGGCTGTAAGGATACCCTGCACCGTAAAATTTTGCCTTTTTCATTTCTTCTCTTGCTCCGATTTCTTTTTGGCAGGACGTTTCAGGCGTCGTTTTTGGGATCGCAGCGCACTTGCCCTGGGGTTTGGCATCCCTTTCCACCGATGGACCAATTTCCAGACGATCTGCCGTACCTGCTGCTGCTGCACTTCCACCGGCAGTGTACCGTCAATGACGATTAATCCGAATTCATCGATCATCTTGTCGTATTCCTCGATGATGCGCTGTTGAAAGAGGCGAAAACTGGTGATCCGGTTATCGGAAAGACCTAAATCCATGCCGGCTTCATAGTATTTTAGCTTGGCACGTGAGGCGGTGATGCGTTCAACGGCGATATCGAGCGGAACTTGAAAATAGAAGGCAATATCCGGTTGGATGGAGTAAGAATAGAGATTGCGCACCCAGAGCGGGTCGACCCCGCGAGCCACATCACGCGCGAAGGCAGTGAAGGCGTATCGATCCGCCAGTACAATACCTCCCGCCTTGATGATGGGGTGGATGTAGTTTTCCCAGCGGTCTGCAAAATCTGTGCATTGAAGTAAACTAAATGTCGTGGGGGTGAAGGCTTTTTCCTTCTTTGCCAGACCGGTGGTACTTTTTACCAGGGTGGATGAGTTCCACTCTGTGAAGAATACCGATTTCCCCAGTGCCAACAGCCATTTGTACAAGAGATCGATTTGCGTGGATTTCCCACTTCCATCGATCCCTTCAACAACGATTAGTTTGCCTGGATATTTTTTCTTTTTCAGCATATCCTATCCTATCAGCCATTTTCTGACCCGGGACCTGATTGTGTATTTAATTGGTTTGTTCCTCTTCATCGTCTGAGCTATCGATTTCCATCAATTCGCCGGTCGCAAGGAAGACGGTTCTTTCGCAGATGTTGATGACGCGATCTGCGAGTCTTTCGAGGTTATGGGCAACCCACATAATATGGTTGGCGTGGTCAATCAGGCTGGGGTTTTCGATCATTTGATGGACAGCATACCGGTAAATCTTATTGTACAGGTCGTCAATGGCATCGTCGTCTTTGGGGATGCTCAAAGCAGTATCAACATCTTCTTCCACGAATGCAACCATGGCACGATGCAGCATGGCAACAGCCAGTTCGCACATTTGCTGCAGATCATTGTTGGGCAGTTCAAGTGTGGAGCCATCCAGCTTGATTGCAACTTTTGCAATGCCTTTGGCGTAATCGCCCATTCTTTCTAACTCGGTTGATATTTCCAACAGGGATGCCAGTAAACGCAGGTCGCGCGCCATTGGCTGCTGAGTTGCCAGTGTAATGAGTATTGCGTTTTCGATGGCGAATCTCTTCTCGTTGATGAGCAGGTCGTGTTGATAGGTGTTTTTGGCGCCGCTAATATCCCGCTTCAGCAATGAAGTAATGGCATGTATCACAGCTTGTTCGACCATGCTGCCCAGCAATAAGGTTTCGTTTTTGATTTTTTCGATCTGGCGGTCAAAGCCCTCTCGGAGCGGTGGCATAAGCTAACCTTTCTTTTCTGCATACATTCACTGCAAAGATGGTTTTGCTGGAGAATGTTTCATCAGTTTCTGGATTTTTCGTTGCGTTGAACACGCATGAAGTATCTTTTTAATATTAAGTTTCATTACCGATGGTATTTATTATTATAGTGTAAATTTATCTAATTGCTAATTTTTGCTATGTTTACATAGGGTAATCGCATCAAAATTGATTTCATACATAAAATGAGGTTTATTCCCACCCCACCCCTGACCCCGCCCCAGGGCGGGGAATAAAGCTTTGCAGCGAAATTGAGCGCATAGCGCTCAATTTAGCTGCAAAAAAACATTTTCTCCCCTTCCCGCTCCGGGAAGGGGCTGGGGGATGGGTGAAAATGCATTGTTCGTTCCATAAAATTGATGCGCGACTACCCTGTGGGTCAGGTTCTTTCTCCGGTGTAAACCTGTCATGCGTTATATAATAAACCTGAATTCGAGTTTAGGGTTTTTGGCTGCCCTCACGCCCCAATTCCGAAATTCATGTTGACTTCGCCAGGAGAACTTATGAAATCATTGAAATATCTGGATTTAGATTGTGTCGAACTGGAAAGCCAGCCAATCAGCCTGGTGGTCAGCCGGTCGGTTGGTCCGCGCGTTCTTTCGCTGCGTTTTAACGGCGGTAAAAACCTGTTCGCCGAGCTGCCGGATATCACCACGCCCACCCCGCGCTTTGGGCTTTATCACTTCTACGGCGGGCATCGCTTGTGGCTATCGCCGGAAGATCTTGACCGGACTTACATGCCGGATGACCATCCTGTGGATGTGTCTGAGCTGCCGGGCGGGGCGCAGTTCACCCAGCCCGCCGACCCGGTGTACGGGATGGAGAAATCCATGCGCATCACACTGGGAGCCGGCAGCGCAAACGTGCGGATTGAGCATATTTTGACCAACCAGGGCAGGGAACCGCAGGAGTGCGCACCCTGGGCGATTACCCAACTGCGCAGCGGCGGAACGGCTGTTTTGCCGCAGGAAGTGTGCGATTCCGGCTTGCTGGCGAACCGCGTTCTGGTGCTGTGGTCTTACACCGATGTGCGCAGCCCGTACATCTTGTGGGGCAATCGCACCATCTTTGTTCAATCGCAGATGCAGGAGCGGGCTTTAAAGCTCGGTTTTCCCAACCGGCGCGGTTGGCTGGCTTACTGGCTGGAGGGGACGCTCTTTGTCAAAAAAGCCGGGTATGATCCCGGCGAGGATTATTATGACTTCGGCAGTTCCAGCGAATGCTACTGCTGCAACCGCTTTTTGGAGTTGGAAACGCTGGGTGGGCGTACCACGCTGCTGCCGGGGCAATCGGTGAGCCATACAGAGACGTGGGAGTTACACGCACTGCCAGATTTTCAGCCCGATGAAGCGTATGTACAGGAGATGGTGAACAGGTTGGGGTTGGAGCCCGAAAATTGAAGGTTGCCCTCGCCGGGTATTCTTCAACCTGCCCAAGAACCAGCTCACTCCTTTTTTTGCTTTAGTCGCACAGCCTCGTTCAAATGCAGGTAGCAGTGCCGGGTGGGAGGCATTAACAGCAGTTCGGCAATGCTGCGTCGCCCCCAATACTCGGTGATGCTGCGCGCTTCCTCCAGCACAATGCCCTCGTCCAGGATGCGCTGCAGTCGGGCAGGCTCAGCAGGTTTCTTCAAATCCTCAGCGTCAAGCTGCTGCACAATCTGGCGCGTGCGCTGCCCCACCGCCTTGCGATAAGCGCGCAGTGTGGGGATGTCGATGGCAGCGCTCAGTTCCGCCACCGCGGGCACATCCATCGCGTTGCCGGTATGCCGCACCGGGGTCTGTAAACGCTCAAACCAGCCCTCCTGTTCGGCAAGCGGCAGCTCACCCGCTACCAGCATGTTCATGGTCACATCTTCGATGCGGGCGATGTGCCAGATGATCCATGCCACCGAGTGCTCGCCGTTGCGCGGGATGCGGCGCACCAGTGCATCGGGCATGTCATCCAGCACCTCATCTTCAAACGACCAGGGCTCGCTCTCTGCCATCTGGCGCGTGTGCAGCCGGGCGTGCTGGGTGAAAAAACCCTGCATGGCTTCGTCATGATTTTTGAAACTCAGCAACAATTCTCGAAATGCAGTCTGACGGGTATTCCATTCTTTGCGATAATCTATCATGTGTGAACCTCAAGAAGAAAATTAACCGGCAACGCTCACGCCGATCAGGCGCCCGATGCCAAAAGTAACCGCAGCAGCCAACAAACCAAAGATCACCATGCGCATGCCGGAAACCAAAACCGGACGACCGGTGAAGAGGGTGATGGCGGCTCCCAGCAGGAATAAACAGACGACGCCGGAGAGGATGCTGACCAGGATGGCGGTGAAGCCGCTGAGAAAAAAGAAAGCAATGACCGGTATGATGGCGCCAGCCAGCATCCCTGCCAGACCGGTGATCAGCACGGTGCGTTCGTCGAGCGTGGCGCCGGCAACGCCAATGACCAGGCTGAGGTTGGAGACCAGCCCATCGTTTGCACCCAGCACGGCTGCGCGCAGAGCATTTCCACCCGCCCCGCGATGGCGACCTTCGAGCTGTGCCAGCACATTGCCCTCCATACCGCCGCGCACGGTGCGGCTGATGTTATTGAGCAGGATGCCATGGAACTGCTCCTGGCGCGCCATTTGGGCATTGCCGGGCTGCTGTGCATACACCTGCGAGCCGCTTTTTTCCAAATTTTGCATGACCGAAAGGATTACCCCTGTGCCGAAGCGTTTTCCAAGCCAGATCAGTACGTGCGTCTGCCAATCGGGTTTGAACTTCGGTTCTGGATGCCCCAGTTGAGCCAATTTTTCCACCCAGGTCTGGGCATGCCGGATTTCCGTTTCCGCCAGGCGTTTATATACACCTGCCAGGCGTTCATCCGTCTCCATGCCTGCCAATGCTTCGTAGAGCAAAGCGCTGTTGCGTTCATCTTTATAGAAGTCGATATAGGTTTTTACGTCGGTCATTTTTCCCTCACCGCTAATTTTACTGCGAAGACGCACATCTTTTCTTGCAGATGTGCCAGGGGGTTATGTCAATTTTTGTTCACGTAATACAGCTTACTGTAGATTCCCCCTAGCGCCAGCAGAGCAGAATGTGTTCCCTGCTCGCGGATGATGCCATCCTCAATCACCACGATCCGGTCGGCGTTCATGATGGTGGAAAGGCGGTGGGCGATGGCGAAGGTGGTGCGGTTCTTGAAGAGCACCTTGAGCGCTTCCTGGATGAGGATTTCGTTTTGGGTGTCGATGCTGGAGGTGGCTTCATCGAGGATGAGGATGCGCGGGTTCGCCAGCAAAGCGCGGGCAATGGAGATGAGCTGGCGCTGCCCAACCGAAAGATTGCCACCCCCTTCGCCAACGGGCGTGTCGTAACCGCGGCTGAGGTTGCGGATGAACTCATCCGCGCCTACCGCCCGTGTAGCGACAACCACTTCTTCATCGCTGGCGTCCAGGCGACCAAAACGGATGTTTTCGCTCACCGTAGAGGAGAACAGGAAGGGCTCTTGAAGGACAACGCCCATCTGGCTGCGCAGGCTGTGCTGGGTGACGTGTCCCAAATCGTAGCCATCGATCAGGATACTTCCCGCGGTTGGGTCAACAAAGCGTGCCAACAGTTTGATTAACGTGGTCTTTCCTGCACCGGTATGACCCGCCAACGCCACCAGTTCGCCGGGCTGCACGTGTAAATCGATATCGTGAAGAACCAGCTCGTCGCTGTCGGAGTAGTGGAATGAAACCTCTTTGAAATGTACTTCGCCTTGGATTTCTGGTAGTTCGATGGCATCCGGGCGATCCTGCACTTCAACCGGCTCGGCGAGCAAACCGAGGATGCGTTCACCACTGGTCATGGTTCGCTCAAAGCTGTCGTAGCGCTGGCTCAAGTCGCGGATGGGGTCGAAGAAGCGGTTGATATACAGAACGAAGGCTACCAAAACACCTGGCGTGACATGCTGCCCCAATACCGCCGCCCCGCCCAACCAGATCACCAACCCCATGGCGATGCTGCCCAGCAGGTCTACCAGCGGGAAGAAGATGGAGACAACACGGATGACTTCGGTGTTGGCGTCCAGGCTGTAACGGTTGACCACTTCATGGAAATAGTTGTAATTGGTTTCCTCGCGGCTGAAAGACTGCACCACGCGCACGCCGTTGATGTTCTCCGCCAGGACAGAATTGACCCAGCTCATCGCCGTGCGCACCTTGCGGTATCCTGAACGGACATATTTGCGGAAAATCACCGTGCCCCATATCATCAAGGGCAGCACGCTGAAGCTGATCAGTGAGAGCTTTACATCCATGAGCAGCATGGTGACCACGATGGCGACCATGGTAAAGAAATCCCGGAAGAATGCCACGATCGTCCAGGCGATGAACTCGCGCACCACGTTGACATCGTTGATGGTACGGGTGATGATACGCCCCACGCTGTAGCGGCTGAAGAAGTTGAGCGAGAGCTCCTGCAGATGCGCAAATAATTTTTCGCGCAGTGTGTAGATGATTTCCTGCCCGGCGCCGGTCATCAGGTAGATGCGCAGGTATAACGTACCCCAATGAACCACTTGCAGGGCGATGTAGAGCAATACGGTGTTGCGCAGCACTTCAAAAGAACCCGTAGCGATACCGTCATCCATCGCCACTTTCACCAGGTAAGGTCCGATTGCCATGATGACCGATTGGATCAATTGCAAAAAGATGGAACCGAACAATGTAGGCGCATGGGGTCGAATGTAAGCCCACAGCTCCCGCACCACCTTGGGGTTGAAACCCGCGGAGTGAATGACGTCGGCTTGTGGGGGTGGGGTTGTTTGCGGCATGAGACCTGTCTATTCCTCGATCAAATCCTGCTGGCGCAGCTGTAATTCATAAATCTGGCGGTACATCCCGTTTTGCTCGAGCAGTTCTGTATGCGTGCCGCGCTCGATGATCCGTCCATGATCCATCACCAGGATCTGGTCGGCGCGCTGAACGGTGCTGAGGCGTTGGGCGATGACAAAGGTGGTGCGCCCTTCCATCAACTGGTAAAGCGCACGCTGGATGTGTTTTTCAGTCTGTGTATCCACGCTGGAGGTGGAATCGTCCAGGATGAGGATGCGCGGGTTCATCAGCAAGGCGCGGGCGATGGCAACGCGCTGGCGCTGACCGCCCGAAAGCGTGACGCCGCGTTCGCCGATCACGGTTTCATACCCTTCGGGCAGTTCGCTGATGAATTCATGCGCCTGGGCGGCTTTGGCGGCTTCGATGATTTCATCCATCCCCAGGTCGGGGGTGCCATACGCCAGGTTTTCGCGTAGCGTCATAGAAAAGAGCAGGGTGGTTTGCAGAACGATGCCGATTTGCCTGCGTAGCGCCGTAATGTCCAGCGTGCGCACGTCGTGTCCATCCACCAGAACTGCGCCGCTGGTGGCGTCATAGAAGCGCGGGATGAGGTTGACCAGCGAGGTCTTGCCCGAGCCGGTAGGTCCGATGAGCGCAATCACCTGGTTGGGTTCAACGGTTAAATTGATATCGTGAAGAGCGGGGTGTCTTTCCCTTTCATAGCGAAAGCACACATCGCGAAATTCGATCCTGGCGTGCAGCTTGGGCAGTACAACAGCATTTTTGGGACTGCGAATCTCCGGGGTGGTATTGAGCACTTCGTTGATGCGCTGTAAACCAGCAAAGGATTCGCCTGCCTGGTTGACCAGCCAGGAGAGCTGCTGGGTGGGCATTGCCAGCAGCAGCACATAACTGTTGAAGGCAGCCAGCTCGCCGAGGGTGAGCTGACCTTGCAGCACCATGTTGCCCCCAAACCAGAGAATGACCACGGTACACATGGCTACGATAAAGTGCGTGGAGGGCATGACCTTTGCAAACATGCGCATCGCGGTAAGCTGTACGTCGAATAGTTGGTGATTGGCTTTGCCGAAACGCTCCTTCTCATACTCTTCCTGTGCAAAGGCACGTACCACCTGCGCACCGCTGACGTTTTCCTGGAGATGTGAAGAAAGGTTCCCCAGGGATTGTTCAACGCGATAAAAGAGCGGTCCAATGCGGCGACCAAAGCGGGTTGTTACCAGTGCCAGGGGGATGAGCGGTAGCATGGAAATCAGTGCAAGGCGCGGGTTGGTCAGGAAGAGCAAAATCACGATACCCACCAACAAGAGAATCACCCTGACGAGGATGATAAACCCGTTGCCGGTGAAGTTTTGCACGGCGCTGACATCTTCGATACAGCGCGAGATCAACTGTCCACTTTGGGTCTGGTCGTGATAGCTGAAGGAAAGACGCTGAATGTGTTCATAGAGCCGGCTGCGCAGGTCATAAGCCGTTTGCTGCGAGATACAGCGCGTTAGAAATGTTTGCCGGAAGGTGAGGAACATTTTAACCGCCCCCAGTCCAACCACCATCAGCGCGGCATAAAGCAGGTAATTTGTTTCTCCGGCGACCAGACCCACATCGATAACCTGCTGCAAGATGGTCGGCAATGCCATATCGATGGCAGTGCTAATCACTAACAGGATAGAGATCAGGATAATTTTATTGCGATAGGGCTTGGCGATTTCGTATAGTTGGCGTAGTGCGTTCATAGTGATGTATATGTGTCGGGCGATAGTTATTGTACCACCGATGAATGTTCAATTCGCTCACCAATTCGGCATAATTCTTGCTACACATCGCGCATGAAACCATTTCGCGAACATGTTGCCATTGCGATTGATGGTGGGGGAATGCGCGGCGTAATTGTCACGCGGGCGCTGATGATGCTGGAGGAAGCCCTGAGCCTGCCTGTGCAGCATATCTTCCGCCTGACGGCAGGCACTTCCACGGGCTCCATCATTGCTGTGGGGATTGCAGCCGGGTTGACGGCGCGCCAGATGTACCAGCTTTACATTGACCTGGGACCGGTGATCTTCAAGCGAAACTGGCGCAGCCTGCTCTATCCTTTGACGCGTTACCGCTATTCCAACCAGCCCTTGCTGAATGCATTGGAGCGGGTTCTTGGGGACCATTCATTGGGTGATCTGTGGACCAACAGCCCTGCGACGGACGTGGTGATCACGGCTTTTGATCTCAAGGAGAACCGCAGCCTGTTTATCAAACCCTGGAAAGAGGAATACCAGGACTGGTCGCTGACCCGCTCTGTGCTGGCTTCCTGCACTGTGCCGACCTACTTCCCCGTGGTGGAGGGGCGTTATGTGGATGGTGGTTTGGGATCGTATACCAACCCTTGCTACCTGGCAGCCTATGAGGCATATTACTGCCTGGGTTGGGATCCCGCTGAGACCACGCTGATCAGCCTGGGCACCGGGCGCAGTCCGCACCGTTTTTCTGACGGGAACCGGTTGTGGACCTGGCAGTGGATTACCCCGGTGTTGGACAGCTTCACCCAATCCGCACAGGATCAGCAGGTGCACCTGGTGGAAAATTTCTTCCCTGCCCTGGATTTTCGCCGTTTCCAGGTAGACCTGGCGCAACCGATTGCAATGGATACGGTGGATCAGATGGCAAGGATGGCGGTGTATGGTGATGAACTCGGGCGGATGCTGCTCAACGACCGGGTTGACCGCGCCCAGGGGATCACCCCCAAGCGCATCCCGGATTGATCCCCTTGCGGGGATTTGCCTGTCCCCCCGTAACCCAACACGTTACTTATTCGCCAGAGGATAAATCCTTCCGGCTGTAAAACAGCGCCCCAGCAGGGCTAGGATAGGGGCAGGTCTCAGACCTGCCCCACACCAATCACAAATTGCCTATCACGAATCACTTTTCAAGAATCACCAGGTTAACGGCTCCACCGACCCCGGCTCTCGTTTCTCGAATCTCCACTCTCCCCCTTAATCCAAATCGAAGCCGCCTCGCCCGGTAAGTGCTGTGCGCATCTGCCCTTGCAGCATGGCAGCCTGTTTTTCAAATTCGCGCAGTTCACCCAACATCTGTACGGCTTGCGGGTCTTCCATTTCCATCAAATTGATGCGCACGTTCAAACCGGCTGATACCAATGCTGCCTGGGCATGAGCGGCTGCGCTGCCGGCGTCGGAGATGGCGTTCAGGTTGCCTGCCTCGGCTGTTTTTACCGCCAGATTAAGCACTTCCACAACCATCCCAGCCACTTTGAGCGGCACGCGCGCAGCCTGTAAGGTGGCGGTATGCATGGCTGCCTGGCGGGCTGCCTGTTGGTCTTCGGTTTCCTTCGGCATCTTCATCGCATTCATCAGGCTGTCGAAAGCCGCCGCGTCTTCGCTGACAGCCGCGTTGAGTTCGCTGCGCAGCGCTTCGGCGCGCTCAAGGATGCTCCACATTTGTTCGTGTACATCGGCATATTTCTTTTTCCCGGTGGTCAGGCGCGCCACCATTGCCACCAGGGCAGCCGCGTTGGCGCCGGTAAACGCCGCCGCCGACCCGCCGCCCGGTGTGGGGTTGGCGCTCGCCAGTTCATCCTGAAAGCTGGATGCCGGTTCTTTCTCTGCTTCTGTGCCGGCTGTGCCGGACGGGATTTGCTGCTCCAGGATTTGCTGCGGTTCAAACTGGTCAAGCTGTAAATACCACACGGCAGCGTCGATGAGGGCTTCCTGCGGGATCATGCCTACCAGTTCGCTGTGGTGGATGCCCACGCCGTAGCGCTCGGCTTCGCGGCGGATCATCTCGACCACGCGCCCAATGGGCGTCTTGCGGTAGTTGGTCAGGTTCATCGAAACCTGCGCCAGTCCATCCACCAGGATGCCCATACCCTTGACGAAGCGCAGACCACCGGAGGAAAAACGCACTGCCCGGGCGATCTTCTGCGCAATCTCTACATCGGTACTGTTCAAATAAACGTTATAAGCAATCAGCGGCTGGCGCGCTCCAATAACGGTTGCCCCAGCCGGACCAATGCGCGCCGGTCCGAAATCGGGTTTGCGCTGTTCATTGCCTATTTCTTCTTTGAGTGCTTCATATTCGCCGCGGCGGATGTTTTCTAAGTTCGTCCGCTCTGGGCGCGTGGCTGCCTCTTCGTACAGGTAGACCGGTATGCCCAACTCGTCGCCCACGCGCTTGCCCAACCGCCGCGCCATCTCCACGCATTCCTGCATGCTGATATCGCGGATGGGCACAAAGGGCACCACGTCTGTTGCGCCGATGCGCGGATGTTCGCCGGTGTGCTGGTTCAAATCGATTCGTTCGGCAGCTTTGGCGATGGAAGCAAAAGCAGCTTCTTCAACGGCAGCCGGAGCGCCGATGAAAGAAATCACGCTGCGATTGTGATCCAGGTCGGACTGCCGGTTGAGGACGTGTACGCCGGGCACAGCCTGTATGGTCTGCACAATTTCATCCACCACCTCCGGGCGGCGGGCTTCGGAATAATTGGAAATACATTCAACCAGTGGGTTTGGCATGTTGTTCTCCTGTCGGTTTTACTCGGTTTCGTTTTTCAGCATGGGTATTTTAATACCATGTCTGCGGGCAGCCTGGATAGCCTCTGGATAACCCGCATCCGCATGGCGTACAATGCCCATGCCGGGGTCGGTGGTGAGTACGCGCTCAAGCCGGCGCGCAGCAGCCGGTGTGCCGTCGGCAACGATCACTTGCCCGGCGTGCTGGCTGAAGCCGATCCCAACCCCGCCGCCGTGATGGAAGCTGACCCAGGTCGCTCCGCCAACGGCATTAATCATGGCGTTCAGCAGCGCCCAATCGCTGATAGCATCGGAGCCGTCGCGCATGGATTCGGTCTCCCGGTTGGGTGAAGCCACAGAACCGCAGTCCAGGTGGTCGCGCCCGATGACGATGGGTGCACTCAGGATACCCTTTGCCACCATTTCATTGAACTTGAGCCCGGCTTTGGCGCGTTCACCGTATCCCAACCAGCAAATGCGGGCGGGCAGACCCTCAAAGGGTACGCGCTCGCGCGCCAGGTCGAGCCAGCGCGTCAAATGCCGGTCTTCGGGAAAGAGCTCTTTGATCGCCTCGTCGGTGCGGTAGATATCCTCAGGGTCGCCGGACAGCGCCACCCAACGGAAGGGTCCTTTTCCGTCGCAGAACAGCGGGCGGATATAGGCAGGGACGAAACCAGGATAGTCAAAGGCGTTTTTGACGCCATAGTCATAGGCGCGCTGCCGCAGGTTGTTGCCGTAATCGAACACCTCTGCGCCGCGTTTTTGCATTGCAAGCATGGCTTCTACGTGCACCGCCATCGACCGCATGGCTTCCTCTTCGTATTTCTTTGGGTCGCTGCGGCGTAAAGCCTCCGCCTGGGCGAGGTCATAGCCGCGCGGGATATACATATATACATCGTGCGCAGGCGTCTGGTCGGTGACCACATCCGGGACGATCCCTTTTTCGAGCAGCGCCGGGAACACATCCGCCGCATTGCCAATCAACCCGACGGAAAAGCCGACGCCGCGTTTCAGCGCGTCCTGCACCAATGCCAGGGCGGCATCCAGGTTATCGACGACACGATCTACGTAGCCCACATCCAGGCGGCGCTGCGCCCGCTTGGGGTCAACTTCAACGACCAGACCCACGCCTTCATTCATGGAGATTGCCAGTGGCTGCGCACCGCCCATGCCGCCCAAACCGGCGGTAAGCACGAGCTTGCCCTTCAACGAACCCCATCCGCGCTGCTCCGCCAGGGAGGCAAGTGTTTCATAAGTGCCCTGCAGGATGCCCTGCGAGCCGATATAAATCCAGGAGCCGGCGGTCATTTGTCCGTACATGATTAACCCCTTGGCGTCCAGTTCTTCAAAGTGTTCCTGGGTAGCCCAGTGGGGCACGATGTTGGAATTGGCAATCAGCACGCGCGGGGCGTCTTCGTGGGTTTTGAACACCGCCACCGGTTTGCCGGATTGCACCAACAGCGTTTCATCGTTCTCCAGTTCCTTGAGGGTATCCAGGATGGCGTCCAGTGCTTCCCAACTGCGCGCAGCCTTGCCGCGCCCGCCGTAGACAATCAACTGGTCGGGCAGTTCTGCCACGGCAGGATCCAGGTTGTTTTGCAACATGCGGTAGGGGGCTTCGGTCAGCCAGGATTTGCAGGTGAGTTTTTTGCCGCGCGGTGCGTGCATTTCACGCGGGGTATGAGTTGAATTAGCCATGTGATAACTCCTTCTTATGCGTTTGTTTCAGAAAAAACAAAATCTAACCCGGCAAGCAATTCACCGGATGCAACCATCTGCCGGATCGCCTGGATAAACGGCTGCATCACGAGGTCCTTCTCGATATGCGGGACTTTGCTGCGGATGAGGTCATAGGCAATCTGCGTGCCTTTACCCAGTTTCTTGTCTTTGCCCAATTCGGCAAGGCGAAAATCCACGCCCTGCGCCGCTGCAAACAGTTCAAGCGCCAGTGCGTTTTCCACATTTTTGGCAATCTCGAACGCCTGGCGCGCAGCGATGGTGCCCATGCTGACGTGGTCTTCGGTGTTGGCGGAGGAGGGGATCGAGTCGACGCTGGCAGGGTGTGCCAACACTTTGTTTTCAGAGACCAGCGCAGCCGAGGTGTATTGGATGAGCATAAAGCCCGAATTGATGCCGCCTTCACGGATGAGGAATGCGGGCAGCAGGTTGCGGTTCTCCTTCTGGTCGATCAGGCGCGCCACGCGCCTTTCCGAGATGCTTGCCAGTTCGGAGAGACCGACTTTGAGGTTGTCCATTGGGATGGCAATTGGCTCGCCGTGGAAGTTTCCGCCTGAGATGCAAACCGCCTCGCCGTTTTCTTCGAAGAAGATCAGTGGGTTGTCGGTGGTGGCGTTCAACTCGATCTCGATGGCATTCCTGGCAAAGGCAAGCACATCGCGCGCTGCGCCGTGTACCTGCGGGGTGCAGCGCAGGCTGTAGGGGTCCTGTACATCCAGCGGATCAAAACCACGGATGAGCATGGAGCCTTCCAACAGGCGGCGCAGGTGCGCAGCCGATTGGCTTTGCCCATGATGCGGGCGGGAAGCGTGGATGCGCGCATCGAAAGCCAGGGGTGTACCTTTCAATGCCTCGATGCTGAGCGCGGCAGCCACGTCGGCGGTGGCAGCCAGCAGCCCGGCTTTGTGCACTGTCAGCGCGCCAATGGCGGTCATGAGCGCGGTGCCGTTGGTCAGCGCCAGACCCTCTTTCGCCGCCGGCTCGATCAGTGGAATGCCTGCGCGCTGCATGGCTTCGGCAGCGGGCAGCGTTTCACCCTGGTACTGTGCCAGTCCTTCGCCAATGAGCGTCAGCGCCATGTGTGCCAGCGGCGCCAGGTCACCGGATGCACCCAGCGAGCCCTGTGCCGGGATGAGCGGATAGACACCCTGGTTAATCATGCGCAGGAGCGCAGTGAGCGTTTCCATGCGGATGCCGGAATTACCCTGCAGAAAGGTTTGCAAGCGCACAGCCATCATGGCGCGCACCACCGCGGGCGGCAAAAGATCACCGACGCCGGTCGCGTGGCTGGTGAGGATGTTGCGCTGTAACTGTCGCAGGTGTTCTGGTGGGATAATCTTGCTCTTGAAATCACCAAAACCGGTAGAAATGCCGTAGATGATATCGCCGCGCCGGACAAACTCGGCGACGGCTTGACTGGCGCGCTCAACGCGCCCGGCGGCGTCTGGGGAGATGCTCAAGGTGAAATTCTGTGGATCTGCCCAATGGTCTGCAATGCTTGAGACAATTTCTGCATTCAGGTTGCTGCCATTCAATTCATAGGTAGCCATATTCGCTCGCTTTGGATCGGATTTTATGGTATAGTTATATAGTCATATATATAACTATACTGATTATACACGATATTTATAGAAATTGGAATTGTTTTAAATCAATTGTATAGGATAAAATTGGCGCTGTTGTGACGCAGTCGATTTGAGGTAAGAAACCATGATAGGAATGTCATCACAAAAGATATCTACCGGGACAGTCCCGAAATATCGGCAGCTTTTGGAAATCTTGCGCAACCAGATTATCAGCGGTGAAATCCCTCCCGGTGCACAACTCCCTACCGAAGACGCACTGATTGAGCGTCACTCCATTAGCCGGGGGACGGTTCGCAAGGCGATTGACCAGCTGGAAGCTGAAAAACTGATCCGCAAGGAACACGGTGTGGGTTCTTTTGTGCTTGCTGAGCATCCCAATGCGGTACCGTTTTTCTTTTCCGAGGAGTTTTTGCTCCAGTTACATGGCAGGGAGCGGGTGACATTTGAAGACGTTGTCAAAGAAACGATCCCGGCATCCACCCTGGTTGCAGAGAGGTTGCACATTCGCCCGGGTGACCCGGTGATCCATATTGAGCGGCGGCAGATGCTGGATGGCGAGACGGCGTGTTATACCGTGCGCTATGTTCCCAAAGCCCTTTGCCCGTCGTTAATGAACACGGACCTGCGTGATAAGCCCATCCATGACGTGCTGGTATTCGTTTCTGAAATCCCTTTGCTGCGAGCTGAAGTGGAGATCGAGGCGCGCATGCTCAATACCGAGGAAGCCGGCTGGCTGAACACCGGCACGCAGACGCCCGCCATCGTGATCCAGCGCATGACCTACACCGCTCCCAGCCGTCCGGCGGTCTGGTACCGGGCGCTGTTCAGGGAGCGCTTTGTGCTGGATGTGCGCCTGGGGGGGTAGGAATTGTCGTCAGTCTAATACCACCCCACGCGCATGCCCTCGTCTAGCATGGCGAGGTAGTTCTTTAAAGGAATATAGTTTGCCACGGAGTTACCCGTGCCCAAGGCGTATCCGCCGCCCGGCATGCAGGTTTCCAAAACCTGGCGTGTGCGGGCACGCACCTCATCTTCACTGGCGGTGCATAACAGGTTGACATCCATGCCCCCCAGGATGGCAATCCGCTTGCCGTAGCGCTGCTTGACTTCTTCCACCGGCATGATGACATCTTCAAAAGAATGCTTGGCGTCAATGCCCACATCATCAATGAGCTCATCCATGATGGCTTCCAGGTTACCGCAGGCGTGCAGCAAGAAGGGCAGCCCGTGTGCATGGGTGATCTGTCCCAGCCGTTTTTGCTGCGGGAAGAGATAACGGCGCATGTGTTCGTGTTTGATGAACGTGCCGGTTTTGAACCCCATGTCATCGCCCAGAAAATAAGCGCCCACCCCCGGCAGAGCAGCAGCGCGCTCAACCGATTCCGCCAGGATATCGCCCACGCGCTGGAACATAGCTTCCAGCAGGTCAGGCTGCTCGTACAGCGCCAACGAGAAGGGCACAAAACCCATCAGCCACATCACCCATTCCAATACACCGCCGGTGGTGAAGATGATCTTCATGCCTTCGGGAAGCTGGCTTGCCATGAATTCAAAATCTGCATCGTTAATTGAACTCCAACTGGGCCATTGATAACGTTCAAAATCCTGCCAGTTTTGGATTATCCCGCTCGATTCATCCATCCAGGAACGTTGATTGCGTGGCAGCCCGGCAGTGTCCTCTAAGAAGACCTGCTTGCGCTTGAAATCCAGGATAACCGGCAGCCAGACAAAATCCCAGCCGACCTTGTAGCAGAAGCGCAGGCGCTGAAGCTGTCCCGCCTGGCACTGCTCGCGGTTTTGCCGGTTGTACGGGATGTAATTTTCTCCCAACAGTGCCGCGATGATCTCGGGGTCGGCAAATAACTCAATGAAGGGTACGCGGTCAGGCAGGCGTCCTGGCTGGCTGCGGTAACGGAAGACTTTATCCAACCGCTCAAAATCGGGTTTGTGTTTGCTCCAAAGGCACTCGTATGTTTGTGCGGACATGAGGTCCTCCTGAAAACGCAAGGGATAAATTGATTATACAATTTGCGCTCACACAATGGTATTCGCGTTGGAGGCTGTCACAATGTTCAAGCAGCAAACTGCTTCGCCGGTTAACCGGATTTTTTTCCGGTTCGCAGCGCCTGCCATACCCCGGCGAGCAGCAGCGCATCTAGCAGGATCCGCAGCAGGATAGAAGGCTGAACAATGGTGAGGATCACCAGCACCAGCACAGCGGCAAGACCGGTCGCCAGGGACCAGCCCCAAGCCCTCCGGGTGAGGAAGAGCCATGCACCCGCCACACCCGCCAGCAGGGCGATCACCCAGAGTGCGATTTCGAGGGCTTCGATGTAAGCCGGCTCGCTGCCGCCCTCGGCACGCAGTTGGATGCCCTGGATCATATTCTGTTCCATTACAAAACCGCCGACATCCATAAAGAAACCCACCACGGGGTTGCCTTGCGCTTCAGGAGGGGGTTGAATGCGCGTGCGGATGACCATACGGGTGCGCTCGCCGCCATCCAGCGGAGAAATCGACCAGACCCACACCCAACCCATCGACTCGGGATCGGTGGCTTCTGCCAGCAGGTATTCGCCGGTCTTGACCTCGCGGATTTTCAAACCGCCTTTGATGATTTCCTCTCCTGGCTGCGGGTTTTGCCACTCGGGGTGGATGCGGTCGGCATTGACGTATCGGATGCCGTACGTTTCGCCGCCCATCAGGCTGGCAAATTGATTCTCGATAAAGGTGTAGCTGTAAAATCCCCCGCGCGAATCACCAATTTGTGCGATCCAGCCCCAGACTTCATCGGGTGGGGCATCGATAGTAACCCCATGCGTCCAATCTACCACAGGATTGACAATCAATTCATCGCCTGGCATGGCTTGAGCCAGTTCAGCGTCGCTGGCACCCCAGCGATGAATGGCAGGAGTGAGGATGGCGAAGGAAGCTATCAGCAGAACAGCCATCAACCCGAAACCGATTAAAAAACGGAAAAAACGAATGCGTGGAGACATAGTGAATACTCCTGAAAATGCAGAATTGTATCCCACAGGCAGCGGAATGATTGGAAGAATCTTGTGGTGTTCATCACCCTGGCTTGATTCTAATAGCAATACAGTCATCCGTAAATGGATACTGTGCATTGAATCGGGTCGTTTTGGCTTTTTTGTTGAAGTTTTTACGGTTCAGCCGTATAGTATAGAAGCGATTTTTTGGACAGAGGATGGGTTGTGTCGTTCTCTGGAAAGCGCTAGAAGGGAGTGTTGCCATGCAGTTTCGCTTTAAACCGTTGACTGAGGACGATGCACAAGCCATTGCAAACTGGCACTACGAAGGTGAATACGCTTTCTATGACATGGATCAGGATATTGAAGACCTGGCGGAATTGCTGGACCCGCAAAACTGGGCGGAAAAGTACTGCGGCGTCTTTGATGAGAATAGCGAACTGGTTGGGTTCTTCTGCTTTGAACCGGAAGGCGAGGCGTTGGAAATCGGGCTGGGTTTGCGCCCAGACCTGACCGGCAAGGGTTGGGGAGTGGTCTTCGTGGAGGCAGGGCTGGCGTATGCGAAGGAGAGGTTTGCCCCCCGTGTGTTTCGCTTGAGCGTGGCGGTATTCAACCAGCGCGCCATCCGCGTTTATGAAAAAGCCGGGTTCAAACCCGATGGGATCTTTGTCAACAGCACCAATGGCGGGCAGTATGAATTTCTGAGCATGGTCAAAGAGGTATAAAGAGCCCATACTGATTGTCATATTTTACAAATGACCCGATCCAGTTTATCGTGAAAAAACAAAAGGAGATCAACGAAAAATGAACCGTTCAGAAATACCCTCATCTCTTTCCACGGCGTTCGAATACATCGAAAATAATCGCCATCACTTCATCCATCGCCTGATCGATTATCTGCGGCGACCGAGTATCAGCGCCTATGGAGAGGGGATGGATGAAGTGGCTGCTTATCTGGTGGACTGGTTGCAACGACTTGGGCTGCAATCTCGCCTGGCACCCACGCCTGGCTGGCAGATGGTTTTGGGACGGCGCGCGAACCACCCTGGAAAACCCACTGTGCTTTTATATGGACATTATGATGTGCAGCCTCCAGACCCGCTCGATGCGTGGATTTCACCACCCTTTGAACCCACCATCCGCAATGGACGATTATATGCCCGCGGTGCAGGCGACAACAAGGGGCAGCACTTTGCGCAGTTGCTGGCACTCGAAACGTTGTTGGCGTGCCAGGGTGAACTGCCTTGCAATGTGATCGTGCTTCTCGAAGGTGAAGAAGAGCTTGGCAGCCCGAATATCAATGATTTCATTCGAGAGCATAAAAATGAGCTTTCCGCAGACCTGGCAATTCTCTCGGATGGTCCTGTGGATGTGAGCGGACGTGCGCGGCTTGAGTTTGGCGTGCGGGGTATCATCACCTTTGATTTGGTGGCGCGTGGCGCAAACAGTGATTTGCATTCCGGAAACTGGGGCGGGGTTGCCCCTAATCCTCTGTGGACACTGGTGCAGTTGCTGGCTACCATGAAGAACCATCGTGGGGAGATTACCATTGAGGGATTTTATGACAATGTGCTCTTGCCCGGCGACCTGGAACGTAAAGCGTTAGATAATTTGCCGGTGGACGAAGAAGCTGTCAGGCAGGAAATAGGGCTGGCTCATTTTGATGTGCCGCATGACCGCCGTTTCTTTGACCGGTTGATGGCTTATCCGACATTCTCAATCAATGGGCTGCACGGTGGTTATGCCGGTCCGGGTTCCAAAACCGTGATCCCGCATGAAGCTTTTGCCAAATGCGATATGCGGCTGGTACATGCACAGTCGGTGGATGAAATTTTTGCTAAGGTCGAAGCGCATGTGAAAAAACATGCCCCCGATGTTGTATTTGTACGCAGGGATGGTATGGAGCCGTCCAAAACTCCGCTTGATTCGCCTTATGCTGAACCGCTTCGCCTGGGCATAACCGCAGGGCAAGGTGAAGAACCTTTGATTGTCCCGGCAATGGGCGGAAGCCTGCCCAGTTATGTCTTCACCAAGACTTTGGGGATCCCTGCTTTTGTTGTCCCTTATGCCAATGCGGATGAAGCAAACCATGCACCCAATGAGAATATTGAAATTGAGCGCTTTATCAAAGGCATCAAGACCGGCGTGGCTATGTTGACGCACTTGGGCGCATTACCCGGTGATGGATAGGCGAGCTGATTGTCTGTTATCAAAAACACCGGATGGTTCACTTCTTGCACATGCTATAATCCAGGTGCGGTCATTTAATGATCTGTTTGGGATTTGATGACGTTATTGAGGGTTTATCGAGAAACAAATGAAAGTGCCTGTGTTTTCAAAAACAAAACTGATTATCATACTCACCATCCTTCTGGTTTTTGCTTTTACCTTTACAAGTATTATCAGCTATAACGTTACCAAAGAAACACTGACCCGTAACGCAAAAACAGAAACACTCCCCCTGATCAGCGACAATATCTATTCCGAAAT
>CAYRRA010000061.1:0-21900 GCA_964426355.1 uncultured Anaerolineaceae bacterium
CTTTAACTGCCGGGTTGCTGATGGGGGCGGCTTTGTTGGTCAAACAGGTCGCCGTTTTCTGGTTGGGTGCGGGCGCAGCCGGTATGCTATTGCTGCGTTGGGGTCTAAAGAAGAGCCTGCGCAGCGGACAGACCTGGCTGGTAGGGGTTTTGGCGTTGCTGCCTGTGCTGGCGTACAACCTGTATGGTGTGTTGATCGACGGTTCGCTGGCGGGACAGTACAGCCAGCGCTTCTTCCCGGAATTGTGGACGAACCTGGCGTATTACGTGAGCTGGAGCAGGATGATCGACCAGACGACCGGGCTGGTGGTTTTTATCACTGCCTGTTTGGGCTTCTTTTTGCTGCGTGACAAATCTGCACGCGGCTTGGTTTTTGGCTGGTTGGCGGGCTATTTGCTCTATGGGTTTGTCTTTGCGCATCACATCAGCACGCACGATTACTACCAACTGCCCATTCTTCCGCTGGCGGCATTGGGTTTGGGGCTGGTAGCAGATCGGGTTTTTACAGAGATCCGCAAAACGAGTGGAGAAACCTGGGGGCGATGGGGCATTGGTATGCTTCTGTTGGCTGGAACACTGCTTTGTCTTTGGGAAGCGTGCTCCACCCTAAAGAAAACCGATTACCGTAATCAGCCAGAGTTGCTGATTCGGTTGAGCGAATCCATGGGCGGACCAGAAACACCGGTGGTGGGTTTGATGGAGGATTACGGCGCAGCAATTTATTATTACGGCTACATTTTGCCGGCTTATTGGTGGTCAGATGAGCAGGGGCAGGCAGTGAGCAGCATGAGCAGCCAGGAACTGGAAGACCTCTTTCTGAAGCGCACGGCTGGGAAGAAATTCTTCATTATCACCGATCTGGACGTGTTGGCACAGCAACCGCTCCTGGCAGAAACCCTGCAAAACCGATATGACCTCTTTTTCGTGGATGAACAGTACTTGGTGTATGATCTTCGCACAGTAGAGTGAGTTTTGCGCCCTATCGTAGAAAAAATGAATTCAAAAGGATGCACGTGAATGACTGAAAAGAACCTTCCATTGGTTTCCATCGTAACCCCTTCATTTAACCAGGCGAAATTTTTGGAAAGGACCATTCAATCTGTCCTGACGCAGGATTACCCTCGGATCGAATATTTGATTGTTGATGGCGTTTCAACAGATGGCTCGCAGGAGATCATCGAACGCTATGCTGGGAAGCTGGCAGGCTGGGTCAGTGAGCCCGACCGGGGACAGACCGATGCGCTCAACAAGGGCTTCCAGATGGCACACGGAGATGTGCTCGCCTGGTTGAACTCGGATGATACGCTGCAACCCGGTGCAGTTTCCTCTGCGGTTGAGATCATGATGCAACAGCCTGAGCTTGGTCTGGTGTATGGGGATGCCAATTACATTGACGAAAACGACCAGGTGCGCGGGCGTTTTCCGGCACGGCAGACCAATTTGCGCAAGTTACGCCGGGGGTATGTTCATATTCCGCAGCAAGCCTCATTTTTTCGCGGTGATATCTGGCGCAGGGTGGGACCGCTTGACCCGAGTTTTTACTTTGCGATGGATTATGATTTGTGGGTGCGAATTGCGCGGATCGCCCCGATTCTGTACGTTCAACAGTTGTGGGCAAACTTCCGGCTGCACGGTGATGCAAAGACGATTGCAGCAGATGCAAGGTGCTGGCCCGAAATGCTGCGTGTCCACCGCCGGGATGGGGGTTCATGGTTTTCTGTGATTTATGCGAAATACTGGCTGCGAAAACTGGCTGCGCCATTGATCAACAAGCGACGAAAAAAACTGTGGAATCTGTGAGGATCAGACCGACTGAACGGTTTTCTTTTGCCGCACAGCCAGGATGGCAAATAGCAACATACCGGACATCCCAATAATGAAGCCGCCATACCAGATCGATACCGGCGCAATCTGATCGTTGAGGAAGCCGCCCATTACCGGTCCAATCCCGGAAGCAATCCCCCATGTGAGCCCATACACGCTCATATAACGTCCTCGCATATCCTGCGGCGCCAGGTTGGCGATTAAGGTAGTAGTGGTGGGCACCAGCAGCAATTCGCCGCTGGTCATGATGATGATGCCCACGATGAAAGCCGGGGTACTGCTCCATAACGCCATACTGCCTACGCCGAGGCTGTATAAGAAGGCGCCAAGCACCATGACGGGATACGGGGAGAAACGCTTGGCGATGCGCGTAACGATCACCTGGAAGAGAATCACCATGGCTGCATTGGTCGCCATGATAAACCCAAATTCGTTTTCCGGGATGGCAAACTGCGTTTTGGTATAAACAGATAGCAGCACAAAGACCAGCGAGGAAGCAATAGAGATGACTGTGAAGGCGATGCAAATGGTAAGAAACTGGCTGTCTCGTAATACCCGGTCATAGCCACCAAGTTTCTCTGCGTTGGTTGAGGTATTTTCAACAGATTTGACCAGGGTTTCTTTTGAAAAGAAGAGGGTGAGCAATCCGTAAAATATCAAGCCAGCAGCAGCGCAAAAGAAGACGATGGTGTAGGATTGGGTTGCGAGAAAACCGCCGATGGTGGGACCCAGTGCAATGCCGATGTTGTTCCCCATACGGAGTAAAGCGTAGGCATCCGGGCGGTTATGCTGTGGGATCAGGTCAGCGACCATTGCATCCACGCCAACCCTGTAGATTGGGTTGACAAAACCGCTTACAGCCATGAGAAAAGCGAATGCCCAAAATGTACTGGCAAGGTTGAAAAAGAGATAAACGATGCCGTGTAAAAGGAGACCAATGATCATAACCTTGCGGCGACCCGTGCGGTCTGCCAGGGAACCGGCAACAAACGATGAGAGGAGGCTCATGACGGAGTTGATCGTTAAGAGCCCGGCAACAGCCGTCAGAGGCAGATCCAGTTTTTGGCTGGCGTAGACCATCATGAAGGGCCAGATCATGCTGGTTCCAACCGTGCTGAGCAGGTTGCCAAAGAATACAAGCCAGAACTGGCGCGGGTATAAAGAGAAAAGTTGATGAATGCGATCGTTCAGGTTCAATATGCCTCCGCAGCTTAGAGCGCACGAATTCTATCATGAATGACCGTATTTGTTTGCAGATATCTGGTCATCACCCCATCAGTGAGGGGCTTAAAAGCTCCAGCGCGGAAAATGCTTTGGTTTGAAAGAGAAGATATATACCCCCTGGGAAGTGGATGAAAGGTACAAATCGCAGGTAACTTAAGATAAAATAGAGCCATCCTGGTAACACGAGGTGTTTCATGTCCAAAGCAGTTCTTATCGCAGTCGCCTGGCCCTATGCCAATGCAGAAGCTCATGTCGGAAATTTGACCGGCTCGTATTTGCCCGCTGATATTGTTGCGCGCTATCATCGCTTGCAGGGCAGACAGGTATTAATGGTATCCGGCTCAGATGCGCATGGCACCCCCATCACGGTGCGCGCTGAAGCTGAGAACTCTACGCCTGAAGAAGTGTATGGGCGTTTCCATGAAGGGTTTATTGATTTATTCCAGAAAGCTGGCTTGACATATGATTTGTTCACCAGCACCCATACCGCCAATCACCGGGATATCTCTCAAAAGATTTTCCTGGCTTTAAAAAATAATGGTTACCTCTATACGGATTGGCAAAAGCAATGGTACGCCGTTTCGCAGGGGAGATTTTTACCGGATCGTTACGTTGAGGGGACTTGTTACCTGTGCGGTTACCAGGGAGCGCGCAGTGATCAGTGCGACCGCTGTGGCAGCCTGCTTGAGGCTACGAAACTGATTGATCCTCGCTCAAAAATTGATGGCAGTACGCCAGAGCTGCGCGATACGCAGCATTTCTTCCTTGATTTAGGGAAACTGCAACAGGAAGTAGAGAAATTCCTGGTGCAGCGCGAAACCTATTGGCGTCCGAACGTGGTGCGGCAGTCGCTTGGGCAAATCCGCTCAGAGGGTTTGCGTGGTCGCCCGATCACACGTGACCTGAGTTGGGGTATCCCTGTTCCACTGGACGAATGGAGTGAAAAACGGCTGTACGTCTGGTTTGAGGCGGTGATTGGATATCTTTCTGCTTCGATTGAGTGGAGCCACCTGAACGGACAGGAAGATGCCTGGCGCACCTGGTGGAGTGACCCGGATGCGAAAGCGATTTATTTCATCGGGAAGGACAATATTCCATTCCATGCCATCATCTGGCCCGCTCAGTTGATTGGGAGTGGAACCACATTTGATGAATTGATGGGGATTGAAGATGCAAAGCCATTGACTTTACCGTATGATGTGCCTGCCAATGAGTTCATGAACCTGGAAGGGGATAAAATCTCTGGCAGCCGCAACTGGGCGGTTTATGCGCGCGATTTTCTCACACGTTACGACCCTGACCCGCTGCGTTACTACCTGACGGTCAACATGCCGGAAGCGAAAGATACAGACTGGGATTGGGAAGATTTCTTGCATAAAAACAACGATGAACTGGTGGCTACCTGGGGTAACCTGGCGAACCGGGTACTTTCCTTTACGTATAGAAACTGGGAAGGTGTTATACCAGAGCCGGGAGAACTCACCGAAATAGACCTTGAATTACTGGCTCAGGTGGAGAAAGGATTTGAAACGGTTGCAAATGAGCTTGAAGCAGTACGTTTACGTCCTGCTTTGGGGGAAGTGATGCGCATTGCATCCGAAGTTAACCGTTATCTTGACCAGTCAGCTCCCTGGAAGAGCATTAAGACGGATCGCCAGGCGGCTTCACGAACGGTTTACACTGCAATCAAAGCGATTGACTCATTAAAAGTGCTTTTCTCGCCGTTTATCCCCTTCAGTAGCGAGAAGCTGCATCTTTCATTGGGGTATGAAGAGCCCCTGTTTGGTTCTCAGTTGACGCGCACGATTGAAGATGACCTGGGGGAGCACATGGTTCTCTCCTATGATCCCTCTCACTCCACAGGTCGTTGGGAACCGAGCCAACTGAAAGCCGGTCAAAAACTAAACACCCCTGAACCATTGTTCAAGAAACTGGATGAACAAATCGTAGCAGAGGAAAGAGCCCGCCTGGGGAATAAATCTTAATCAAAACGCCGTGGAGTAAAACTTGAGCGGGTGGGACAGCAATATGATATTGTCCCACCTGCTTTATTTTTCATCTGCGGAGTTTTCCAGGTGTGTGGTCAGATGGTCAAGCAGCAGGAACAATGCCTGGTTGGAAAATTCGTATTTGTTCTCATGCCGTTCGCCAAAAGCATGAAATTCTTGAGCTTTGACGTCCCAACGGCTGGCTATTCCCATCCAGACCAACCCTACCGGCTTTTCGGCTGTTCCGCCACCTGGACCGGCGATGCCGGTGATCGACAAGGCAACAATTCTGTCTGCAGGATAGATACTGGAAGCGTACATTGCACGGACGCCACATGCCATTTCCTGGGCAGTTTCCTTGCTAACGGCGCCGTGTTGATCGAGGGTTTGTCGAGAGACTTTGAGGATATCTGATTTGAGCGGGTAGGCATAACTGACAACGCTTCCAAGAAAAAATTGTGATGCTCCTGGCAGATCGGTGATGCGGCTGCCCAACAACCCGCCAGTGCAGGATTCAGCCAATGCCAGCCAAAGTTCGTTTTCGGTCATCATCCGGTGTATTTCAACAAGGGGGTTTTTGTTCAATGATTTCATGCATTTCTCCAACCGGGATATCTGTAATCGGAAGAGAGTCTTTTTACAAAGAGGTTGAAAAAACGCCGATTACATGAAGTTATTCGCAAAAATACACTTACGTTAGTAAAGTAACTTTTGACGAATTACTATTGTACCGTGAGTATAAAAAAAGAAAAACTCCTTCAGTAATGGCATCTGTGTGCGGATACTTGGTTAAAAGAGGTGTTTTTCTTTGAAAGGCAATCATTAATTTTTTTTGTGGATCGGAAAAAACTGCTTGACCGTCAAAAATGCTTATGTTATGATGCGCTTCATACAGGTGTAAAATGAGTCAATCTTTAAAAAATGAAAATACCCCTGCTGAGAATGAAACCGTTTCAGAAACAGGCGAAGTTCGCAGCGAGCAAAAACAAAAGACAGATATAGGGCGGGTTTGGAGCAGCATCCTTCATCTTGGATTAGGTGATTTATTCGTAAAAATCGGGACAGCGCTGCTTTCCATCGCGCTGGTTTTACTGGTGGTTTGGGTGATGGGAAATTTCTACCTGAAAGGTAAATCGACCGTTCAGGCACAGGCGGTTGAACCCGCTGTAACACAGGTCGAACTGCTGGTGGAGGTAAATCCTCCTTCGTATGATATCCAACTGGTGGATTACCTGGGTACCGGTATACATCGAGAGGCGGTTTTACATACCATTCTGCCTGCCCAACCGCGTTATGAAATTGCAACCTATACGGTTCAGACTGGTGACACAATCTTTTCTATTTCGGAGAAATTTAACCTGAAGCCTGAAACAATATTCTGGGGAAACCCATACACATTAGCAGATGACCCCCACCTTTTGGCACCAGGACAGGTACTCAACATTTTACCTGTAGATGGGATCTATTATGAATGGCATGCAGGCGATGGGCTGAATGGCGTGGCTGAATTTTTTGGTGTGACGCCCGACAGTATTATTGGGTATGCAGGAAACAACCTTTCTCCGGAAACGATTGGTGATTACGCTAACCCGAATATCGAACCCGGAACCTGGCTCGTTGTTCCTGGGGGAACGAGAGAGTTCATTAACTGGAGCGCTCCGCGTATCACCCGTGATAACCCAGCGGTGGCAAAAGTGTATGGTCCTGGTTACTGTGGTGAAGTCTATGATGGTCCAATCGGGTTTGGCGCTTTTATCTGGCCCACGACAGATCACTGGATTTCTGGGTATGATTATTCCCCCTCAACGAACCACTGGGGTGTTGATTTTGGCGGTCAGATTGGAAATGCGATTTTCGCAGTAGACAATGGCGTTGTGGTTTACGCTGGCTGGAATGATCATGGCTACGGCAACGTTGTAGTGGTCGATCATGGCAACGGCTGGCAATCCCTGTATGCACACCTGAATACTTACAACGTTGAATGTGGTTCGTATGTT
This sequence comes from uncultured Anaerolineaceae bacterium, assembly GCA_964426355.1. GTDB lineage: Bacteria > Chloroflexota > Anaerolineae > Anaerolineales > Anaerolineaceae > JAJFTV01. Next base: position 7,033 of record CAYRRA010000061.1, read on the forward strand.
TACCAGGGCGATGTGATTGCTGGTTTGGGAACCACAGGAAACTCATCCGGTCCGCACCTGCATTTTGAATTACGCAGCGATGAGTATGGACGGGTGAACCCGATGAATTTCCTTCAGTAAGAAAAACAAACAAAAAGGCAGGGTTCGGGTTGAACCCTGCCTGAACCAGTACGAATAAAAAGGCTGTTCCGACTTTTGGGACAGCCTTTGTGAATGTTATGATGATCAGGACACTTCCGAAAGGTCAGTCCATGCTGATGACCTGCTGTCCCCAGCGATGCCAGTTACCATGGTAACGGACCAGGATTTCTTTCCCTTCGCCTGGCGATTCCAGCCCAGCGAGCTCCATGTCCGCATCGACCATCACTTTGACCAGGTCTTTGAACATGACGCGCGGCTCCCAACCTAATTCCAGTTGGGCTTTGTTGGGATTGGCTTGCAGGAAGTCCACTTCGTTGGGGCGGAAATAGCGCGAGTCAATTTTTACATAATCGTGCCAGTCCAGATTGACATAGCCAAATGCTTCATCCAGAAATTCTCGCACGGAATGTGCCTCACCAGTGCCAATGACGATGTCAAGGGGTTTATCGTATTGCATCATCTTCCACATGGCTGCAACGTAGTCGGGCGCATAACCCCAATCCCGTTTGGAATCCAGGTTACCCAGGTATAGAAATTGTTGTTTTCCTGCCAGGATATTGGCTAAGGCGCGCGTGATTTTACGGGTGACAAAAGTTTCACCGCGCCGGGGAGATTCATGATTGAACAGAATCCCGTTAGAAGCGAACAGCCCATAACCTTCACGATACTGACGTGTAACCCAATAGGCATACACTTTTGCGGCTGCGTAAGGGCTTTGCGGCATGAAAGGAGTGTTTTCATCCTGAGGCGGCTTCGCTGCGCCGAACATCTCGCTTGAGGATGCCTGGTAAATATGGGCATTGACCCCACTACGGCGAACAGCTTCAAGTACACGAATGGTACCCAGCCCGGTGATATCGCTGGTGTAATCAGGTAAATCAAAACTAACCCGAACATGGCTTTGCGCTGCCAGGTTGTAAATCTCATCTGGTTTAACCGAGTAAATCACATCCAGCAAACTTCCTGTGGCAGACATATCGCCATAATGCAGATAGAGATTGACTTTTTCACCATTGTGTTTATCCTGGTAAATGTGATCGATTCTGCGTGTATTAAAAGTGCTTGAGCGGCGGATAATGCCATGCACCTCATAATCTTTTGAAAGCAGAAGCTCTGCCAGGTAAGAGCCATCTTGCCCTGTAATGCCCGTGATTAATGCTTTTTTCAACTGAAACCTCCAGTAACCATTGTGAGGTAAGTATAATCACAGGGTGAACTGCTGTCAAACTTAAAAAATGGCGAGCAAAACCTATGTAATTCACAATTTTTAAAGGTTGGCAAAATATCGCTCACGTGACATGAATTTGAGTTTAGAATTTTTACCCACCCGCTCGCCCTACCGATTAAGGGGGGTGGGTGAGATTAGATGAAGTTACTCCAAATTGAGGTTAAAATACGCAAAATTTTGCGACCAAGACCACCTTTGTCTAAAAAGGGGCAAAACCCTTGATGTACTAAAGCGGGTAGATGTTGTCAAAGTCATGTTGAAAATTGTTGGCAGAACCTAACACAGGTTGACATATCTGGTAAAATCGGGTTTATGCGTAATCGAATCTCACGCGGTGGTTTTAAAATATTCTTGCGGTGGCTATCGGTAGGTTTGATTGTCATTGCACTATTGATCACAGTTTTTGAACTTGTTCAATTCAGTCGCATCCGCAACAATCTTCCTACTGGGATGGTCGTTGCGGGTGTGCCGGTGGGTGAATTAAGTCAGCAGCAAGCTGCAGAACGGCTCATCCAGGCGTATGGCGTTCCGGTAGAACTCCATTATCAGGATGCCGTGATCCAGGTGAAGCCAGCTCTTCTGGGGTTTGAGTTAGATCTGACAGCTATGCTCACAGTAGCTGACCTTCAACGGGTCAATCAACCTTTTTGGAGCGATTTTTGGAATTTTCTTTGGAATCGCTCAAACGTTCCCACTGAAGTACCGTTATCTGCCAAAATATCTGAAGAACGGATGCGCACCTACTTGAAGGAAGAGATTGCTTCTCGCTACGATAAACCGCCCACCTCCGCAGAACCGGTGCCAGGGTCGGTTATCTTCAAAGCAGGTGAAACAGGTACAGCACTGGATGTTGACCGTGCGGTGATTTTAATCGAAAGCGCACTTAAATCTCCAACTGCCAGAATAGTGAATTTATCCTTTGAAACAACCAAACCATTCAGACCATCCATCCAGAACTTGCAGATTTTGCTTCAACAGGTGATTGACCTCTCGGAATTTTCCGGTCTGACTGAGATATATCTATCCGATTTACAGACCGGACAGGAATTAAGCTTTGCATACCAACAAGGTGAACTTCTGACCACCAATATAGCGTTCACTGCTGCCAGCACAGTAAAAATTCCCATCATGGTTTCTGTATTTTCCCGCATTGGCGAAGAACCGCCGGAAGGCGTGCTGGACTTGATTGAATTAATGATTGAGCGTTCTGAAAATGACCCTGCTGACGCACTGATGAAACTGGTGTTGGACCCAACCCTGGGACCCCTTTTTGTCACTGAAGAGATGCGTGCCCTGGGATTGGAAAACACATTTCTCGCAGGTCATTTCTATATGCAAGCCCCGTTGCTGCAGCGGTTTGAAACACCGGCAAACACGCGTACAGATATTTCAACCGACCCGGATGTGTACAATCAGACCACTCCTGCGGAGATGGGGATGTTGCTGGAGGACATCTATCAATGCGCTGAAACCGGTGGAGGAGCATTTGCAGCTGTGTTTCCGGGACAAATCACCCAGGGTGAATGCCAACAGATGATTTCTTACCTTTCAATGAACCGTATCGGTGTGTTGATTCAGGCTGGAATGCCAGATGGCAACCGCCTTGCACACAAGCATGGCTGGATTACGGAGTCTGATGGGTTGATTCATACCATTGCCGATGTGGGCATTGCATATACACCTGGCGGCAACTATGTGCTATCCATCTTTATGCATGATGCCAACCAGTTGGTTTGGGAACCGACCAACCTGTTGATGGCTCAATTATCAAAAGCAATCTATAACTATTACAACCAAATTGAGAATTAATCAGGATACATTTATGGAAAGTGAAAACTTGGTCAGCTCTTCCTGGCTTGAAAAACCCGTATTCAAATCCCTACCCGCATTCAGAATTGAAACATTTCTGATTGCCCTTCTGGTGATATTGGCATTGGTCAGCCGTCTGACCGGTTTAGGCGAACGTGTGATGAGCCATGATGAGGTCAACCATGTGGTGCCTTCCTGGAATTTTTCCGAAGGAAGGGTGTATGTTCATGATCCGGTCACACATGGTCCGCTGCAATTTCATCTGATTGCTTTGTCATATTTCCTTTTTGGCGACAACGATTTTACTTCTCGCTTGCCCCATGCTTTGTTTAATGTGACGACCATCATTTTTGTGGTCTTCATGTTTCGCCGATATATCAGCAAAGCTGGCGCGTTGATTGCGGGCTTCTTGATGTTAATCTCCCCTTACATGCTTTTTTATGCACGCTACGCGCGCAATGACATTATTGTTGTGTTTTTCATCGCTTTAATGTTTTATGCGGTTTGGCGCTATCTGGAGAAAGGGAACAAGAAAACGTTATTTTTGCTAACGGCTGCTTTGATATTCCAATTTACTCTCAAAGAAGTGGCTTATATTCACACAGCCCAATTATTACTGTTCCTGGCTGTCCTGTTCTTCATCGACCTGGCAAAAGCCCGCTGGTCGGATGGTTCGTCCAGGTCTCGTTTCATCCTGGCTGTAGGTTTGATGGCGATATTTGTTTTGGCAACAACAGCAGGGGCTCTCTGGTTGCAGGCAGAGAAGAAAGCTACCCCAACCGAAATTACCGCACCAGCTTTGATCGATGAAAGCCTTCCAACCGATGTGAAAAATCAACAATCTGTTGCGGATAAGGGCGTTTCTTTACCCCAGATTGTGATGATCGCAGCTGCATGTGCTGCTCTGCTGAGTTTCCTATTCGCGGTGTTTACGGTTGTAACATCTTTAGGCTGGGATGTCATTCGGTCATATCGCAGTTTTGATATGCTGATGTTGTGTGGTTCATTGGTTTTGCCTTTGCTGGCGGCGATTCCGGTTCACATGATTGGCTGGGACCCCTTAGACTATAGTTCGACGGGGATGATCCACACTGGTATTGTAGTGATTGTGTTGGTGGCGCTGTCTCTTGCCATTGGTTTCTGGTGGAATTGGCGAAAATGGCTCTGGCATGCAGCCTTGTTTTGGGGGGTGTTTATCATTTTCTTTACCTCATTCTTCACCAATGGGCAAGGTTTTTTTACCGGGTTGGTTGGTGCATTAGGATATTGGATGGCTCAACAAGAAGTCGCACGCGGCAGCCAGCCATTTTACTATTATGCGCTGATCCAGATACCGGTATATGAATATTTACCTGCGGTGGGTACTCTGGTGGCAACCATAATTGCATTTGTCAAAGGACTTATCACGACACCTGCGCAAAGTAATGCAAGTGAGCAGCAGTCTCTGGCTGCAGGTGCACAAGATGAACCAATACAACCATCCAGGTTGCCAGTCATTGGACTGCTGGTGTATTGGGCAGCGAGTGCGCTGCTGGCATACAGCTATGCTGGCGAAAAAATGCCACAAATGACATTGTATGTCGCGTTCCCAATGATTTTATTGACAGCCTGGATGCTGGGTTTTCTAATCGACCGAGTGAACTGGAAATCTTTCTGGCAAGGGAAAGGACTGTTGATACTGGCTTTGATACCAGTGTTTTTTGCGGCTATAACCGGGATGTTCAGCAGTTTATTGGGGGTAACCCCCCCATTCCAGGGCAATACCCTGGAACAATTGAAATCCACCAACCAGTTCTTGCTTTCTTTCCTTGCAACTGCCGGCGTTCTGGCTTTAATCATCTGGCTGGTGAAGGATTGGGCAAGCCAGCAAATATGGATCTTGGCAGCGCTCTTTGTTTTCCTGTTTGGTGCGGTGTTCACCATACGAACAGCATATACCGCATCTTACATCAATTACGATACTGCGAAAGAATACCTGGTTTATGCTCATGCGGCGCGCGGGCCGAAAGATATCCTTGAGCAGGTAAAGGAAATCTCCACACGAACTACAGGCGGGTTGGATGTGAAGGTCGCTTATGACAGTGATGGTTTATATCCATACTGGTGGTATTTCCGTGATTATCCCAATCATCACTGGTTTGGTGAAAATCCTTCAAGGGATTTGAGAGATTACCCATTGATTATTGTTTCAGAAAAGTTGTTTGGGAAAATCGAACCAGTCGTTCAGAACAATTACATCATGTTCCAATATATCCGTCTCTGGTGGCCCAACCAGGATTATTACAACCTGACCTGGGAGCGGATTAAAAACGCTTTTCTGAACCCTGATATGCGCGCAGCAGTGTTTGACATCTGGTTCAACCGAGATTACACAAAGTATGCAGCTCTGACCAATAATCAATCCTTAAGACTGGAAACTTGGGAGCCCGCAGACAGCATACGGCTTTATGTCCGTAAGGATATCATTGCTGATATGTGGAACTATGGGTCGATGCCGGTTCTTTCTGAAGAGGTGTCGATAGATCCGTATGAGGCAAATATCGTTGAGTTGCTACCAACAAATGTATTTGGACGAAATGGGGTGGGGGTTGGCGAATTGTCTTTACCGCGCCAGGTTGCTGTTGCTCCGGATGGGAGTATTTACGTGGCTGACCAGGCAAATCATCGTGTTCAACATTTCGCAGCCAGCGGAGAGTTGTTGCATGTTTGGGGCAGCTACGGCAGCGTTGTGAATGACTCAGCGCTTCCCGGTACGTTTAACGAGCCGTGGGGTATAGCTGTGGGTTCGGATGGTTCGGTTTACGTGGCAGACACCTGGAATTACCGTATCCAGAAATTCTCACCTGAAGGTGACTTTATTACCATGTGGGGTTATTCTGGACAGGGAGAATCACCAGAAGCGTTTTATGGTCCGCGCGGTCTTGCAGTTGACACAGATGGAAATGTCTATGTTGCCGATACAGGCAATAAACGCATTGTGGTGTTCGATTCCAATGGCGCTTACCTGACCCAGTTTGGTGGAGCGGGTATGGAGCTGGGCAAGCTGGAAGAACCGGTTGCGGTGGCTTTGGATGCAAATGGAAATGTTTATGTAACGGATACCTGGAACCAACGCATTCAGGTGTTCACGCCCACTTCAGGTGGCGCTTTCTTCCCGATGATAACCTGGGATATCAACGGTTGGTTCAGCCAATCGATTGAGAACAAACCATTTATTGCAGTGGATCCCATCAACGAATACGTTTTTGTAACCGACCCTGAAGGCTATCGTGTTTTGCAGTTTGATTTATATGGTAGCTTCATTCGTACATGGGGGGATTACAGCCCCGATATTTCCGGTTTTGGATTGCCAGTCGGGATTGCTGTGGATTCGCAAGGAAAAGTGTGGGTTAGCGATAGCGAGAATGGTCGGGTGTTGGGTTTCGACCTGAGCGGACTGCCCGAACCGCTGCCCGTGGTTCCCCAGGAGGAGATGCAGAAAATGGAAGATGAGAACCTCTCGGACCTTCTGCAGGACGAAGGCAACCCACCTGTTGAGGAACCCAGATCTGATTAACCCATCCAGGTTTGTGAAAATGAAAAAAAGAGGCTGTCTGAAAAGGCAGTCTCTTTTTGATCTCCTGAAAACCTGGGGAAAATTAACGGTCGGAGCGCCGGTGCTTTTCTTTGAGTTCGTCTTTGAAGAGAATGCCAAGTATGAAACTGACAACACTTACGATGAGAGCGCCCAGGAACGCAGGCAAGAAGCCGTTAACGGTGAACCCAACTTTAAAGTTCAATCCGATTTGTCCGGCAAGGTAGAAAAGCAGGGTGTTGATTAAGAGCGTACCCAGACCGAGCGTGAGAATGATAAACGGGCACCCGGCAACCGTGAGGATCGGTTTGAGGGTGGCATTTATCAAGCCAAAAATGAGCGCCAGCCAGATATAAGAAACCCAGTTTTCGCTCTGAGGGGTGATGCCATTGCCATTGAGAAGCGCAACGGCGACGTATAACGCGACGGCATTGATTATCCATCGTATGATTAGTTTCGTCATTATTGAATTACCTCCTTTTTGTTCAGTTTATTTTACCGGTAATCATCCTCAGGTTTTTCACTATCAGGATGCTGACCGTTTTTCTTATTATACCTGTACCGTAATGGGGTGGGTTGTGTGGAAAAACTTGCTTGATTGTGGATTGAGTATGTTTCGGTTGACTGTCACCTGTTTTTTAAGCAAGTCGCAGCCAGCAGCCTTCCATATTGGAGCGGGAAGGTAGGCAAAAATCCAGACCCTTGATTCAGGTCAGTTTATTTTCCATCCATATCAGTGTGTTGAGCAGGTTAAACCCGCTGCATTCAAATGCTTCTTTGGCTCTGCCAGCAGGGAAATTGATAATCAATGGTCGATAAGGGGAGTGGTTTTGTTTGATAAACGGGAGCAAGGAAGGAATGCTGAGGTTTTCAGTGGTTGGGTCGGTAGCGAGAAAGAGTGGGTCAGCATAGGTGAAACTGGGTTCCCAAGAAGCAATGCCCAATAGCTGATTATTTTTCCGCGCTGCCCAATGTTTGGTCTTTTTACCTTCAAGAAATGATAATACTGATGAAAAAAAACCGGTACGATATTGCTCGGGGCTAAAAGACAGATGCCAGTTAACTTCTGGTGGATAAATTTCTTTTAACCAGTGGAGTTGCTGCCCCCAATCGGATGAGTTTCGGTTTGTGATTTCGACAGCGGGTCTGATGGGGTCTGAATCTGGAAAGGGGTCATGGCTAACCCAGGTATCGCGGCGGCTGCGCGCCACAAACCCGAACTTCTCATAGAGATGGCGCGCCACGTGATTATCTTCTCTGACGTGCAGCCATACTGATGGCACGGGCAGGTTTCTTACATGCTCAAGAGCATGTTCCGTTAACCTTCTCGCGATACCCTGCTGTCGATATTGCGGAAGGACTGCAACATTTGCCACCAGGTAAATCCATCTTTTTTGCCAGTAGATGGGTATCAGGCTGAGGTTGCCAACGATTTTTCCATCCATTTCATAGACGTATCCGTTGAGTGGATAGCTGACCAGTTCTCCCGCTGCGTAAGACCAGCGCACAAGGTGGGCGTTGTTTGCTGCACGACGGATTTGCTGTAAATATAAAAGTCCGTCTGGGTCGAGATGCGGTTCGAAGCACAACTCGATCAGGTCTGCCACCTGGAGAAAATCTTTGTGCGTATCCAACTGGCGAATGCGAGGAGGATAGTTGGATGAGTGTATCACAGCTCTATTGTATTCCCGAATCAATCAGAAAAGTATTGATTTAGCCAATCCATCCACTTTGAAAAATGGGGGGGTTGCATCATGTCGAGATGGGTATGACAGCCTTCGATTTGTATGATTTGAGTTTCTGCAGCGGGTAAGTCTATGTTGTTGCTGAATTGTTTGCGTTGTGAATGAATTTCACTTTCAACTAACACAATCTTACCCCGGTATTTTTTTGGTTGATAGGCGTGTGCAATGCATTCACTCATATCCTTAATGTAATGATGTCGCCATCGGATCGGGATTGCCTGCCCACGTTGATGATATTGACGACTTAACCAACTGATGATTTTGATATGAACACGATTTTGATATTGCTTATCAATCCAAGCCCACAGGTAACTCAACCTGTCTTTCACCGATAATTTCGAGATGGTGCGGGCATGCAGGGCAATTTTCGATTTTACAACGGATATTCCTGGTGTCTCATTGGCAGAAAGTTGTCCTTCCTTTATGCCCAATGGAGGAAGGAATGGTGTTGTTGGCTCAATGAGGAAAACTAATGAGACCTCTTGGTGATAGTGTTCTGTTAACTGACGTGCTGACTCAAATGCAAGCATCCCGCCAAAAGAGAAACCTCCAATAGCGTAAGGTCCTTCTGGCTGAGCAGCACGAATGCGTTCAACGTGTTGTGCTGCGATTTGTTCCACAGTGGTAAAGGTTAACGGTTTGCCATCTTCACCTTCATCGGGCATGCGGATTGCCTTTGCCGCGGTAAGGTATTGAGAAAAGATGGAAAAGCCACTACCGATAAAAAAGAAATTTTTCTGTACAGCCGGAGTTGGTTCGTACTCTGAGATGGTTAATGATGACTCTTTATCACTGTCGATGATTTCTGCCATTTCAGCGATGGTGGGGAAATCGAAGACTTGTGAGAAGGAAAGTGGCTTTGAAAAGACCTCTTCTGCCAGCACACACAGACTGACGACCAGAATGGAGTGCCCGCCCAGGGAAAAGAAATTATCGTGAATCCCGACCTGTTCGATTTTTAAGATTTTTTTCCAGATATCCGCCAGTTTCTGTTGCGTGGGGGTGACTGGTTCTTCTCCGCCCATACTTGCGGTTGATTTGCTCCAGTTAGGTTCAGGCAGCCTGGCGCGGTCGATTTTACCGTTCGGCGAGATGGGAATGTTCCCCAGCCAGGTAAATACCGAAGGAACCATTTGTACCGGAAGCCGGGTTTCGAGATAATCTCGTATTTCTTTGTCTGTCAGGGGAGTCTGCGTAGGGGTCAGGTAAGCTGCCAGGCGCTTCTCGTTTTGAGGGTCATCTAGAAGCAAGACAACAGCGTCTTGAACAGCAGGGTTGCTGCATAATACGGCATTGATTTCACCCAATTCTACCCTGTACCCACGCAGTTTGATTTGGTCGTCCTGCCGACCGAGAAATAGAATGGAGCCATCCTCCTGATACTGGCAAATGTCACCTGTTCTGTAGAGCTTTTCTCCTGGATGATTTGCAAATGGATGGTCGATAAAGCGCTCGGATGTCAATTCTGGCTGATTCAGATACTCTAGAGCAAGACCGTCGCCGCCCAGGTATAGCTCACCGGGGATTCCCACCGGGACTGGCAGGTACGCAGCATCCAGGATATACGCCTGCGTATTAGCGATCGGCTTTCCAATGGGGATGGTAAGTGCTTTTTCAGGTAGACCTTTCACTTCGAACCAGGTGGAAAAAGTGGTGTTTTCAGTTGGACCGTATACGTTGATTAATTGCCCTTTGTACCCTGAAGCCAGGAGGTGCCGAACTCTATCGGCGTTGGCTTCTTCCCCACCAAAGAGCAGACAGCGCAGAGAGCTGAATATCTGCGGGTTTTCCAGTACGTAATAATTGAACAAGGATGTGGTAAGGAACATCACCGTAACCGAATTGGTATTGAGGGAAACACCAAATACGCGCGGAGTGAGCAGCAACTCTTTGGGGATCAAGGCAAGGCACGCACCGTTGAGTAGAGCACCCCAAATTTCAAACGTTGCCGCGTCAAAGGAAAAATTGCTGACCTGGGCGATGGTATCACCTGGCGTAATCTGGATATAATCCGTTTGCAATACCAGGCGGTTGATGGCTTTATGGGGAATCACGACACCTTTTGGAATGCCAGTTGACCCAGATGTGTACATGATATATGCTGGCTGATCAGAAGCAACATGAGCGTGCTGATAAATGGGACTTTCCCATTCAATAGTCTGCCAATCCGTATCCAACAGGACTACGGTTGATTCAACTGGTTGCAGCTTTTCCAACCACCTGGATTTTGTTAACAACAGCCTGGGCTTGCTGTCGCGCAGCATTACATGGATGCGATCTACTGGGTAGGAAGGGTCGATTGGGATGTATGCTGAACCGGTTTTAAGGATGGCTAGTAACCCATCAATCATTTCTGGGGAGTTATCGGTGCAAATGGCGATAAAATCACCAGGTTGCACGCCCAGGCGGGTGAGGTAATTTGCCAGCCGGTTTGCATCTTCGTTTAACTCATGGTAGGTGATGGGTTGGTTTTGATATAAAAGTGCGGTTGAATCAGGGGTTTTTGCTGCTTGTTGAGAAAACAGCACAGGCAGGCTCTCGGAGGGGTAAGATCGCCTCGTCTGGTTCCACTCGTACAAGATTAGATTGTATTCTGATGCAGATAACAAGGGGAGGCTGTCAATGGGGGTTTCAGGATTTGTTGCAATACCCTCCAGGAGAGTCTGGAAGTGTCTCGCCATGCGATCAATACGTTTGGGTTTGAAGCGCTCTGCATTGTAATTAAACACGCAAAGCATATCATCCCGTTCAACAATGTTGAGTGTGAGGTCAAATTTTGCTTTATTGAATATGAACCTTTCCCGCTGGAACTGCAAACCAGAACAGTCTTCATGCGGTTCGACAAACTTGTTTACCTGGAACATGACCTGGAAAATGGGCTGGTTGTCCGCAGTACGTTCAAAGCCGAGCTCTTCCACCAGTCGGTCAAATGGCAGGTTGGCATTCATGTAAGCACTCAGGCTGGTTCTGCGTATGGTTTTCAAAAGGTCACGAAAGGTGGGATTGCCCGAGAGGTCACTGCGCAATGCCAGTGAATTGATGCCCACTCCGATGATTTTTTGCTGTTCACGGGTTCGACGGAGATTATAGGGAACACCAACGGTAATGTCGTCCAAACCGGTGTACCGGTGCAACAAGGTTTTGAATGCTGTGAGCAGTAGCATGAATGGTGTCACATTTTCCCGGCTACATATCTTCCGCAGGTCATTGACCAGGTTTTGTGGCAGAACCCATTCAAGATACTTGCCTTCTGGTTGGTCGTTTTTTGCACGCGGAAAGTCGCCAGGTAGTTCCAAAACAGGCGGTTCTTGGGTAAAAATGGTTTTCCAGTACTTTAATTGTTCCTCGAATGCCGGGCTTTCCATCCAGGCGTTTTGTTGTCGGGCAAAATCGGAAAATTGTGGCGGTGTCTCCAACGGCACGTTCTGCTGATTGGTATGAAACAGGTGATAGTAATGAGTTAGTTCATCCAGGAAAAGATTGACCGATGCGCCGTCGAAAAGGATGTGGTGGAGGATGATCACCAGCATGTGTGATTGATGAGAGCGCTTCACAAGAATATAGCGTGTTGGGATCTCTTTTTCCAAGTTAAATGCTTTTTCGTAAATACGAATGATATTCCGGAGGGTGTTTTCCCATTCTTCTTCAGATATTTGATTGGCGTCTTCGTGGGTGAGTTTAACCGGCTTGAAGGGATGGATAAGCTGAACTGGCATATCGTTAAAAATGGGAAAGGTTGTGCGCAGGATGGAATGCCTTTCCACGATGGCATTGAGAGCATGTTGCAAGGCAGCTTCGTCCAAATCCCCCGTCAGTTCCAGTGCAAGATTGATGTGGTATGCGTTACTTTGCGGGTAAAGCTTTTGTAAAAACCACATACTGCGTTGTGCCGGAGAGAGTGGCGCAGAGGAATTTTCATTCATCATGATTTGTGGGTTTTCTGTGTTATTTGCAGCATGGTTATGCTCCAGCAGCCTGGCAAGCTGCCGGATAGTTGGGTTCTCGAATACCTGGATATATGAAACCTCTTTTTTGAAGTGTTCTTGAATGCGGATACACAACTTGATAATGAGCAAAGAGTGTCCACCCAGTTTGAAAAAGTTGTCTTCCACGCCAACCTGACGGATTCCCAAAATATCCTTCCAAATTTCAACCAGAATTTTTTCAGTTGGCGTTGATGGTAATGTTTCCTTCGTATTCTTGTGCGTGTCCCAAGCGGGTTCAGGCAGTGAAAGCCTGTCATATTTTCCGTTGAGGGTATAAGGCAGGCTTTCTAAGCGAATAATCCTGGATGGAAGAAAAGCTTCTGGGAGCATTCTTTTTATAAACGCCAGGATTTCTGCGTCTCCTAGCGGGTGTTTTTCAAGGATATAGGCGACGAGTACATTTTCTTTTGCAGGGTTTTCAAAGACGCGCACAAGGCTTTTTGCGATACCGGGTGTTTGGTCGAGCACGGCTTCGATTTCAGCGGTTTCAATACGCTGCCCACGTATTTTGTATTGGAAATCTTTCCTGCCAATATATTCGATATTTCCATCCGGACGGAAACGCCCCAGATCGCCGCTGAGATAAATTCGATCAATACCGTTGACCGGATTTACGATAAACTTGCTTGCAGTATTTTCTAAATCATTCCAATACCCGCGTGAAACACCAACCCCACCAATTCCGATCTCACCGATAAAACCGGGTGGAACCGGATGCGCATACTCATCCAATATATAAATTGAAGTGTTGTCAATTGGTCTGCCGATGTGTGGCACGGTTTCTGTAGGGTCGATCACACAGAAAGTACAATGCGTGGTCGCTTCGGTAGGTCCATACAGATTAATGACTTTAAATTGAAACGTTGGAGGTATGGCTTTCATCTTTTCGCCGGAGACGGTCAGGTATTTTAAGCTAAGTCCATCCGGGATGGCTGCTTGCAGCATTAGTTCAGCTAAGGGGGCAGTGAGATAGCATATCGTGATTTTTTGATCGCGTATCCACCTCCAGAAAGCAATGGGATCGGTGCGAATGGCATCATCCATGATGAAAAGGATCGCACCGCCCACCAGGTTTGGCCAGATTTCCCGTAAAGATGGGTCAAAAGTAATGCTGGCTCCTTGTGAAGCTCGTTCCTGCGGGCTGACTTGAAACTGGCGCACAAACCATTGGATCATGTTTGCCAGCGAGCGATGTTCTACCATCACGCCTTTGGGACTGCCAGTAGACCCCGAGGTATACATGATGTAACAAAGGTCGGCTGCGTCGTACGCCAGATCCAATGGGCTTTGATCCATTCCGGAAATGCTTTCCCAATGCTCTTCGAGATTAATCATCGTTGGGATATTTCCCCATTGGCAATGAAAACCCTCCGAATCGGCGAGCGCACAGGTTGCCAGTGTATGGTTGAAGATGTATTCTTTGCGCGCGGGCGGATAGGCTGGATCAACCGGCACGTAGATGGCTCTGGCTTTCCAGATTGCCAACGTGCTCAGGATCAATTGAACAGAACGCTTCATTTGAACTACCACACGGTCACCGGGTTGAACACCATGTTCGATCAGATATCGGGCAAGCTGGTTCGACCTCTGGTCTAGTTCTTGAAAGGTGATCGAATGTTGGGAATCGACCACAGCCGTCAAATCAGAAAATTTGCGAGCAGTGTCCTCAAAAAGCTGATGAATACAGCGTTCATCAAACATGAATTTGGGACCGTGGTGGAGTCGTTCAAGGCTTTTTTCTTCTTCGTGAGTTAATGATCGTTTTGCGGTTAATCGAATTTTTTTTTCGTTCATGCTGGTTTGTTCAGAGCTAGAGGAAATTTCATGTTTTAAACCCGAAATGTTTTTTCATTCCCAAAGTCAATCAAGGAGTTGTTGTATCAGTATGGCTTGTTCGGCGACAGTGGGGGCATCGAACAGGTCAATAAGGGGAACGGAGACTCCGAACTCCTCGTGAAAAGAGATAACCAGGCTGGCGATGAGGATGGAATCGCCGCCGAGACTGATGAAGGATTGGTTGCGTCCGATTTGGGGAGCTTCGAGCACTTTGCTCCAGATAGCAGCGATTTTGATTTCGAGGGGTGAAGCAGGGGGGGTGTCATCATGTGTTTGTTCGGGTTCGAAGGAGGTTAGACCGAGCTTCTCAGCCAGACCGATGCGTTGGAGCTTACCGGTCGGACCCTTGGGGATTTCATCGAGAAAGAGGATGCGCCGCGGGATTTTGAAATGCGCCAGGTGAGAGGAGAGGAAGTGCTTGAGGTCTTTTTCACTCACATCGGGTTGATGCAGAACCACGGCAGCCGCCACTTCTTCGCCGAGTTTGCTGTCGGGGACGCTGAATGCGACGGCGTGTTTGACAGAGGGATGCAGCAGAAGGGCTTCGTC
>CAYRRA010000062.1:0-21844 GCA_964426355.1 uncultured Anaerolineaceae bacterium
AATGTCAGCTTCTAAAGGAATTTCAGAAAATTCTTGTTGCTTTTCGACTGGCAATGATTCGACGTAACGTGGATCTCGAAAATAGAAAAAAGCATTATCTGCGAGAAGCGGGTTATTTAATGCACCGTAGCAGATTTCCATTTCGGTAACTGATGCACCATCAAGTTCTTTGATCCACTGCGCCCGTTCCAACAGAGAACCATCGATCTTTTCAGGGATCCATCCATACCTTTCACCCAGAATGCCAATGAAAAAAGACCGACAATTGTCAATTTCTTGAAGGCAAATGGGCAATACCTGGTCTTCTGCGGATTGTTCATCTGTGATCCCCCAGCGCAGGTCGACTTCGCTCCAAATCACTCCACGCCCTTCGCAGAGTTTTCTTAGTTGTGGGAAAGTAAATTTGATCAGGTAATCCCGCTCCTGCTGCATGTCACGAAAAGTGGAAGATATGAAAACTCGGATCTGGCGTGTATTATGATTTTGCATGAATCCTCCTCAACGATGTCTCGATTAGGAAAAATTTTTTAACTTGCTCCCTGCGTCAAATACCAGTTCTATGAAAACATCTTGTGAAAAATCCGGGTGTTTCTGGATATCCAGAGTGAAAAATATGCGATATGCAAGTATATCTCGAAATTCCATATCTGATGATTTTTTCCAACAGATTCAACCCACAAGGGTGAGAGTTGTGGTTGACCACACATACGTTAAGCGCGGTCTCTTCCGTTGTCCCCTGTCTTTTTCTGGTTTCTTTGAAGAAGATAAGACAAATCTTCTGCTTTTGCTCCAGGCATCCAGTGTGTCTATTTCTTAATCAAAAACTTATCTCAATCGGATATGATTATTTAAACACATAAATAGGATAAAATATGTCTAATAAAATAAAAAAGAAACCTAAACAGAGCAACCCCTCCATGCTCCCGTTATATTTCCTGGCGTCAGGCATTGTGCTGGTACTGGTAGCTGTAGTTATCTTATCTCAGCCATCTAAAACAACGCCTGTTGATGCAGGTATGATTGAACGAGTCAGCCCGGTGGAGGCATGGGAGGCATGGGAGAGTGGTCAGGCAGTGCTGTTGGATGTGCGTGCAGAAAGCGATTTCGCTGCGAACCATGCTGCTGGCTCGGTAAACATCCCCCTGTCAGAACTTGAGAATCGGCTTGAGGAATTACCCCGTGAGAAATGGATAATAACCTATTGCACTTGACCGGCTGAACAAACCAGCGCCCGTGCGGCGCAGATTCTTCTGGAAAACGGATTTTCAAAAGCTACACCCATATTGGGTGGGTTGCAAGCCTGGAAAGAAGCTGATTTGCCCCTGGCTTCTAAATGAAAAATCATTTATGAGTGGGTATCCCTGATAAAAACAAACGACGCAGTGGTTTCTGCGTCGTTTGTTTTTGTTGCATTGTTCAGGCAAAATATCATCAAGTGGGCAGAACGGTACTTTGGTTGAGTGTTTTTTCAATATGGTTCATAAGTGCCTTTGCAGTGGCTAATCCAATTGAAATGAACAGAAGGACGAGAAAGGCAGCAGAGAAGAACCCGATCAGAGGAGTAATGGGTGGGAAAAACGAGAACAAACCGATGAATATTGGTTGAACCAGCAGAAACAAAATGAGCCAAAGCGCATATAGGAACAGCATGATCATGCCACGTCCCCATTGTTTCCATGCAAACCAGCCAATTCCCCATACAAAGGATTCTACGATGATGGCAAGCCCCGCTTTGGGTTCAACCTGGGCAAGGTTGAGCACTTTACCAATCCCTTTGCTGAACCGTTTCAACTGCTTGACAGCGAAAATGACCAGGGCAATGATGGCAACAATGATCAGTGCAAAAAGGATAACCATTAACCAGGGATCGATTTTTGATAAAACGTAAGCCCCGACCATCAATACGACCGATGACAGATTCTCGATGGTTGCGAAGAGCGGTGCCGATATCGTTCCAGTTGTACCGGTCGATGAGCTTATGGCTGGTTTTGTCAGCGCACGCATTCCAGTGATTGCGGTAGCTGAAACAGCGCCAGCAGCCGCTACAGCGTAACTCGTTGCAGCAAATGACCCCGATTGATTAACCAATTTAAGCGTCTCAAGGATTCCGGTTAATTCCGGGTTCAAATTCACAATCACACCGATCGATGCCAGTGAAAGTAGCGCGGCAGATAACGGGACCATAAAGCCACTGATGAGGTTTGAAATGGTGTTGATGACATTGCTCATCCCAGGCGAAAGCAGAGAGGAATATGCTGGAGCGAGGGTGATGATCCAAAGGAATGCCACGACACCGATGAACCAATAACTCTCTAAAAACGACATTTGTGTTGAAAGTGTGATGATATTCAGTTTTGCGGCAATTGCGACGATCAGAAGACAGGCATACTGATTGGCTGCTCCTACCAAGCCGCCAGCAGATATTGCGGAAAGGATTAATTCCATAAAACGATACTCACTTCTTAAACTTGGATATCGGGTTCGTATGTTTTTCGGACCCAATCGCCAATTAACCAATATTTAAAATCTTCACCACTATTGCATTTTACTCCGGCAATGATTCCATAAATCAAGGCAGCAAAGGGAATAAGGCTGAAAATGGCAGCTATTGGAATTAAACAAATTCCTATTATGATCGTAGACAGCAGACCAGTGATTGTCCAAAGTATAGCTATCAAAGTACCACCAAGGATCCAGGTAATGATCTGGAAGAGAAGAGATTGAAGGGATTGATATGCAACATACCGTGAACGGTCTTTATAAATTAAATAGATGACAAGCGCAGCTACTGTCCCGAGTAAGCCGGTAACTAAATTTGCTAATATGCTTAAATGCGCCAACATAGCCCATGTACGCTCGTCTTGTGGGGATAGTGGCGCCTGGGCAGCCTGTGCTGCCTGGGGAAATTCAGGTTTCTGTTCCATTCCTCACCTCCTGTACCATATTATCATACCAGAAAAAAAGCCTGCCATGCGGCAGGCTTTTAGAAAAGTACAAAAATGACTTTCTATGCCCAGTTTTGTTTTTTTATGAAGTCTGTAACTACTGGAATATCGAATGTGTTGCCCTGACCAGCTTTGATACCGAGGTAAATCAACAGAATGAAGGAAAGCGGTCCTGTGCAGATTCCTATCACAAGAAAACTTAATGCGATATTCACTACCCAAAGAACTGCACCCAGAACGAGTGCTTGCATGTTGTGTGCTTTGATAAATGGTCGGGTTTTCTTTTCCTCGAGCAACAGGATGATGATAGGAACGATGGGAGAAAAAATATACGCCAACGCAGCCCATAGTTTGTCATCGCTGGTGATTTCCCCCATCGAAATATTCTCTTCTGACATTTGATACCTCCAAGTTGGTTTATGATAAGATATAGTGTATTTTAACCATAATTAAACAAGACAGTAGTTATCATTATAAGGAACTACACCTTTTTCGTCAACACGGATACTATGAGAAAAAAAGGAACAAGTCCACGATGACAAAAATCGTTTTTATGGGTTCTCCACAATTCGCCGTACCTTCATTGAAGAAACTTGTTGAGGCACACCAAATTACTGGAGTGGTCACTCAACCGGATCGCCCTGCCGGCAGGGGGCGTGATTTTCGCCCATGTCCGGTGAAAGAAGCCGCGGTGGAGCTGGGTTTAGATGTCCTCCAACCTGAAAAGCTGTTGCACAACCAGCCTGTTTTGAATCAAATCAGGCAATGGGAACCAGAGGTCATTGTTGTGGTTGCATACGGCAAGATTCTTCGAAGCGAAGTGTTATCGATTGCGCCTTTGGGTTGTCTGAACGTACATGCATCGCTTTTACCCCGTTGGAGAGGAGCCTCCCCTATTCAAGCCGCCATTTTGCATGGGGATAGGCAAACTGGGGTATCCATCATGAAGCTGGATGAGGGAATGGACACCGGTCCTGTTTTTGAAATGGCTTCAATGGATATTGTCCCGGACGACACCGCAGGCAGCCTGGAAACTCGTCTTGCGGTATTAGGAGCCAACTTGCTCGCTCGCGTTTTGCCATTGTATGTGGAAGGAGTACTGCAACCCGTACCTCAAGCCACTGGTAATGAAACTTATGCACCGATTCTCAAAAAAGAGGATGGCTTGCTGGAATTTGTTCAAACCGTCGATGCTTTAGAACGCAAAATCAGGGCTTTTAATCCCTGGCCTGGCTGTTTTATGCCACTCGGAAACTCCTTGTTAAAGGTGCACAAAGCTTCGGTGATAAGAGAAAATGGTTTGACGCCCGGTAAACATTACCTGGTGGATCGATATCCTGCAGTTGGGGCAGGTGATGGATATTTAATATTGTCTGAGGTACAACCAGGAGGCAAAAAGCCGATGGATGGTAGGTCATTTTTGATGGGGTATCGGAATTGGCTCGAATGAGGAAAAACCTGAGAAAAAATACCATGACACGTGGGAAGATGAAAAAAGTTATTTTGGGAATGAGCGGTGGGGTAGATAGTTCGGTTGCAGGGTTGCTCTTGAGGGAAGAAGGCTATCAGGTCATCGGCGTGATGTTGCGTACCGCAAAATTTGCGGATACAGAGGATCGTTTGCAGACGATTGAGAAAGAGATTGAAGAAACAGCGCAACAGGTTGCCCAGATGTTGGATATCCCCTTTTTTGTTGTTGACGCCCGTGATTTATTCAAACGAGAAGTGATCAGTTACTTTGTTGACACGTATTCCAGTGGGCTGACCCCAAACCCCTGCATGGTTTGCAATCAAACTGTGAAATGGAAAATCCTTCAGCAGCAAGCCGAAATCCTTGCAGCAGATTATGTTGCAACCGGTCATTATGCAAAAATTACAAAAGAAAAGGGAGAATACTTACTGCTGAAAGGCAAGGATGGACGGAAAGACCAAAGTTACTTCCTTGCTTACCTTGAACAGGCACAATTAAGGCAAACATTGTTCCCACTCGGCGGTTATACAAAGGATGAGGTGCGAGCGATTGCGGGTGAACATGGATTAAGTTCAGCGAACCGACCCGAGAGCCAGGACATTTGTTTTTTAGACGGAGTCGATTATCGAACCTTTATCCATGATTACGCCAAAGCACCCGTCCAAAGCGGGAAAATCATCAATCGCAGTGGAGAGGTTTTAGGCGAGCATTCAGGTCTCATCAATTATACAATTGGGCAGCGCAAAGGGCTGGGTGTGTATTCGCCACAACCGCTGTATGTACTTGAGAAAAATTTTCATGACCAGTCTCTTGTGGTTGGGCATCAAGATGAACTGGGTTCAAGCAGTTTCTCGATTACAAATGTGAACTGGATTTCTGGTGACCCTCCTACCGAGAATGCGCTGGTACAGGTAAAAATTCGCTATCAATCTCCATTGATCCCTGGCAGGCTAGAATCAGTTGATGAAGAGGTCTTTGTAGTAAACCTGGAAGATAAACTTAGAGATATCACTCCTGGGCAATTTGCTGTGATGTATCAGGGCAATATTGTTTTGGGTGGTGGTATGATCTCATTGGTACATTAGTCCACTAAAGAGAGATTTTCTATGACAATTCCTGCTTTTCTATTTGGCTCGTTAGTTGCTGCAATCTTGGGTGCGCTTTTTCATGTATGGAAAGGCGGTGGTCCTTTGCGGATCATCGGATTAATCGTTTCCGGTGTAATTGGGTTTTGGGTAGGACATTTTTTAGCTGTACTGGCTGGGATTTCTTTTTGGAAAATTGGACCGATTCAATTTGGAGTTTCACTTGTTTGTTCGGTTGTCTTTTTGTTTTTGGGAAACTGGATTTTTTCCACGCCTGTCAATAATAAAGGAGGGTAATTACTTTGCGTTGCGACTAGTCAACCCGGAAAAGAGTTGGTTGATCTCTGCCTTTTGATAATATCTCCGAAAAGCGGCGGTTTCTTCCCATAAGATATTGAACGAATTTAAAATGGTTGCTTCTTTTTGTCCGGGGTGACCAAAATTTCCCAATCGAATGCGGTTTTCATGCTTATCGATGTATTCCAGCGTGGTCTTCTCAACAAAATAATCCACAGCGGTTCGAATGGTCTCTTCCAGATGACCCGTTTCTAACGCCGTTATCTCGATATCGATCCAGCCTTTATTTTCATCTATAGAGGTTTTTATTCTTTTGAGTATGTGGTTCAGGAATTTAAGCGTGTTCGAGAACTCACTCATTGCCGAAAAGAGCCATATCTTTTCCGGTTTAACTTCCAGTAAAACCTGGCGCAACACAGCCCTGTTCGGCGGCGGAGATAGAATGGCGAAGTATTGAGACGGTTGAAGGTTTAAACGATTTTTATACCGTGGGTGGGTATACAGAGTTTTCAACCCTTCAGCAAAAATTTCTGTTATTTCTTGTGACAGATATTTGTTGATGTAATCCAGGGGTTTCGTTTCGGTACGTAAATCGATCACTTCAAACGGCAAAGAGATGCTGCATTTTGAAAGGGCAGCTGGCAAATCGTTATGTGGTTTTGAATCGATATATTCAATTTGTACTGTTGGGTTGCCTTTATAGGTCGATGTTCGCAACTGATAAAGCAAGTCAATGAACTCGTCCGGCAAACGTTGGCGCTCCCCTTTCCACCAGAGCACGTCAGCCTTTTTCCCGGATTGGGTCTGTACGGTTAACTTGCGATGGTTTGATTCTTTACCAAATGTTATGTCATTCACAACGCGCAAATTGGGGGCGAAAAATGTGAACCGTGGATTACCTGACCCAAACGGGCGAAACATTTCCAGTTTTTCCACGAGAGATGCATTGGCGACTTCTTCTAAAGGGAGCACTGCATCAATTTGGTATTCAACTACCTCTGGCAGTTCTTTACTGGCATTTGTAATCGAACGGGTGAAAGCGCGCTTGAATGCGGGAAGGTTTTTTGTTTCAATTGAGAACCCGGCAGCCATTGGATGCCCACCAAAACGCAGTAAATATTGTTGGTTTTCAACCAGTGCAGCCATGACGTCAATCCCTTCCACTGAGCGAACAGAACAACGGGCAGTTTTTTCGTCACTGATTGAAATGATCGCAACGGGTTTCCGAAAGACATCCGCCAGGTGGCTGGCAACAATCCCAATCACTCCTGGATCCCATTCACGATTTTCCAGGACCAGGACGGGTTTATTTTGGAGTTCCCGATCGTTTTCTACCAGGTTTTGGGCAGCTCGCGAGATAATATCGGTCTTGCCTTTGCGTTCATTATTTGATTCGTCTAAATTTTTAGCCAGTTCAGCAGCACGCGTGGGGTCTTTTGTGGTCAGCAATTCAATAACAGGACTTGCATCCCCAATCCGTCCCAGTGAATTCAGGCGCGGTGCAATCAAATAGGAGATTGTATCTTCATTAATGCTGTCATTTTCAATCCCGGCAGTCTTTAGCAATTCCATTAATCCGGGACGGGCAGTATTTTGCAGGATTTTTATACCCATTTGTGCCAGGTATCGAGTCTCACCGATTAGGGGAACCAGGTCGGCGATGATGCCGATGGCTGTGATATCCAGAAGTTTGGTGAGATCATCGCTCAAACCGCTTTCCTGATAGAGTGCTTCGATGAATTTGTATGCTACTCCAGCCCCGCTGAGATGGCGTAAAGGGTGGGACGGATCCAATCTTTCGGGGTTGACGATAGCTAACGCATCCGGGAGTACTTCGGGGAGGGTGTGATGGTCGGTGATGATGGTACGGATACCATTCTCCAACCCATATTGGATGGATTCAATCTCGCTGACACCGGTATCGCAGGTGATGAGCAGGTTAACGCCCTCTTTAACAAAATCAGAAATGCCCGCATGGCTGATCCCGTGAGATTCGTTTTTTCTTACCGGGAGGCGATAAATGATGTTATTGGTGAGTCTTTTGATGCCTTCAAATAGAATTGCTGTTGAGGTTTGACCATCTGCATCAAAATCCCCCCAGATTCCAATTTTCTGATCTTCGTTAATGGCTGCAATCATTTCAGTAACCGCTTTATGCATGTCCGGCAGTTCAAAAGGGTTGCAGGGAGAGTATTTCGCTGTATAGAGATACGCCATCGCCTGAGCCCTGGTTTGTAACCCACGGTAAACCAGTAATTGTGAAATCACTTCAAATCCTGGAAAAATCCCGGAAATTTCAGGCGACACCTGAACCGGATCGGGCATTTTCCATACTGATTTCCCCGATTTTACAACCATGCCTCACCCTTTTGATCCAGCTCATTCATCATGCTTTCCAGTAAATTCCCCAGGTCAATATCGAGCAAATCTTCAGAATCTTTATTCCATTCACCCGCCTTTTTCCCGCGTTCACAAAGTGAACGATACACACAGTAGTTACAACGCTTTGTATCAGTGGTTTGGCGAAATGCGTGTAACGGTGTTTGTTCAACCTCCTCTATCACTTTTTGCAGAAAATACAGGTCTTCCTCATACTGCGCTTGTGAATACGTAAAAATCTCAGGGTCTTCTGGGTGACCTGTAAACCAATACATCATTTCAAGGTTATGAGGGAGGAAGTCTTTACTCTCCTCAAATAAATGGCGACCCGCTGCCAATAGCAAAACCGGATATAGTTTTGATTGAACACGTTTTTTCAGGAATTGTGAAGCCGCTCTTGAAGGTGTCGTTTTCCAATCGATGATTAGGATTTTGCCATTGTTTTGCTGGGTAACCAGATCATAACTTGCAATAAACCTCCTTTCAAAGAGTTTTCCCTGCAGCGTAATTTCGGAAAATGGCTTGTTCAGAAAAGGTTCATTTTCGCACCAGGCGAGAAAATTCTTCCACCAATCTACCAAGGTTGGGTCAATCAATCTTTGCTCGAGAATCTCTGCAGGTAAGCCCATAAAATATTGTCGAACCGATCTGTGAAACATGAGTCCTCTTTGAATGAACAACTCCTGATCCTCATGCGACTGGGTTGGTTCTGCGGGCCATTTGAGTTTTTGGATATAACGCAGTTCAAACCTACGGGGGCAATCCAGGTAATCTTGCAGGTTGGTTTGACTGAAACGAAAATCATTTGGAATGGGCATGTGATTTTCCTCTCATATATCTCATGGCTGCTAATAATGGCTCTGAGGGGGTGTTATTTCCTTTTTTTCCAGAATTCCACGTGATGGTCAATTCAGATTTTGCGCGTGTTATGCCGACATAAAAGAGGCGTAACCTTTCGCGTGCATATTCAATACGGGCATTGCGGGTAGCTTCTCCGTTTTCGAGGTTCATTGCGATAATGTCCTCATCCAGCAAAGCTTTTAATCGTGCCAGCATTTCTTCTTGAATGTTTATTTGATCCTCAATAAACCACTTTTCGCCGATATACTTATCTCCTGACATGCCAAAGGGAAAATCATAATTGCTCACCGACAGAAGGTAAACACGGTCCCATTCAAGCCCTTTGGCTTTATGGATGGTTGTTACAACCACTTTACCTTTATGTTCATCTGGATTGAACGCTGTTTCGTCATTTGAGAAGCCATAAAACTTTCGTTGATTATTTGCGATAGCATTTAATTCATCATTAAATTCCGGTAAGCGCCAATCCGTGTGATTCCTGGCAGCCGTCTCCAGCGATAATGCCAGCTTATGTGCCAGCGCAAGGTCCACGGGACTCAGGAATAAATCCTGTGAGACAGTTAACACCAACTGGTCGATAGGGAGCAATGCAGCTTTATGCCAACGGTTAATCAATGTGCGAAAATTTTCTAATTCCGAGATAAGCTCTTCACTCGTTTTTTCTTTGAACAACTGCTTAAGCCAATCCTGCTGTGGAGATGGACAGAGGAATTCTTCAACGCGGCGGCATTTTCTCAAAAGGTTGTGGGTCTGAGAGATGACCCGGTTATCCTTTTCGTTTGAAGGGTTGATGTTATTAACGGCTGAGTATAGGCGTGCCAGGCGCTGGCTTGAAGATGGGTCTATCAGGTGATGCAGGATGTCAGCGATGATCCGGGCAGTTTGTCTGGTGGATTTACTGGTCTGCAGAAGTTCAATTGCTTGTATGTTATAACTGGCTAATACTTCAACCATTTTTGCCCCGCGCTCATTTCTTGGCACAAGCACAGCAACAGTGCGATCCTGATTCATGGGAAGCCATTTTGACAGTGACATGGCTACTTTTGTCAGCTCATCGTCTGGGGTTAATTTCTCTTCATACAGAATGACGCCATTCGGTTTATCGGGCGGGTTGGGCTGTGGATCATTCGGCGGGGTTGGCTCGATGAGTGGATAGATTAACGTATCTTGCAAAAAGGGATTGGGATTCTCTTCGCTGCGTGACCATTTGATGAGATGGTTCGCCAGATTCATAATCGTATGAGTGGAACGCCCAGAGTTGGGTAGCTGTTTTTCGCTGACATCAGGGCGGTTGAGGAAATTGATTAGAAATTTTGGGTGAGCGGTTGTAAATGTCTCAAAAATCGCCTGGTTGGGATCACCAACCCTGACCCAGTTGCCATCATTTCCTGTCAATACCTGCAAGATCTGCTCTTGAAGACGGCTGCTATCTTGTGCTTCATCTTCCAGGATGTATTGCCACCGGTATTGCAGCCGTTGAAGAAACTCGGGGTCTGATTCGAGGGCGCGCAGAGCGAGGCGGATCAGGTCGTCAAAATCGATTGCCCCGCGATAGTGAAGAGCTCGCTGGTATTCCTCATAGATTTCTGCTCCAAAAAGCAAAAAATCATCGTCGCAGTTTGCTGTGTTTAATTTATCTCGGATATCAGTGGCGGATTGTTGATAATCTTTGGCGATTTTAATGAAACTGGTTGCCGTATCAACAAGGAGCCTGTTCCAATCTTTCAGCAATTTCGAGTTATTCTGCAAATTCTGGTCTTTGGCTGTATATTTCACAATCATTTCCGGGTTTAGTCGGAGCCATTGGCTGACCGCATCTGCGAGGATGGATGCGCTCTCACGCTCGTCTATGATTTGAAATCGGTCCGATAGACCGGCAAGGTCAGGTCGTTCTCGCACGATATCGTGTGCCAGACCATGCAACGTGCGAACGCGATACCCGGTATTGGGTAACAAACCTGCCCCTTGAATAAACTGTGAAATTCTGGAAGAAAAGTTTTCAACCGCTGAGTTCACCAGCGTCACGATTAATATCTCCTGGTCTTCTGCAACAGCTTCTGAAAGGATCAGTTGTGCTGCGAGATACGAGAGGGTGTGGGTTTTACCGCTGCCAGGAACAGCCTTAATCCCCATTTTGCCTTGTTTGTATTCGAGGATCAGTTTTTGTGCCGGGCGAGGTTTAAACATCGGTCACCTGTGCTTCCGGTTGGCTGCGATTTGCTGCTCTGAAAAGATGCTGTACAGCCTGGAGTAAAGGTCCATGTTGCTGATTACCCTGTTCGTTGATTTCGCATAGACAAAGAAAAATTTGTTTTCGACAGCGATATAACAGCCCATTTACCAGCCGCTGCAAATTCCTTTGGTTGGATTGGTATTCATTCATATCACCCCATTTATCATTTTCGCGCCAGTGACGGTTGAGGATGTACGGGTGAGTTAGGGGTTGATTCAACCGCTCCCACCAGGATGTATTACCGATGTCTAACCAGAACTGATACTCTACTATTCTGTTGGACATCAGAAAGGTATAAGCAGGGGACAAATAAACCGAAGAACCGGTATTACTCTGCCAGGTATCAAAAAACTGAGCAGCAATGACTCCCTTTTCAATCATCTCTACATACTCTTCGGAGATATTTAGTTCGTCAAGGTTCTCATCCAGCGGAATCACTGAGCGGAATTTATGAAACGAATCCATCAAACGGGCAGTGGTATCTGCTGCATCATAATTGTCATTGAAACCAAAACCGGGTTGTGAAAGCAGCTCACCGAATAGTTTGCTGAGCAACACATCCAGCGGTAAGCTGCTGTTCAGATGATCAAGCAGCCAGTCTCGCATAATTGTATAGCGTTCGCCAATTAAATATGTAATGCGTTCCTGCGTATCCGGGTGAATGTCACCGAAACTTCCCAATGGTTCATCATGCTGCCGCGGGCGAAAAATGATTTTCGTCAGCAAATCGGAACGGATGAGGTCGAAACCTGTGATGGATTGCATCAACATATTTCGGAATTCGTATGACGACGGGGGAGTCCCCCATGCTGGATAGAGGATTTTCAACAGTGTTATCAGGCATTGCGTGGCAGGCTCTTCGTACAAACTGCGTGATGGTCGATGCGTTTCGATGGGGATCGAACGTGTTTCCATGCGGGTTATAAATTCAAAACGCAAAGAATCGCTCAAGAAGGGAGAAATGATGCAGATATTTTCTGGATTTACCCCGTGCATTTCGATTAATTCTTTTACCTGGTCACAAACAAAATCGACCATTTCTGGAAAATATTTGTTGTGGTTAATGACAAGAGATTGTTGCAAGATTTCAGGATTGGGACGCACCGTTTTTTTTAGAATCGAACCACTCAGGTTTGCCTGTAAGTGTTGGATTTCCGGGGTCATCACCCATTTATGCTGTAAGGTGATATTCTCAACGCAATTGCTTTTCAGGGAGTATCCCGAAACCGGGTCTGAGCCAAGAAACACGCGGTAACCCCCATCCTGATCAAATAGTAACAGGTAATTTTCAAAAGCAGGAAGCCATTGCCTGACGATATCATGCGCAACCGGGACGTCTTCTTCAATGTTATCGTAGATTAAATAACGATACTGATTTTTGAGGTATTCCTGAAAGAGAAAGGAAGACCAAAGGTGGTCTTTGAACAGCTCAATTTGCAGTGAAAAATCGACCAGGTTATTCTTCAGGCAATACTCACGGAACAGCGTGATGCATTCCTGAGCTTCGGTATAAACCTGGATTTGTTCAGGTTTTCCAGCCCAGGCATTTTTCAATCGTTCACCAATTTCTGAATAATGAAAGCCAACGATAGAAGATTTATTAAGGTTGTCTATGATTTGACTGAATATCCGGTTTTGATCAATGGTAATACTGTCAAAATATCCTTTATCCAGAAGGGGCTGCATTTGGCGGGCGGCAAAATATTGAGCCGTTTCCAGTGTGAGGAAACGAGGTGGTAAGTCTGGTCGAGCAAAACCAGCGTTTTTTGCAAGCAGTGACCAGAAAAGCTCAACCATCCTGCGAGCCAATCCACCCAGTGTGACGATTTGTGGCAAACCACCTGGTGGAAATGATATTGAATTTATCACCTGGTAATAAGGCTCTGCCAGCGTCCTTTGTGGCACCAGGACAATAATTTTTTCTGCCGGAATACCAGCATTGACCATATTTGAAAGATGGAAGGCACCAATGGTTGATTTTCCGCTTCCTGGCGGTCCTTCAAGAAACACAGAATGTCTGCTGGCGCTTTCCAGAACCTTTTTTTGTTCTTTATTCAACGATTGCACAGAGCATGATCTCCACCACCAAATTTTAAAAATTGTATCATGCTCTTATGGGAATTGAGGT
Source organism: uncultured Anaerolineaceae bacterium (assembly GCA_964426355.1). Taxonomy (GTDB): domain Bacteria; phylum Chloroflexota; class Anaerolineae; order Anaerolineales; family Anaerolineaceae; genus JAJFTV01. The sequence continues at coordinate 13,400 of CAYRRA010000062.1, forward strand.
GAGCGGGGGAGAAGTATGATGTTTTTTCTCTGTCAGGATGTTTTTAAAACCATACACTCAAGTCCATTCCATCATATAGATAAGATACTTCCTCTGAATAACCATTGAACAACAATGTGTCTCGCCATTCTGTCTCACCAATGCGCTTTTCTCGTGCCTGTGACCAACGTGGGTGTGTAACAGAAGGGTTAACATTGGCATAAAAGCCATATTCATCCGGGGCAATATTCATCCAAAATGAGGTGGGCATCTCTTTGACCAGCTCAATCTTTACAATGGATTTAATACTCTTAAACCCGTACTTCCAGGGCACCACCAGACGAATGGGTGCACCATTTTGGGGTGGAAGCATTTTGCCGTACATTCCGGTTGCCAAAATGGTGAGATCGTGCATGGCTTCATCCAATCGCAGACCTTCGACATAGGGGTACGGATAAAAATTATTCAAACCGGGCATTTGTTCGGGATCTAAAAGGGTGGTCATCTTGATATAAGCTGCATCCGAGGTCGGTTCGACTTCTTTGAGCAGCCTGGATAATGGAAACCCAAGCCAGGGAATCACCATTGACCACGTCTCTACGCAGCGCAGCCGATACACCCGTTCTTCTTGTTCAAAACGATATAGATCTTCCAACCCTAGCGTAATGGGTTTGTGAACAAGACCAGAAATCTCAATGTTCCATGGACTGGTTGAAAAGTCTTCTGCCAGGGAAGCAACGCGTTGCTTATCGGTTGTAAACTCGTAAAAGTTGTTGTAATTTGTTGCGTCTTCATAGCTCGTGAGGGGTTCGCTGTTAGGTGTTGTGATCGTATCTTGCGGTGTCGTGGTGTTTTCGCCAGGAAGATCTTCCTGTTGGTTTGTTGCGAGCTGTGAAGGTGAAAGGGAAACACCTCCACAAGATGATAAAAGGGTTGCACTCACGCCCCAAATGAGTGCTTCTTTCATAAATTTACGCCGGGAATGATAAATATGCTCCGGTGTGATTTCTGATGAAGGTATCTTTTTCATCGAGTATTTTCCGTTAATAACAAAACCGTATAATGAAGAATGTACACGATTAATATAACAAATGTCTTAATATCGACTTAAAAATAGATGAGGATAAGCTCGAATCGTTAATTCAATCAGAATGAGCATGAGTAGACGCGCAAAAATCTTGCCAGTAAAAAGTAATTTGTGGAAGAGGAATCAGGCTTCAGAATTTGCCATGTAATGAAGAATCTCACGCGTTAGAAGTGCATCGTCCTTGGCGCGATGTGAATTAGGCAGAAGTATCCCGCATTGTTTCCCTGCTTTTTCCAGACTCTGATACCTGTACCGCCGGTAGCGTGGATCCCATTCGCCATAAAACTGTGCATAGAGAACAAGAATGTCAAATGCGCTGATCTTTTCACGCCAGGAGAGCCTATAGATTTCATACGATTGTTGCATCATACGCAAATCGAATTCAGTGTTGTAGATGCCCACCTGGCGATTCATAAGCTTGGGTCGAATGCTTTGCCACATTACGGGAAAAGTGCGGGCGTTTGCTACCATAGCATCGTTAATGCCATGAATATTTTGTGCTTCGACGGGAATTGGTTTTTGAGGTTTAACAAGTTCCTCGAACAAAGTAGAGCCGTCATGGTCAACGATTGCAATTTCCACAATTTCATCCTGGTTTGTAAGCCCAGTTGTTTCGGTATCCAGATAAACCGGTTTTTTTTCTATATATTGCCTGGCAGTTAGAATGATTTTTTGTTTGATATTTGAATTGTTGATCAATGTCGTACCTCTTGCCCTTTCATGGAAGTGACCAATATGCAAGTTCCTCCACCCGTACGGTGAATGCGCCCGGGCTTTGACCCGCGATAAAAACGCCAAAATGACCGCCGTTTGGAAAAGTTGTGTCTGTGAATTGGGTCACCATTGTGTTGTTGATATAAATGGTGAATGTGTTGCCGGTATTTTGAATGCCGATATCGTTCACCTGGTTTGCACCTGCTTTGATGGATGGATCTGCGGTTGAATTTAAGATCGTGGATGTGCCATTGGTATCCCATTTGGTCACGTTGTATTTCCCGTTACAGGTAACCCCCAGGTAATAACCATAGCCGCTGGAATAATCTGGCGCGCGAAAGACCAGCCCGTACAAGTCATCTCCTGCACAGGATTGGACGTTGAATTTTCCCTCGATATAGATGTCATCCGGCGATTTTGAAGTTAAACGCCATCCGCGATAGCCATACACGCTGGAGTTAGAGAGCACCATTGCACCGTTGTAAATGATGATTTTTGTGTTATCGTCCTCATACCCAGCCGCATCCAGACCAAAGCTGTTTCCGTTAGCAAACACATCCTGCCAATCCGGCAGCCCTAAAGTTTCTTTGAAACCGGTGGGCGGAACCGTTGGAGTGGAAGTCATGGATGGGGAAGGCTCAATTGTTTCGGTAGGCGTTGGGGTGATGATGACTGCTGGAATCGTTTCTGTAGAGGTGACGACATCCTGTGTGCTGGAGGGCTGAGTGAACTGCGCCTGGGATGTCAGTGTCATTTCAACAATTGTTGCGACTTGATCTAAATCCGGTGTTATTGCGGTTGTTGGCATATTGCAGGCAGTGAGCAATAAACCTGATAGGATCAGTGTAATAATCAATTTTCTAACCATAGAACGGAACCTCGATTATCCAACCTAATATTTTCTCTATTGTATCTTATTAAACCACATAGTTCTCTCAATGTGCCAGAGCACACAGACGCATCCACTTCGAACATGGTTTTTTGAAAACAATGATTGATTTTACCGCATCTTATCATTTTATCCTCCTTCTCCCGAGGCAGGAAGTGGCTGGCAAACAGGTCAAAATGCATTGATAGAAAAAGGAAATGCTTTTTCCTGGTATAGCGAATTGCATTCTGCATTGGGATGTTATTTATTCGGTATAATTTTAGGAGAGTTGTATGAAAACAGAGATCATTCGGATTAACCAGTTTGACAATATTTCTTCGATTCGCGATAAGTTGAAATGGGTAAAGTCGCCGCGGGTCTTGGTTTATTTTCCTGATCGAATCAACGATTCCTTTTCCCAGGTCGATTTGCAGATTCTCGTTCGTCAGGCTCAACGACAGGGAACACAACTTGCGCTTGTATCGCGTTCTGTTATTCTTAAGGAACGGGCAGAAGGGTTATGCTTGCCCATTTTTAACTCAACAGAAGATGCCTATCGACAGCGCTGGAGAGTGATAAAACGAAAGCAAACCTCACCAGCCGATAATGAGGCAACAAAAAAATCGATTGGGGAGTTGCGCGAACAACTCATTGTTCACCGTTCTGGCGATGAGATTCATCAGGTTATCAGGTTATTTGCTTTCCTGGCAGGTATTGCTTCTGTAATTACCCTGGTATGGTTTTTTATTCCGCGTGTAGAGGTGATTTTTGATAGTGACCGGCAAGTTCAAAATTATAAGATGATTCTTCAGGGGAAAATGAGCGAATCCGGTTTTGAATTTGTCGGGGTTATTCCAGTACACGAAACTGTCATTCTAGTGAATAGCACTGACCAACGGGAAACAAGTGGGATGGTATCGCTGCCCAACACAAAAGCAACCGGCGAAGTCATCTTGACGAATCTGACTGATCAGACCGTAGAAATTCCCAAAGGCACCATCATCAGTACACTCTCTGACCCCCCGGTCAAATATAGCACCTCTTATGATGAGGTGGTTGAAGCCGGAGCAGGCAAAACAAAAGCGGTGATGGTGGAAGCCCTGGAGGCTGGTCTTTCTGGAAATATTCAAGCTGGAGAGATTCGCGTGGTTCAGGGCAAAGCTGGTTTATTGGTTGCAGCTCATAACGAAACAGACTTCTATGGCGGTGTTGATGCTCAGGTTGCTGCTCCTTCAATATCAGATTTTGACATGCTGGAGCAAAAAATTCTGAAGACAATGGCACTTGATGCGGAAGAGATGACAAAAAACGCAATGGAAACGGGGCAGTTAATGCTGCCTGGTTCAATACATCTGAAGCAGGTGATAATTACCAACGCATTTCCTTCTATAGGTGAGCCAGGTGATACACTGGAGATGGAAATACAGGCTGAATACATTGCCTGGTATGTTGAACAGGAAGAAATGACCAGCCTGGGGCAAATGGCGATGGATGCGTTGTTACCAAAAGAGTTTCGGGCTGCTGACCCATCGGTCAGTATTGAAATTTCTCCTGCGCCATTGCAACAAAACAATTTGCTTACCTGGCAGATTCAGATGACGCGCATCATTGAAAAGGATTTACAGCAAGCCGAAATTGTTCATCTAATCAGTGGGCGAAATCCTGAAATTGCTGCTCATTTGCTGCAAGAAAAGTATTTACTGGCAAGTGTGCCTGAAATTTTTCTGACCCCAAACTGGTGGCGGGTACTTCCATTTCTGTCGTTCCAATATAAACTGGTGGGAAAATGAGTCATAGGTACCTGGCTGTTGATCATGGCGATAAACGTATCGGGTTGGCGATCAGCGATTCAACAGGAACGATTGCCACACCTTTGCAGGTGATTTATCATATTTCACGGATGGTGGATGCTGCTTCGGTTGCCCAAGTTGCGTCTGACAGGCAAGTTGATACCATCATATTAGGGTTTCCCCAGGATATCAATGCTGAACCAGGCGCTCAAGCGCGAAAAATCTTACGTTTTGCAGAAGAACTCCGCAAGCAAACCCATATTCCGATCCTTCTTTGGGATGAAAGCTTCAGTACACAAGAGGCATATCATGTTCAAACGGTGTTAAAAATTAACCGAAACAAGAGGAACGATTCGATCGATATGTTGGCAGCCACTGTGATTTTACAAAATTTCCTGGAACATCTCAGAAAGCAGGAAGAGGGATTGGATGAATAACAAATCGCGCAGGAGCGGCTTAATCATTTTTTTTGTTTTGTGTGCCTTTTTTTGTATGATGACAGTCACTTTGTTCTTTGTGGCACGTACCCTACCACAACAAGTGGTTGACCGTTTTGGTAATGCGTCGCCTGAACTTTGAGCGGGAGACCAATTTATCTATAGCTTAAAGCTCTTATACTTTGAGAACGATTTGAAGCATTCCTCTTCAATGATTCATGAACCGATACATTTTCGAATTGAATATGGTGAGAGTGCACAGTCCATTGCAAACCGTCTTAATCTGATGGGTCTTATTCCCAACCCTGATGCATTGCTGATTTTTCTTGCTTACTCCGGTTTGGATCGGACGATACAAGCAGGCAATTATTTGATTCATCCGGGCTCCACCTCAGTTGACCTGGCTTACCAGTTTCAGGATGCCACGCCAACGGAAGTGACATTCTCAATTTTGAGGGGTTGGCGTTTAGAAGAGATCGCGATGTCATTACCCACTTCTGGATTGACGATTACGCCGGATGAATTTCTTCGTTTAACTAAATACTATTCTGGGGGCGTTATCCTACCTGCCAACTGGGATCAGGGAAGTTCATTGGAGGGATTGTTCTACCCTGGTGGTTATGTACTGCCAAGAAACCTGACATTCGACGAATTGGCAGGAGCCGTGATTGATCAATTCAACCAGAATGTTTTACCCCTGGCAGATTCTTTTGAACGGCAAGGTCTTAACCTGAGAGAGGCTGTGATACTGGCTTCCATTGTGGAGAAAGAAGCTATTTTGGAAGAAGAACAGCCAATGATAGCCTCCGTTTTTCTCAACCGTCTGGAATTGGGAATGCGTTTGGAAAGTGACCCCACTGTTCAATATGCACTTGGATATAGCGAAGACCAACAGACCTGGTGGAAAAATCCACTAACAGGTAAAGATTTGCAATTCGATTCTCCTTACAACACTTATCTTTATGCGAGTTTGCCCCCCGGACCCATTGGAAACCCGGGTATTTCTGCGCTTCGCGCAGTCGCGTTTCCAGCGCAAACGGATTACCTGTATTTTCGAGCCACATGTGATGCATCTGGCAGACATTCCTTTGCCACCACATTCCAAGAGCATCTTGAAAATGGTTGTGAATGAACGCGAGATCCGGATTAGTGTTATGTTGTTTCGTACCCTGGTCCTTCTTCGAAAAAGCGTGCATTTTCAACCACTGCTGAAGTGAGATCAACCACTTCCCCTTGCGCTAATGTCCTGGTGGCAAGGAGACGGATTGGCTTGCCATTGTGGTCTACACTTTCAAAAATCTCCGTACAGCCAACCGTACCAACCGGTTGGTTGATTTTTTCTGTTCTGTGGGCAATAAACCTGGAAGGGACTTCATCCAATGGGTAGATTGCACCATGCGGACATTCGGGAATACAAGCATTGCACATGATGCATACTTCAGGGTCAATGTAATAGTGTACCCATTGAGAGTGCGGGTCTCCTGGCACAATACAATCCACCGGGCACACTGTGACACATGCACCATCTCGAAGGCATAAATCAGTGATGACTGCGGGCAACGGAACTCTCCTTCCTGAAGTGGGTGATTACAAGAGACTACTCAAGCTTGGATGCTCTACCGTAAATGAGGTTTAATTCATTCACTTCTCTAATGAGCGCATCAGTGATTTCTTCTGGTTTAACGCGCCACATCCAATTTCCTGAAGCTTTCCCTGGAAAATTCATACGAGCTTGAGAGTCTTTTCTCAGGAAATCCTGTAATGGGGCGAGCGCCATTATCGCAACCGATGACCATATGGCTCTGATCATATCCTTACAAATATCTTCAGCAGATGTGTCAAGGTATCTTCGGCAGAAATCCTTCTCTTTCTCAGCAGCACTTTGATACCACCCCATTGTTGTATCGTTGTCATGTGTTCCTGTGTACGCCACGCAATTAGGCACATAATTGTGTGGTAAGAATGGATCATTTGCATCGCTGCCGAACGCAAATTGCAGAATTTTCATACCAGGTAATTCCAATTGGTCGCGTAGTTCATACACAGCCGGATTTATTTCACCCAGGTCTTCGGCAATGATCGGAAGTTGCCCCAATGCTCCTTTAATCTCAGTGAAAAGAGAAATTCCTGGTCCGGGTTTCCATTCGCCGATTTCTGCGGTGGGCATATTGGCTGGAATCTCCCAATAGTCCACAAAACCTCTAAAATGGTCCATACGCACAAAATCCACCAGTCGGAGTGTGGATTTAATCCGGTCAATCCACCAGGAAAAGCTGGTATTTTTGTGGTCTTCCCAACGATAAAGCGGATTTCCCCACAACTGACCGGTGGGCGAGAAATAATCTGGCGGCACACCAGCAACAACCGTGGGTTCTCGTTGATCGTCAAAGAAGAATAATTCGGGATGTGACCAGGCATCAGCGCTGTCAAATGCGACAAATATGGGTATATCCCCAACGATCTTGATTCCCAGGCTATGAGCGAAATCTCTTAATTGTTCCCACTGGCGGAAAAATAAGAACTGAAAAAAAGCCTGCTTTTGAAGTTCTTGAGGGAATTGCTTTCTGAACTTCAACAATGCATTTTTTTCTCTACGTTTCAAATCAGGCGCCCAATCTTTCCACGGTTTTCCGTTTTGCTGAGTCTTAATTGCCATAAAGAGCGTGAAATCATTCAGCCATGAGGATTGTTCCGATTGAAAACGAGTGAATTCATTTTCTAGAGCAGCGGATTGTTCCCTTTGAAATCGATCAAAAGCCCGGTTGAGCAATTTTAGCTTCCACGGGATGACGCGTCCAAACTCCACATATTCATCTGAGAAAGCGGGACGGTCCTCCAGGTCTGTGAGCGAGAGCAACCCTTCGCCTACCAGCGATATCGGGTTGACCAAATAGGGGTTGCCTGCAAAAGCTGAAAAACACTGATAGGGTGAATCTCCATATCCAGTAGGACCAAGAGGCAGGATTTGCCATAACTCGCAACGCATCTCATGCAGGATTTCCAACCAACGGTATGCATCGGGACCCAGGTCGCCAATTCCGTCTGCTCCTGGAAAGCTGGTTGGGTGAAGTAAAATACCAGATGAGCGATTAAACTTCATTTGGCAACCTCCTTGTCTGAACTCTCTGCCCGCTTTGAATAATCGTACTGGAATAGTCCGAGGTAATCACATCGGGTCCTAAGATCGCTCCTGCGCCGATGACCATATTAGAAGCGACGATCGTATTTTTACCGATCATGGTGATATTTATCGGCTCTTCGGAAAACTCACCGATGACGACTCCGTTTTCAATTTTGCATTTTTTATCCAGTACAGAACGAACAATATGAACATTTTCTGCGATTGTCCCATCATTCAAAATGATGGATTCTTCTATTGTACTACCCGATCTCACCCGGACACCTGGGGAGAGGATACTGTTACGGATGGTAGCACCTTCATGAATTTCACAGCCGTTGCAAATGAGACAATTCTGCAATTTTGCACCCGAGTGGATAAAGGATGGCGGGTGGATTTCTTCGCGCGTGTAGATTTGCCAATATGGGTCAAAGAGGATTGAACGCATATTA
>CAYRRA010000063.1:0-21808 GCA_964426355.1 uncultured Anaerolineaceae bacterium
GGATGAGAAATTATTACGTCAAATGATCACCGAGCACACTCTTTCAATTATCTTCGTCCATTACGCTGATATTGGGTGTGAAATGGATGAAATATGTACCCAGGCAAATAAATATGGACTGATAGTGATTGAAGATAATGCACATGGTTTGTTTGGTAAGTATAAAAGAAAACCACTTGGCACGTTAGGGGCACTTTCAACGTTAAGTTTTCATGAAACAAAAAATCTTTCTTGTGGTGAAGGCGGCGCATTGGTGATCAATGACCCAGCGTTGATAACACGAGCAGAATATATCCGAGAAAAAGGCACCAATCGAAGCCGTTTTTATCGAGGAATGATTGACAAATACACCTGGGTGGATATTGGCTCCAGTTATCTCCCGTCTGATATATTGGCTGCGATTTTACTTGCTCAATTGGAACACAAAGAAAAGATACAGGCAAAACGCCAGATGATTTGGGAAAATTATCACCAAAACCTGCAATCATGGGCAAGAACAAATAGCGTTCAACTTCCTTCCGTTCCAGAAGAATGTACTCCTGCGTACCACATCTACTATATGCTCCTGCCCACATTACAACACAGGCAGGCAATGATTGAACACCTGCGTAGCCAGGGAATACTCTCGGTGTTTCACTACCTGCCGCTGCACCTTTCAGATATGGGACGGCAGTTCGGTGGAAAAGAAGGCGACTGTCCCGTAACAGAGAATGTCAGCGACCGCTTGCTGCGCTTGCCTTTGCATTACCACATGACTCCTGAACAACAATCGTACGTGATAGAGAAAATCACCTCGGTAAAAATTTGAACCGAATCGCTATTGACAAAATCAGTCTTGTTCGTATAATGAAACAAATTAACGAAACATGAATTCAAATTTCACTCTTGCCCTCTCCCTTATTATTATTGGTCTCTTGCTTAAGAGACGAGTTTAATTTGGGATGGTCAAGCAGTCCTTTTTTTAGCAATCACAGTTTACCCAAAGACCACCCCAACAAGGTGGTCTTTTTTTTATGGTGATGATGAAAACACAAACCTCTAACAGCATACTTATTATATCCCTTACTCTTTGCCTTCTTGAGATACATCATGAACGGTTGAGTGGATAATATGGCAGGAGGATCAGAAGTGAAAGCCGCTCAACCGATGAGCGGCTTTTTTCATACTACATAAAGGAGCTAAAATGGATAACTATGTAAGGATTTTTGACACAACACTGCGCGATGGTGAGCAATCACCCGGGGCAACCTTGACCTCACCGGAAAAAACTGAAATTGCCCGGGCGCTATCTAAGCTGGGTGTGGATATTATTGAAGCAGGTTTCCCGGCAGCATCACCTGATGACCTTGAAGCAGTGCGCAGGATAGCAATAGAAATCGGTCAACAAAAACCGGGGGAAAAACCGATCATAATTTGCGGATTAGCGCGCGCACACCCATCAGACATAGAAAAAGCCTGGGAAGCAGTCAAGGAAGCCTCGCATCCTCGTATTCACACCTTCATTGCAACTTCGCCAATTCACATGAAATATAAATTAAAAATGGAGCCTGATGCAGTAATCGAGCGAGCCATCCAAATGGTAACGTATGCGCGATCGCTATGTGATGATATCGAGTTCAGCCCTGAAGATGCCGGGCGAAGCGAGCCTGAATTTCTCTATCGCATTTTAACTGAGGTGATCAAAGCTGGTGCAACCACATTGAACATTCCAGATACAGTCGGTTATACAACACCAGAGGAGTTTGGGAAACTTATCTCGGATATCCGGAAAAACACAGATGGCATTCAAAACTGCATTATATCCGTGCATTGTCACAACGATTTAGGAATGGCAACCGCAAATACATTAGCTGGGATTACAGCAGGTGCAAGGCAAGTTGAAGTAACCATAAACGGCATCGGGGAGAGAGCAGGAAACACCTCGCTGGAAGAAGTGGTTATGGCGCTGCATACCCGAAAACCGGTATTCCAACTGGAAACAGGGATAGACACCACACAAATTTCTCGCACCAGCAAATTGGTCAGTAATTACACTGGTATCGTCGTGCAGCCAAACAAAGCGATTGTTGGCGCTAATGCGTTTGCACATGAAGCCGGCATTCATCAGGACGGAATGTTGAAAAATCAGCAAACTTATGAGATCATGCGCCCTGAAACTATTGGGCTATCACAAAGCCAACTAGTCTTGGGAAAACATTCCGGTAAACATGCGCTTAAAGTCCGCCTAGAGCAATTGGGGATTGATATTGATGAAAACGAACTGCTGAAAGTCTTTGAGCGTTTCAAAGCTTTGGCAGATAAAAAGAAAATCATCATGGATGCTGACCTGGAAGCATTGGTTTCCGATGAGATGTATCAACCAGAAGAAATCTATAAACTTGATGGTCTGCAAGTCACTTGCGGCACTATGGGAATGCCCACAGCTACTGTCAGGTTAACCGGGCAAGAAAACCAGGTGTATGTGCAATCGGCTGTCGGCACAGGACCGGTAGATGCCGTATACAAAGCCATCGATCAGGTCATTCAGACCCCAATCGAACTGGTTGAATTTAGCATTCACGGGATTACTGAAGGTGTCGATGCACTTGGTGAAGTCACAGTGAGGATTAAAGGGAATAATCATGAAAATGTCCTTCATGCACATAAGGAACATCTCAACCCTCGCACCTTTGGCGGATATGGAACAGATACCGATATTATCGTGGCAAGCGCCAAGGCATATATGTCTGCCCTCAACAAATTACTTGCTTTCAAAGAAGACCATAAGAACAAAAACGGAAATTCCGCAGGCTAAGCTCAGAAAAAACGCATAATAAATAGACTTTCAACAGATGACAGAAGAACAGGAGATAACACAAACGATGAAAGAACATCAACCCAGAACACTGCTCGACAAAATCTGGGATGCGCACATTGTTCAGCAGGAAAATGAAGCACCAGCCATTTTGTACATTGACCTTCACCTCATTCATGAAGTCACTTCTCCCCAGGCATTCGACGAATTGCGGAAACGGAAATTAATAATTCATCGCCCAGGCAAAACCTTCGCGACCATCGACCATTCTGTACCCACTCGCACCCAAGACGGTACCGGTAATGACCGCATGGTTTTTGCTGACGAACTGGCACGTGCACAAATTAAACGGCTAGAAGAGAACTGTGCTGAGCACAATATCACCTTATTCGGTCTTCAAGACGACAGGCAAGGGATTGTCCATGTAATTGGTCCAGAATTGGGTCTCACACAACCCGGTATGACCGTTGTTTGCGGCGATAGTCACACAGCCACGCACGGCGCATTCGGATGCCTTGCTTTTGGAATTGGTACAAGCGAGGTGGGACATGTGCTTGCCACCCAATGTCTCCTGCAAAACAAGCCGAAAGCCTGCCGGGTATCGCTGAATGGAAAACGACGTATTGGCGTGACAGCAAAGGATGTGATCCTGAAGGTAATTCAGCAAATGGGCGTCGATTACGGTGTGGGATATGCCTTTGAGTATTCAGGCGAAGCCATCAACAACATGAACTTGGATGAACGAATGACCATCTGCAACATGTCCATAGAGGCTGGAGCACGCAGCGGGTTGATTGCCCCAGATGAAGAAACGTTCAGATATTTGATGGGTAAGCCATTTTCACCTCAAGGAATCGAATGGGAAGAAGCGGTGGAGAAGTGGAAACGGCTGCATTCCGACGTAGGCGCAGTTTTTGATAAAGAAATCAAATTGGACTTATCCGACCTTGAGCCAATGATTACATACGGTACAAACCCGTCAATGAGCATACCGATTACGGGAGAAATCCCTTCACCTACCAATGATTATGGTGAAGGACAAACAGAGCAATTGGAGAGCGCTTTGCAGTACATGGGTTTTTCTCCTGGTGAGCGTTTATTGGGTAAACCCATTGATACTGTATTCATCGGTAGCTGTACCAATGGCAGGCTGTCGGATTTTCAGGATGCAGCGAATATTTTCAGGAACAGGAGAGTCGCTCCCAATGTGCAGGTACTAGTTGTTCCGGGTTCGCAGCAAGTTAAACAACAGGCGGAGGAACTTGGTTTAGACCAGGTTTTCAAACAAGCCGGTGCAGAATGGCGCGAACCTGGATGCAGCATGTGCATTGCCATGAACGGAGATCAATTATCTCCCTACCACTATGCCATCAGCACTTCCAATCGAAATTTTGAGGGCAGGCAGGGAAAAAATGGAAGAACGCTGCTTGCCAGCCCAATTACTGCTGCAGCCGCAGCGGTAACCGGCTGTATTACCGATCCACGCACACTACTGTAAGCCAATGAGAGGCTGAATATGAATGAAAAATTGGAGACTATCGTCTCAACCGTTATCCCCTACATTAAAGATAATGTCGATACAGACCAGATTATCCCGGCGCGATTTTTGAAAATTACCACAAAAGCAGGGCTGGGAGAACATTTATTTGAAGATTTGCGTTATGCCCAGCAGGGAAAACCCAACCCCGAGTTTATCCTCAATCAGCCTGCGGCAAAGTCAGCAAAAATCCTTCTGACTGGTGAAAATTTTGGGTGTGGCTCATCTCGCGAACATGCACCCTGGGCATTGCAAGATTTCGGCTTTCAAGCAATCATTGCCCGGTCTTTCGCTGATATTTTCCGCAATAACGCGGTAAAAAACGGGATCCTTCCCGTTTGTTTGGATGAAAGTGAATATTCAATCATGCAGGATACCTTACAGGAGATACCCGATATGATGATTCATATCGATATCGCCGGCGAAATCATTTACCTTCCTACGGGTGAAAAAATCAGTTTTTCACTTGACCCATTTACGAAACATTGCTTTATCAATGGAATGGATGACCTGCAATACCTGATATCGCGCATCGAAGTTATCAATGCCTATGAAACAGGTATTTTGAAAGAATAAAAAAATCACATAGGAGAATTACATGCATGCAAAGATTGTTGTACTGGCAGGTGATGGGATTGGCAAAGAAGTATGCCAACAAGCTGAAAGAGCGCTTGCAACAGTAGGAGAAAAGTATGATCATCATTTTGCTTTTGAGCACCACTTGATTGGTGGTATTGCCATTGAAAAAACTGGCGTTCCGCTTCCGCCTGCTACCGTAGAAGCCTGCCAATCAGCCGATGCTATACTTCTGGGCGCCGTTGGCGATCCACGCTGGAACGACCCTCTGCTCAAAATCAGACCAGAACAAGGTCTTCTGGATTTACGAAAAGAGATGAATGTATTTTGCAATCTTCGCCCAGTAAAAGTGTTTCCTGGCACGATTCACCTGTCACCCTTGAGAGAAGACAGGTTAACGAATGTCGACTTTTTGGTTGTCCGCGAACTGACTGGTGGACTTTATTTTGGCAAGCCTCGGCGTCTGGAAAATTATCAAGATGGTTGGCGTGCAGTGGATACGATGGTCTATACGGATAAGGAAATCGAACGCATCACACGGAAAGCATTTGAGTTTGCAGGAAAGAGAAAGAAAAAGGTGACATCCATTGACAAAGCCAATGTGCTTGAATGTTCGCGTTTATGGAGAAGAGTGGTCACTGAAATCGCTCAGGAATATCCAGACATTGAGCTGGACCACATGTTGGTTGATTCTGCTGCGATGCGCCTGATAAGCAACCCCGACCAGTTTGACGTAATTCTTACAGAAAATATGTTTGGGGATATTCTGACAGACGAGGCTTCGGTTTTATCAGGCTCTTTGGGTTTGCTTCCATCTGCTTCTGTTGGAGGTGGAACAAATGGCATCTTTGAGCCGATTCATGGCTCAGCACCTGATATTGCAGGGTTGAATATCGCCAATCCAGTTGGCACGATATTAAGTTCAGCCATGCTGCTTCGTTTCAGTCTTTCTCTTGAAAAAGAAGCCGATGAAATTGAACAGGCGATCGAACATGTCTTCGTAGCAGGGCATTTCACCCATGACCTTGGTGGAACCTTGAGTACAACGGAGATTGGAGACGAAATTATCAATATCTTAGAAAGGGCAATCTGATGGCAATCAAATCAAAATATATCTGGATCAATGGTGAGTTATTGGATTATGAGAATGCAACCATCCATTTTCTTAATCCAACCATGCACTATGGCGCTGCAACATTCGAGGGTATCCGTGCATACTCCACCGCTAAAGGTGCGGCAGTATTCAGGCTCAAGGAGCACATCGAACGGCTTTTTGAATCGTGTAGAGTTTTAGGTATTCGCGAGTTCGATTTTTCGGTGGATCAAATTATTGAAGCAACTTGCCAGGTGGTCAAAGAAAATGGCTTCACAGAATGTTACATACGCCCATTGGTCTATTTTACCGGTGAGAGCATGGGGTTGAACCTGGACGCTTACAAAGTCAACTTTGGTATTGCAGCGTGGGAGTGGGGGAATTATCTGGGTGAAGAATCACGAGCAAAAGGCGTGCGCGCCTGCGTTTCCTCCTTTACGCGTCTGCACCCCAATGCCTCCATGACAAAAGCAAAAATTTCCGGCAACTATGCTAACAGTATCCTGGCAAAAACCGAGTCAGTTCGACTCGGTTTTGATGAAGCAATTATGCTCGATCCAGAAGGATATGTTTCAGAATGCACTGGTGAAAATCTTTTCCTGGTAAAAGATAAAGAAATTATTGCATCTCCGATTACATCCACTTTAGAGGGTATCACCCGCAATACCATCATTACACTGGCTCGAGATCATCAAATCGCTGTCCGGGAAATGAAAATATCCAGAGACCAACTTTATACAGCAGATGAAGTATTTTTGTGTGGAACTGCCGCTGAGGTCATCGGGATCAGCGAAATCGATTTTCGAAAAATTGGAATTGGAATGATGGGAGAGATCACGGCTTCACTACAGCAGGAGTATATTAAAGCTGTACATGGAGAATCGCCCAGATCAAAGGAGTGGCTTACTGTTGCCTGAACATTAACACCCCTCGCTCAATTTGTCCAACATGAGCGGATTACAGAGGAGAGATGTTTAGTAATACAGAAAAAGCTCTGGTAGTAACCAGGGCTTTTTCTGTTTGTTTACCCGTACTTTGAAAACCTCTCGATTTCCACACCCACTGCCTGGCTAAACCGCACTGCACCAGGTTTCTCTATACGAATTTTAACACCCTCAACCTGAGCAAAAGCCAGGCAGATTTCAGCCACATCATTCGCCAATGCCTCTACTGTATAACGTTCAGCAGTTTCAACATACGCAATAACTTTCTTTGCTACTGTGCGGTAATTTACGCAATCTTCTATGTTATCAGATAGAGCGCCTGGTCGCGTATCTGTATACAGTACAATGTTGAGAAGAATGTCCTGTCGTTCTGAGCGTTCTCGCTCGGATACGCCAATCACCCCACGTATCATCAAATCCTTAATAAAAATCTGATCCATTGTCATGAAGTCTCCGATTTAGAAGCATTGATCTTTTCACGTAAAAGCCAAAAACATGCTGCCAGCACAATTGCGGCTATCATCTGAATAGTTCGAATGTTGAAAAAAAATAATGGCGGGTCGGACTGAAAAGTTGCCAGGACAATCCACGCAATCGCTGTCCACACTGAAAATTTGAGGAACAGGATACCGGATATGGACGTTTTATCCCCATCTGGAGGAACGCCCTTTACCGTCCTGAAAACAAAGAGCAACACCAAAGCTGCGCCAATGATTTCATACAACTGGGTAGGATGGCGTGGTGCTCCCCACAACTCAATAGCCCAGGGTAAATGAGTTTGAAACCCATAAAACGAACCGGATGCAAGGTGCGAAAACCCAAGAAAAACACCAAATATTGCCAATGGAAGCGTCAATCCATCCAAAACAGCCCAAAGGTCAAGTTTTCTACGCTGTATGAGAATGAGAAATGTGACGCCACCGACCAGCAATCCGCCGGACGGCAAGAACAAGCCTGGGTTTAATGAAAGAACACTGGTAATATTTTCCATAAAAGCTGCTGGATACCGAAGGATATAGAGTATCCTTGCACCCACCAAGCCCACCAATAGAGATATGAGCACCAGGTCATCCAGCGTTTTTGCCTCGACTTTAAATCGTGATGCGTACCTTTCCCCAAAAGATAACCCCGCCCATAAACCCAAGAGCAACAGCAGCATGGGGGTTTGCACAGCAAGAGGTCCAATATTGAGAACAGGAAGCATTATTTCCCCTCCAGAAGCTTACTGACATTGGATGATATTAAACTTTCAGGCATGGGTCCGCCAATTACCACGGATCGGATAACACCTTCTTGGTCAATGAAGTAAGTGGTTGGAAAGGCTTTCACCCAATACAACTCCTCAACCTCACCTTCACGATCCAATAAGACGGTAAAAGTGAGCATGGAATTAACCAAAAACTCTCGAACATTCAACTCCTGATCTTGTGAAGTGATATTAACCGCAAGAATGACCAATCCCTGGTCATTTAATTTTTGATACACGTTTTCCAGGGCGGGCATCTCTGCTTGACAGGGTTTACACCAGCTTGCCCAAAGGTTTAAGATGACTGGCTGCCCGCGAAATTGCGAGAGGTTAATTTGATTTCCATCGAGATCCTCAAGAGTAAAATCGGGTGCAAAAAAACCCTCTCGAGGTA
This sequence comes from uncultured Anaerolineaceae bacterium, assembly GCA_964426355.1. Taxonomy (GTDB): domain Bacteria; phylum Chloroflexota; class Anaerolineae; order Anaerolineales; family Anaerolineaceae; genus JAJFTV01. The sequence continues at coordinate 8,585 of CAYRRA010000063.1, forward strand.
CAGCAAGCCAACCTTCATCGCTGGTGTTCACAAATGCAGCAGTTAATCCAATCCAACAAGCTGCAAGCAGTAAGATGATAATTTGGATTCTGCGATTGGTCATTTTTATCTACCTTGCTCTGTCAATAAAAAAGGGTTGCTTTCCCTTCTGTCTTCTGGTTGCATAATAGTATGGTAAATCTATCGGCATGTCAAGCAGACCTTAACGGTGAAAGGTGAATTGCTCATTCATTTTTCCCATCCCAGAATCCTTTTCCGGTGTGGGAATGTAAGAAAAAATCCTTTTTCTTCGATGTGGTTACCCTGGAAAAGAAATGAAGTCACATCCCTTCATCCGGGCGATGGTAAAATAAGTCAAGATAAGATTTACAGGAGAAATAATCATGGTTTCGCCGGAAGAAATATCCCCAAAAGCTGTTAATACAATTCGATTTTTATCGGCAGATGGCGTTCAAAAAGCCAACTCCGGACACCCTGGTTTACCAATGGGCACAGCAGCGATTGCGTACACAATTTGGATGTATCACCTGAAACATAATCCATCTAACCCCCAATGGTTTAATCGAGATCGCTTTGTTCTTTCCGGCGGACATGGCTCAATGCTTCTCTACAGCCTGTTGCATCTGACCGGTTATGACCTTGCTCTGGATGAATTGAAAGAATTTCGCCAATGGGGCAGCCGAACACCTGGACACCCGGAATACCCTCTAACGCCCGGCGTCGAAACCACAACCGGTCCACTGGGGCAAGGATTTGCGAATGGGGTTGGCATGGCGATTGCAGAGGCACAGCTTGCCGCAAAATATAACCAGCCCGGTTTCCCCCTGGTAGACCATTATGTCTATGCCATTGTGACGGATGGCGACTTGATGGAAGGTGTCACCTCTGAAGCAGCCTCTCTTGCGGGACACTTCTCGTTGGGTAAATTGATCTACCTCTACGATGACAATCGCATATCAATTGATGGCTCAACAGAACTTGCGTTCACAGAGGATCGCGCCAGGCGATTTGAAGCTTATGGCTGGCAGGTGCTTCATGTTAGCGACGGTAATTCTGTAAAACAGATTGATCAGGCGATCCGGCAAGCAAAAATTGATCCCAGACCATCATTAATCATCTGCCGCACGCATATTGGTTTTGGCTTACCAACAAAACAAGATACATCCGAGGCGCACGGCTCGCCACCAGGATCAGATGAACTCCTGGCAGCCAAAAGAAATTTGGGGTATCCCGAAGAACCCCCATTTTTCATCTCAGAAGATGTCCTCGACCACTTCCGAACCTCTATAAAAACAGGTCGCCAGGCTGAGGAAGAATGGAATACGTTATTCTCCCAATATACTCACAATTACTCTTCCCTTGCTGCCGAGTTCTCGCGCCGCATGGCTGGAAAACTGCCAGAAGATTGGGAAGATGTGATTAAAGAATTTCCCCCTGACCCTAAAGGCATGGCAACCCGACAGGCATCTGGAAAGGTCATCAACCAGATCGCGGCGGTATTACCCGAATTATTTGGCGGCTCCGCAGACCTGACCCCGTCAAATAATACGTGGATCAACGGCGAAGAAAGTTTCCAGGCTGATCACCACCTCGGTCGATATCTTCATTATGGCGTCAGGGAACATGCGATGGGTTCCATCATGAATGGCATGGCGTATCATGGAGGAATCATCCCTTACGGCGCAACTTTCCTGGTTTTCTCCGATTATGTGCGCCCTGCCATCCGTCTCTCCGCATTATCACACCTACGAAGCATCTGGATTTTTACCCATGATAGTATCGGGTTGGGTGAAGATGGACCAACGCACCAACCCGTTGAACACCTGGCAGCTCTCCGGGCAATCCCCAACCTTTGCGTGATACGACCAGCAGATGCAAACGAGACCGCAGAGGCATGGAAAACTGCGATCCGCAGGCAAAATGCACCCACCCTGATTGCCTTATCACGGCAGGCAATACCGACACTGGATCGCAGTAAAAATGCTGCTGCTAGCGGTCTACAATACGGGGCATATATCTTGAAAGAATTTGGTTCTGGAAAGCCAGATATCATTCTCATGGCATCCGGGTCTGAGGTTGACCTGATTATGTCTGCGGGTGAAGAACTGGCAATGCAAGGCATTAATGCCCGAATTGTTTCCTTTCCAAGCTGGGACCTGTTTGAAGCACAAGATACCGCATATCAGGAGCAGGTTTTGCCACCCTCAATCACAAAACGAATCGCCGTTGAAGCCGGCATAACCATGGGGTGGGAACGATGGGTCGGTAATTCCGGGAAAATCATAGGAATCAACAGGTATGGCGCCTCCGCACCGGCGAAGGTGCTGATGGAGAAGTTCGACTTCACCAAAGAAAATGTCGTTACATCTGTAATCAACTTATTGAAAGAAGCATAGGTATGAAAATTGCGATTGCATCTGATCATGCAGGGTTTTCGCTAAAAACTGAAATCATTGATGCTGTTAAAGCTGCCGGTTATGAAATTCTCGATTTAGGAACCGACAGCACAAAAAGCGTGGATTATCCCGACTTTTCAGAAAAAATAGGAAATTCGATCCAAAACCAGATTGTTCAAAAGGGGATCCTGATTTGCGGCTCTGGAATTGGCGCAAGTATTGCTGCCAACAAGCTTAAAGGAGTATATGCCGCAATCTGTCATGATACTTATTCTGCACACCAGGGAGTGGAACACGACAATATGAATGTGCTTTGCCTGGGCGGGCGCATCATCGGTGCAGAACTGGCTAAGGAAATCGTGTTTGCGTTTTTGTCTGCCAGATTTAGTGAAGAAGAACGGCATATCCGTCGTACAAACAAAATCTACCAGCTTGAAAAATATGGACATCTCTCAATGGAGAAGAAATAAGAATGTCGGAAACAATAAGAAAAGTGTATCACTTGGGACAATCCTTATGGTATGACAACATCCAGAGACGTTTATTGGAAAATAGTGCATTAGAGAAACTGATCTACGACGGCTCAATTTATGGCATAACATCCAATCCAAGCATCTTTCAGAAAGCCATTGCAGAGACCAGCGATTATGATGACAGCATTCAATGTATGGCGTGGGCTGGGCTGTCTGCCAACGAAATTTTCTATGAACTTGCAATCGCAGACATCCAGGCTGCTGCGGATTTGTTCCAGGATGTATTTCGCCAATCAAAGGGAAAAGACGGCTATGTAAGTCTTGAGGTTAACCCTTTTCTTGCAAAAGACACAGAAGCGACAATTGGGGAAGCGTTGCTATTATGGCAAAAAGTCAATCGCCCGAATCTGATGGTAAAAATACCAGCCACAAAGGAAGGGTTGCCCGCCGTCAGGCGCTGTATTGCCGAAGGACTCAATATCAATGTGACCTTGATATTCTCCATTCAACGCTACGCAGAAGTCATCGATGCCTACCTTTCTGGTCTTGAAGACCGCGCTAAACAAGGTTTACCCATCGATCAAATCGCTTCTGTTGCCTCTTTTTTCGTCTCACGTGTAGACAATAAAGTGGATGCTCTTCTGCAAAAAATGGTGGAAGCAGGCAAACTTTCCATTGAATTGCAAAAAGCTCTTTCCGGCACAGCAGCCATTGCCAATTCGCGCCTGGCATACCACCTTTTCAACAAGCAATTTACCTCACCACGTTTCCTGGCATTAAAGCAAATGGGGGCAAATATCCAGAGACCTCTCTGGGCATCAACCAGCACAAAGAACCCCGCTTATCCCGACATTCTGTACGTGCAAGGGTTAATCATCGCGGATACGGTCAACACCGTTCCCCCGGCAACTCTGTCTGCTTTCAGTGACCACGGCGTAGCTGAGCTCGGTTTCTCACTTGAAAAAGACCGTTCCGAAGAACAAATAGCCCGCTTAACTGAATTAGGTATCGATATGAACCGGGTAACTGCCGAATTGGAAATCGAAGGGGTTAACGCTTTTTCAACGGCATTCGAAGGGCTACTGGAAACGTTGGAAAAGAAAGCATCTGCCTTAAAAAATGAATTGGGCGATTTGCATGAGACAGTTGCGAATTCCATACTCGAGCACAAGCAAAATAAGACAATTCAAAGGCTATACGAAAAAGACCCCGCATTATGGACAGATGATCCTGAACAGCAAAAAGAAATCCTGGATCGTCTGGGGTGGTTAGACTTGCCGCAAAGCAGTCGCGAAATTCTCTGGAGCCTGAATAAGGTTAAAAAGGAATTATTCCAGACCGGGATTCACCACGCGTTGCTGTTAGGTATGGGGGGATCATCACTTGCGCCAGAAGTCATTTCTTCGGTTTTTAGCGATTTGTCCGACTGTGCACCAGAGAGCCTGACCTTAACAATCCTTGACAGCACAAACCCAATTGAAGTTAAAAAAACCTGCGAAACGATTGACTTCAAAAAGACTGTTTTCATCGTTGCAAGCAAATCGGGAACAACCACAGAAGTCATAGCGTTAATGAATTTCTTCTGGGAAAAATCCATACAGGTTCTTGGCAAAGACACCCCAGGTCATTTCATCGCAATAACAGATCCTGGCACCTGGCTGGAAAAAACTGCCAAAGAAAGAGGTTTTCGCAACGTATTCTCCTCAAATCCCCAAGTCGGCGGCAGATTTTCGGCACTTACTCATTTCGGTTTGTTTCCCGCAACACTGATAGGCGTGGATACCAGGTGTTTTCTGGAACGCGCAGAGAAGGAAATGCATTTTTGCCAGCCATCGCAACCTGATCACAGCAATCCGGGGCTTTTACTTGGCATTCTCATGGCACAGGCAGTGAAGAACGGGAAAAACAAGATAACCTTCTTAGCTGATCCCCAACTTGTGACATTCGGATCGTGGTTGGAACAGCTTATCGCTGAAAGCAGCGGCAAACACGGCAAAGGGATTATTCCTGTGGACCTCGAGCCCATCGGAAACCCTGAGGATTATCAGCAGGACAGGTTATTTATTTATCTCCGTCACAAAGGCGCTATCGAAAAACAAGCTGAATCCTTGCAAAAAGCGGGGTTTCCGCTGGTCCGCTTTACGCTAAAGGATATAAATGACCTTGCAGCCCAATTTTACCGCTGGGAGGTTGCCACAGCCATTGCGTGCGCATGCTTGAATGTGAACGCATTTGACCAACCCGACGTCCAGGACAGCAAGACGCGCACCAAAGCAAAAGTTGAAATCCTGAAAACGGGAGGGGCGACAGAGGACCATCCTGATTGGCAAAACCATTCTGCTACCCTATACTGGAAAAACCTCCCGCGCTTGAAAGAAGAAACCACTCTGAATGATTTATTTGCAGGATTTTTGTCCACTCTTGAGCCGGGTGATTATCTGGCAATTAACGCTTACCTGTCTCGAACCATTACAGTAGTGCAATCCCTGCAAGCGCTTCGTAAAGCAATCAGGGCAAAATATGGAGTGGCAACCACTTTGGGTTTCGGACCCAGGTTTTTACATTCCACGGGACAGCTTCATAAAGGTGGACCAAACGTTGGAAAATTCCTGCTTCTCACAGAACAGGTGCCTGACCCGCTTGAAATCCCGGGCGAAGGCTTATCTTTTAACCAATTAATCCTTGCCCAGGCGGCAGGAGACAAAGAAGCTTTGTTGGCACGGGGAAGAAATGTCTTTCATATCCATTTCAAAGACACCGGAAATCAGGCTATTCTAAACGATTTGGTTTAAGATTCTCCATTTTTATCTTCGCCAGAGCAACGGCACCCAATACGCCTGCCCGATCCCCCAGGGCAGGCGCAACGATGTATTGGTCGATCTCATCTGTGATTTCCTGTGCTTTAACATAACCTGCAAGGTAGGATAATACTTTATCGCGGATCAATGGAAAGAGAAAACCCCTTTTCATCACACCACCTCCGAGAATAATCCGTTGGGGGGAGTAAGAACAGATCAAGCTTTGCAACCCTAACGCAATGTAATGCGCTTCCAAATCCCATGCCGGGTGATTTTCCGGCAAATCTTTTGCTGAACACCCCCAGCGTTTCTCAATCGCCGGTCCAGATGCCAGCCCCTCAAAACAGCTATAGTGGAATGGGCAAATCCCGGGAAAGGGATCAATTTTCGTGTCATGAGGTAAAAGGATGTGCCCCATTTCCGGATGAACCAAACCATGCACGGGTTCTGAGTGGATAATCGCACCGCCTCCGATACCTGTTCCGATCGTCAGATAAAGAAACTGATCCAAACCACGAGCAGCGCCCCAAAGCCATTCACCTAATGCAGCGCCGTTAGTGTCTGTGTCAAAAAACATGGGGATTTGTGTGTTCTTCTTGATTTCCCCTAACAGATTAAAATTTCCCCAGCCAGGTTTTGGCGTAGAGGTGATGAAACCATAATGTGGGGATTCGGGGTGAAGATCAACTGGACCGAAAGAAGCCAGACCAATCCCTTTGATTTTATGTCCTTTGCTTGAAATGAACGGCTCAAAAAAACGGGCAATCTTATTTACAGTGACACCGGGAGATTCGGTGGCAAACTGCGTTTCTGCAATGACCTCTGTTGGAGATTTTGCCACAATGCAAACGCATTTTGTTCCGCCTGTTTCTATTCCGCCGTAGTAATCCATCTTTCTCCCAAAATGATATGGTGAAACCAGAAGCTCAGAACAAAAGGGTTCAAGACATTGTTCTTGAGTTTGTAAATTATAAATCATTCTTTTCGACAAAAAAAAACAAAATACAGTGCTAATAGGGAACGGTACCTACCTTTCCTATTGTCAAAAAACTCTTTCCCTGCTATAAAGAATCGCTGATAATGAAAAACCAATCAAACCAATCCATCATCGTCCAGTGTCTGCGTCCAAACTGCCGGTTTCGTTTTCCGGCAGAAATACAAAACGCTCCTGGTCACTGCCCCAAATGCGGTTCGCCTACACGAATATCCCCATATTCGAATAAACCACCTGACGAAAAACCTGTTGACATCCAGCAGCAGACCTGCCCAATTGATATACTGCTCGACAACATTCGCAGTGCCTATAACGTGGGTTCCATTTTACGAAGTGCAGATGCTTGTGGCATTTCCCATGTGCATTGTGCCGGTATCACCCCAACACCTGACCAGTTGAAAGTTCAAAAGACCGCTTTGGGTGCGCAAGATATGCTTCCCTGGACGCAGCATTGGAATACACAGGATTGTGTTCAGCAGGCAAAGCAGAACGGATACCAGATCATATCATTTGAATTTACCACTGCATCCACCTCGCTTTTTGAGCTTGCACCCAGTATGCTTCGCTTTCCTGTGTTGCTCGTCTTTGGGAACGAAGTTGCAGGCGTTGACCCTGAAATTATTCACTCGTCTGATTACACCTTGCATATCCCAATGTACGGCAAAAAAAGTTCTATCAATGTAGCTACGGCTTCTGGTATCGCTATGTACTTCATTCGTTATTACTCACAAATAACCCAATGAAAGTTTTCCACTGCGACCAATTCACCTACGATCTACCGGACGGGCATGCTTTCCCGGTGGAAAAATATCGCATGCTCAGGCTCGCGCTCCTGGGAGAATCCATTATCCCGCCTGACCATTTTTACCTTGCCCCAGCAGCGACAAAAGAAACAATATGTCTTGCACACACTCCAACATACTATGAATCAGTCATTAATGGCACGCTTTCTAAGCAACACATCCGCCAGATTGGTTTGCCCTGGAGTCTGGAGTTGGTCACACGGGCACAGTATAGTATTGGCTGCCTGATCTCAGCCGCAAAGTGCGCCCTCTCGGATGGAATTGCAGGATCGTTGTCTGGGGGAACACATCACGCATTCCCTGATGAAGGTAGAGGTTTTTGCATTTTCAATGATGTTGCTGTGGCGACGCTCTATTTGCTAAAAGAAAAATTGGCAAAACGAGTCGCCGTCATAGACTTGGATGCTCACCAGGGAAACGGAACAGCTGCGATTCTAAACGCAACAAAAGAGGTTTTCATTTTGGACATACATGGCAGTAAAAATTATCCGGTTCGAAAGGTGCCGGCTAGTTTGGATATCGCTTTGCCAGAATACACAGGGGATGACGAATACATGAAGCATCTGGTGGATGCTCTTCCAAAGGTGTTCGAGTTTGCACCGGATATCATTTTCTTCATCGCCGGTGTCGACCCAATTCAAGGGGACCGGTTTGGCAAATTCGCCCTTTCGCTTCAAGGGCTCCAGGACCGGGACGAGTTTGTTTTGTGGCAATGCCAGAGTCATCAAGTACCGGTTGCTTTATCGATGGGAGGTGGGTATGCAATCCCAATAGAATTAACCATCCAGGCACACGTGAACACCTACAGGGCAGCCAGCAAAGTGTTCTCTCCTTCACTGGATGAGGAATGAATTCCCCAATTCTGCAAACCTTAATGAAACGATTTAATCCTCAAGATAGCGGTCACCAAACCGCATTTGCTTGTTTTGCTTCTCTTCTGCCAACAGTTCCAGCAGGTATTGTCCATACTGATTATGAGCCAGCTTTTTCGCCTGTCGCTGAAGTTCAGCAGCATCGATATACCCCATCCGATAGGCAATTTCCTCCAGATTGGCGATCATTAATCCTTGCCGCTCCTCAACCGTTTGAACAAAACTGGATGCTTGTAAAAGCGATTCATGTGTCCCTGCGTCTAACCAGGCGATTCCCCTTCCCAATACTTCAACAAATAACTGCCCCTGTTCAAAGTACAGCCGGTTCAAATCAGTGATTTCCAGTTCACCCCGTGAAGAAGGTTTTAATCGCCTGGTGTATTCCACCACCTGACGATCATAGAAATAGACGCCCGGTACCGCGAAATTTGAGCGTGGTTTGTCCGGTTTTTCTTCAATACTCAGTACATTGTCCTGTTGATCTAGCTCAACCACACCGTATCTACGGGCATCACGCACAGGGTAGGCAAAAATCATCGCGCCGTTCTGTAAACCAGCTCCCTTTTGCATCCGGTTCACAAGACCTGTCCCGTAAAAAATATTGTCCCCGAGGATCAGACAGACCGGAGATTTATCCAAAAACGCCTCGCCCAGCAAAAAGGCTTCCGGCAAACCATTGGGCTTGCTCTGGGCTACATAGGAAAAATCAATTCCCCATTGCTCCCCGCTGCCCAATAACCGTTCAAATTGTGGCAGGTCATCTGAGGTGCTGATCACAAGAATTTCTCGGATACCAGCGAGCATCAGCATTGATAGAGGATAGTAAATCATGGGTTTGTCATACACCGGTAAAAGCTGTTTGCTGACCGCCATGGTGAGCGGATATAAGCGTGTCCCGTATCCTCCAGCAAGTATGATTCCTTTCATGACCGGGCTGCCCTCCTGTCATAGTTCGTCTTCATCCAATTTGAAAAATCATCGCGTCTTGAAATTTCTCTATACCAGTCCGAATTTTGCAGCATCCACTCAATCGTGAGCCTCAAACCGGTTGAAAAATCGGTAAGTGGATACCATCCGGTGTCTTTCCGGATTTTTGTGATATCCAGAGCATATCGTCTATCATGTCCTGGGCGGTCAGCAATATGCTTGATAAACTTTTTATATGAACCCAAGGGGTCAGGAAAACGTTCATCAAAGGCTTCACAGATGGCTTCCGCAACCGCCAGGTTGGTATGCTGGTTTCCACCACCGACATTATACGTCTCTCCACATCGTCCACGCTCTATCACCGCCCAAATCGCCTCACAATGATCGCTCACAAACAACCAATCGCGAATCTGCATGCCATCCCCATACAGTGGAATCGCCTGTTTTGACAATAAACGTGAAATGGCTAGAGGGATGAATTTTTCAGGAAACTGATACGGCCCATAATTATTTGAGCAATTGGAAATGCTGACAGGCAGTTGATGGGTGTGGAAAAAAGCGCGTACAAAATGGTCGCTAGCTGCTTTGGATGCAGAATAAGGTGAGTTGGGTTGATAGGGCGACTGCTCTGTACTGGCTGCATCATCAAGGGATAATGACCCATACACTTCATCCGTTGAAACATGATGGAACCGCCTTTCCGAAATATCAATCGCCGTGCTTTTCTTCCAAGCGTTTAAAACGGCGTCCAGCAGCGTGTAAGTACCGACCACGTTTGTTTCAATAAACGGTGCGCCTGATTGAATGGAACGGTCAACATGGGTTTCAGCAGCAAAATGGACAACATATCTAAAATCATATTGCTGAAAAAGGCTTTCAACAAGCGCACGATCACAAATATTCCCATGGATAAATGTATAATTTTCTGGATGCGGTAAATTTTCCAGGTTTTTCAAGTTACCAGCATAGGTCAATGCATCCAAATTAACGATGTAAATGTCTGGGTTCGTTTTATTGATAAAGTGAATAAAATTGGAGCCAATGAAACCAGCCCCACCCGTGACGAGCATGTTTCTCATTAAGCATTTCTCCCGATATGGCTGTGCTGCCTGTCAAATTATACCCGAATGCCTTCATGCGTTCTGATATTGAATGTCCAGTTTTATCGGTCTATTACTTCTTCCATCAATGGATGAAAATCACGAAATGATGTATGATTTGCTTGGACCAAGAGATTAACATTACATAACATGTCAACAAAATCTACATACCGTGCTGTGGCAGTATTACTTCTCAGCGGAATCGCAATCATCCTCTTGATTGCATCGCTGATGATCCGGCAACCTGGATTGCTGGCTGGTCTGGCATCCATTTCCCCATCCATCACCAGTTCTCCCCCCCTCTCAGTCATCCAAGAGACCCAAATATTACCGGTGAACACTGCCACTTCGCAAGATTATTCTCAAGCGGTTTCAGCAACCGAACCGGCACATTCAGAGACGCCAACATCAACCACAGAACACAAAATCACTCAGACTCAACTGCAACAGATGCAAACCGCTGTTGCCACGCCAGAACCATCCAATTCTTCTCTTTGTGGCGGAACCGGGCAAACATTAATCTTTGTCACGGTTTTTTCTCCTGCGCAAGAAACAGATGCACCCGAAATTGCATTCCTGGGGTATTTAGAGATTGATTTTGAGAAACCAGGTGTCTATCTGTTATTGCTCCCGTCAAATCTGACCGTTTCAGGTTCCACCATCAAACAATTAAACTTACCCCCAACCCAGTTGAAGGACCTCTTCGCATTCACAGTCGCCAATATCTCCGACCCAGCGCTCGATCCGGCTAGAGTGGGGATCAGCGTGGTCGCAAGAGCAATATATGATGAAACACGATTATACCCACAAGCTTATCTTTCCATTAATACCACCGATCTAGCCGCATTAATTGATGCCGTCGGAGGTCTCAGTTTGAAAAGTTCCTCGCTTCATGAAGGCAGTCTTCCGGATGGTGTCTATTCCGGTGAAGAAATCGCATTAAAATTGGAGCAAATCGATAGGGCTTTCGATACCTCTTTATTGCATCAGCAACAAATCGCTCTCGCAGCACTCGAGAAATTCAAACAACCATCGTTTGCAGAAAAGGTTGGAGACCTGGTATCGATTTTCAACGAAATAGCACTTACAAATATGAACCAGAATAATCTCTATCAATATATCTGTGCCCTGGGTACAATAAAAAGCGATGACATTCACGTGTTTGTCCCTGAAACATCCGATTTTTCATTTTCAGGGGATGGTATATTCTTTTCGGATGCCTCTCAAATAAATCGGTTTTTTGATTAATCGGTTATGATTTTTCATCATTCAACGTATTACAAGGTATAATTTACAATAATATGATAGGTTATCTACCGTTTTATAACCATTTTTAGGCAGATATCATGACAAAACGGCTAATACTATTTGTTGGATTAATCGCTATCTTACTCCTGGCTTTAATTACGGCAATCATCGTAATCATTATTTCGCTTTCAAAAGGGATATCTGCTGAGCCATTGCCGTATTTTCCCACGCATACCATTCAAGTGGAAACCCAAGAAACATTCACCGAAGTTATTCCAACCCTGCCACTCATCCAAACCGCTGCACCAACCTCATCAAATCTGCCAGCACCAGAACTCAGCTTTACGCCCACCGTTGAAGCAAGCCCAACAAACCCTCCCCCAGCGCAAAACCCAGTTGCAGAACAAAGTCTCTGCCAGATTCCTTCCAATGAGACGTTCCTACTCATTGGCGAGGATTCTTCCACAGGCGAACCACCATTCGGTGCAGAATGGATTCGGCTTGTTCGTGTGGATATGGAGAGTAAAAAGATAACAGTGGTTTCTTTTCCACGGTTTTTAGACCTACCCACACCCGATTTATATGCTACTTACGGCATACCGCAGTATGTCTTGGGGACAATTTACCACATCATCTATCAGCGTGTCGCAAACCAACCCGATGCTGCCATCGTCGCCAGCAATGCCGTTGGACAAGCCATCTTTGACAATTTCGGGGTAGTATCAACGCATTTTCTCACCATAAACCAAAATAGCTTGATGCCGTTCACAGCATTATTAGAACCATTAACCGTTGAAAACCCTTCAAGTTTCTCGACCGAAGACTTTGAATTTCTCCAGGGCACGATTGAACTAAATCAAAATAACGCCTGGGACTTCCTCTTATCCAATACCCCACCCCAGACCGAATATGACAGACTGCATAGACAGGACCAGTATTTGATTGCAACCTATCAAAAGATACGTAGCGAATTATTACAATCCGATTTATCAAATTGGATCGCCCAAAACAAAAACCTGTTGATCACCGACTTATCGATGGAGCAGTTGGATAAGTATGCCTGCGTTTTCTATTCCATACCGCCTGAAAATATCGAATTTTTACACTTCTCCGAAAACTGGCTTACTGTCTCGGAACAAAAAATGGTCCTGGTCAACAGGGATGAAGCAAGGGAATTCCTTACACAGCTTTTTACACAACCGTGACACATTTTGAAATGTGTTTGTTTACAGAAGTGTTGTGTGCTGCTTGACGGATATCTGAATAAAGGCTAAAATCACTAATCGCGGTTTTGACTATGAACCGAAATATTCAAAGTAGAGCGAAGGTAACCTTGAAAAATCGAGGTGAGAGGCGCTCAAGGAAGGAATAAATGGAAACAAATGTAATTAAAGCAACCCGGAGAGATGTGATCGGGAAAAAAGTTAAAGCGCTGCGCCGTCAGGGCATACTTCCAGCCGTTTTGTATGGGCACAAAGTCGAACCCATCCCTGTCTCTCTCGATTTACGGGAAGCCAGTCGTGTTTTAGCAACGCTGACAAGCTCAAGCCTGGTGAAAATTAATCTCGATGGTGAAGAATTCACTACGATCGTACGCGACAAGCAGCGTGAGT
>CAYRRA010000064.1:0-21786 GCA_964426355.1 uncultured Anaerolineaceae bacterium
AAAGAGACGACAATTCCGCAGGAGAAGATGCAGCCTGTGCTCCCTGTTCCACAATCATGGTCTTGTAGGATTGGTTAAATTCAATCCCTAGCCTCTGCCGCCGGATCATCACCGAGGCGCGCTTTACCATCACCCGGTCGGTAATATAGATATGATGATATTGAACCGATGAAGGAAAGATATCCGGCACATCCTCGATCTCGGTCTCATCGCGCAGGTCGATTATGTGCTTGATTTGCAGCCGTTCCAGCAGTTCTAGATCAGCCGGGGTTGCATGCCCCAACTGCCCTGAACGAAACACCTTCCCCCAGGTGATTTGTTTGCCATCATTCGTCAGGTATCCGCCAATATCACGCAAATTACGGACGCGCTGGACGGGCAAAAACCGCTCGGTCAAGAATAGTTTTTCACCGTTAAGCAGTTCAAACAACACCCAGGGACGCAAGATGCCTTCCGGTAGCGGAATCATCATTTCATCACAATCGGCTGACGGCTGCCACTGGTCCAACACAGACATCATCTCCTGATCGGCGTACAATGTGATTCGGGCAGGCTGATGCAGGGTGTCCCAGTACAGCATCAAACCGTCGCCTGGTCTGCGTGAAAGGTAAACCGCCTCGCCTTTTTGAACAACAAAATGCTCTTCATAAGGCAGTGATTTAACCCTGGATTGCAAAAAGAAAACCAACACCAGAACAAGCAAGATCACTGCCGGAATAGCGATAAAAGAATATTCCAAATTATTCACCTTCTCAATATATTCCAATCAAAATCGACACAGCCAACGCGCGGGTGTACATCCGCCAACAAACTGGCTTTGCCCAATATAGCAATCCTTTTCCGGATTGTCAACCATTTTTAAGATAAAATCGTAAGAGAAAGGAAAAGACAATGTATGCCATCTTATTTGTTTTGGATGATCCCGATTTGCTTGATAAATTGCTCGTTTCGTGGGAAAAAGTCGGTATCCGCGGGGCAACCATCATTGAAAGCACAGGCTGGCAGCGCCGCAAGATGAAAAACCACTTACTGGGTGTCCGTTTCAATTACGCTTCACTTGCCGGTGCTGCCAGGCAGGAAAATCACATCACCCTTTTCGTTGTTGTGGAAAATCGCACGATTGTCGAGAAATGCATTGAGGCAACGGAAGCGATTGTAGGTGACCTGAACAAACCTAACACCGGCATCCTCACTGCCTGGGAACTGGGGATTGTAAAAGGGCTGCCAACAAGTGAATTACCGGCGGAGGAATGATGGTCTGGGTAGAATTCATTGCAGCTTCTGCTGTCCTCGTGTTGGCTGCTTCACAACTGGCAAAATTTGCTGATATTATCTCCATCCGCACCCGCCTGGGGGGTATGTTTATCGGTACGCTGCTCCTGGCTGGCGCGACATCCCTGCCTGAATTATTGACCTCGATCAATTCGTTCAGTCAGGATGTGCCCAACTTGGCGGCAGGCAACTTTTTTGGCTCCAACCTCTTCAATATGTTCATGCTGGCAATATTGGATCTGACAAACCAGAATGCACGAATTTTACGCCAGGTAGCCATGAACCATGCGCTCACAGCCGGTCTGGCAATTTTACTGATTGCGCTTGCAATTTTCTCGATCCAGATCGGCGAGGATTGGCGTGTTGGCTGGGTCGGCATCGACAGCCTGCTGCTCATGCTGGTTTACATTGGCGGCATCCGCTTGCTGCGCGGAAACACTTCTCCACCCATCGTCGAGGAAGAAGAACTGGACCCCAAATTACCCAAGTTATGGGTTGCACTCCTCGGGTTTGCGGGTGCCACGTTGGTTCTGGTTCTGGTAGCTCCCTGGCTGGTTTCATCCAGCACGCGCATCGCGGAAATCACCGGGTTGGGGACTGGTTTTGTAGGCATTCTGCTGGTAGGTCTGGTCACCTCTCTTCCAGAACTGGTTACGGTAATCACCGCCTCCCGTATTGGGGCGTATGACCTGGCTGTTGGCAACCTTTTCGGTTCCAATGTCTTCAACATGTTTGCCCTGGGTTTTGCGGATGTATTTCTGACGTCCGGGCGGTTTTTGGGTGCCATTGACCCTTCATTCGCAATCGCCGGCATGTTGGGTTTGCTCATGACTGCGTTGGCTCTCCTGGGCAATCTTTCTCGATTGAAACGCCGACTCTGGTTCATTGAACTGGATGCCGCATTGTTGATCCTGGTATATTTTGGGGGAATGTGGTTGTTGTATAGCAAAGGGATTGGCGTTTAGCAAAATTTCCCGAATAATCTAAAGAGATGCTCCGGGGCATGAGGGGTCACATGCTTTCCGGAGCATTTCTCCTTTCGGAATTTTCTCTAAGGTAAATCCGCTACGGCACTGATGTCGATGTGGGGAGCATGACCTGCCACGGTATTTGATAAAGCGGAATGATGTAAAATACCTGCTCCATGGCATAATTGCGTGTCTGGTTGGTGCTACTGTCGGAGGTTACCACCAGCAGCTTGTCGCCAAACCGGGATACCGTAATCTTGATGGTTTTATAGCCAAAATCATACGTACCGGTCAATTCAGGCGGGGTGAACGGTACGTATACATCACCGCCTGCCTGGCTGGACCAATCGCAGTTCTGCGGCTCGCACTTTTCATAGGCATGGAAGGAAACCATGCTGTCGTTCACTTTATTGATGTATAGGGTTACCAGTCCTGTCGGATTTTCTGCGATATTGCCCCAAATGCCCACAAAATCCTCAATCGAACCGGGAACAGGTGTTGGCGTAACAGATGGCGTATGGGTGGGGCTGGGTGTAATGGTGAATGTGGGTGTCAGGGTTGGGGGTCTGCCAGGATCTGGATCGACATTGTCATTGATGCCGTCGCTATCGGTATCTGCCAGCTTGGGACTGGTATGCAGTACATTCACCTCATACCCATCCAACAAGGTATCCCCATCGGTGTCATTATTCAAAGGGTCTGTTCCATAGATTTTTACTTCTTCGCCATCGGTCAAACCATCGCCATCCGTATCCGGATTGTTCGGGTCGGTGCCCAGGTTGCGTTCCTCGATGTTGGTTAACCCATCGCCATCATCATCGCCTTCTGCTATGGCAGTTTGCAACTCTGCGGTAGCGGTTCCTCCTGCATCGCGTGTTTCTTGTATGGCAATAGCCAGTTCTGCGGCGCGCGTTTCGGTAAGGGCGCCAATGAACGCCGTTGTGGTTTGGGTGGCTGACCGGTTGGATTGAATCCATGCATTGCCTAAAAATGCTGCTGCAAGACAAAGGACGACGACCACCCCAATTAACAGGGTTATCAACCAGGGTGGCAACAACGCCTTGCTGATGGCATCACCGTTGAGCGTTTGCGTCTCACCCGTTGATGAAACGACCTCCGCACTAAACTGATGTGATTGCAAGCTGCCAATCCAACGCTGTTTTTTGTTTTCAGCGCGGAACGGCGTGGTGATCGTCTGGTTTTCAGGAACGGTCACCTGCACAACTGAGGGCTTGAAACGCAACTCATCGCCTCGGTCGCGCAGTTTAATGGTAAATACCTCGCGTGAATTTCCCTTGTTGAAAATGCTCAATTGCGCGGTTTGCTTTGTGTGTATCTTCTTAGGGTGAAAATCGCAGCTAAAAGTGGAATAAACGCCTACGTTTAAGGATGCTCGCACATCCACCACCTGGTCTGGTGCACTCTGGCTGGAAATGCGAATGTTGAGCGAATAACGACCAGCCCGGCTTTCGGCTGTGCGCGGCACCTGGAACACCAACGTTACTTCCTGCTGGTCACCGGGCATCAATTGAACCGGTCGAGGTTTGGTACTCAACCAGTTCTCTGGTATACCCGTGACCTGGATATTGAAATGATCCACCAGGCTGCCCTGGTTCAGCATGACCAGCGTGGCTGAAGTGCTGCTGCCGGGTTCCACCACCAGGTTAGGGTTCTCCATATAAACACCCACCTTACCCTGCCCGGCACTTGAAAGTACCAGGTTTGGATCCACCATCGTTCCGGTGCGTTGAGCGGCAATGGATTGTGCCAGCGCACCTCGCGGCACGCGCGTGGTTTTATCAGCCAGGAGCAGCCGGAACCATGTCGACCCGATCCGCAGCGCTTTATCGGGTGTCCACAACTCAGCGATCCCTGGCAGCAGGCGGGTGTTCCCCAGGTAGGTACCGTTCGTGCTGTTCAGGTCGATTACATGGTAATTGCCATCGCGCAGCTCCACCTGGGCGTGATGGCGTGAAGCCTGGTGGTCGCTGATGGGAATATCATTATCTGGCGAACGCCCGATGCTCATACCGGTATCCTTTAGGTTATACGTTTGCGGCGCTGCATCCGGCTGCATCAACTGGATCACATTTCCGCTTTGCTGTACCGGCTGTGCAAAATCTTCCAAAATCGAATCGCCGCGCACCGCATCAAGGCTGGTTTGATATTGTGTGACGAGCGAAACGGCAGCCTCCACCCCCTCTACACCTTTTACCTTCTCAACCTCTGTAGCCTGGTAAGCTTCCGCACCGCCAGCCGGTTTTACCTCTATTACCTCTTTGAGCGCAGCAGCCATTTCGGCAGCATCCTTATAGCGCTTAGAAGGGTCTTTTTCTATCGCCTTCAAGATAATTTTCTCTATTTGAGGGGAGAGGTCGGGGCGTACCTGGCTGGGTTTTGGCGGCGGCTCTTTGGAATGATAGCGAATGGCTTCGCTGATGGTTGTGGCAGGGAAAGGCAGTTTGAAACACGCCAGTTCAAACAGCAGAACGCCAAGCGAATAAACATCACTGCGCGCATCCGTTTCTTCGCCCAATGCCTGTTCGGGCGACATATACGCCGGAGTGCCCATTGAGGTGCCTTCCTGCGTCATCACACCGCCCTTTGCCAGCTTTGCCAGCCCTAAATCGGTGACGACAGGTGTGTAAGGCAGACCCTCGACTGGTTGAGGTTTTAGCATAATGTTATCCGGTTTGATGTCACGGTGCAGCACACCGCGCTTATGGGCGTGATCGAGTGCCATTGCCACCAGGCGAATGATTTGCAGTGACTCATTGAGCACGATCCAGCGCTTCTCTTTCCGCAGCGTGCGCAACATCTGCCCCAGGTTTGCACCCGGTATAAATTCCATCACAATGTAAAGCTGTGCTTGAGAATGCCCAAAATCGTACACTTTCACCACGCCAGGATGATCGATCTGGGCTGCCGTGCGCGCCTCCTGCAGAAATCGCTCCTGAAAATTGGGCTGCCGTGCAAAATGCGGGTGCATGATTTTCACTGCTACGTCGCGCTGTAAAGTCACGTCAAAACCTTTAAACACCGCACCCATCCCGCCCTCGCCAAGCAGTTTGACCAGTTTATAGCGATTGAAGGTCTGTCCGATGAGTTTCTCCATAGAAAAATGATCCTTTATATAAACCAATATCATTTCTTGAATTCCAACGCATACGACGTATGAGCTGGTTTGTTGGCGTCAATCAGCCGCATCACAAGGGTTTTGTCCAACGCCGCTTCCTCTTTCAGAATCACCTTGAAGAAATGCGGATCCATTTTTTCCTCAAACTCAATGACTTCAGCCGTTTGCCCGGTATAAATTTCCAGCAGCCGGTTCAACGCCCAACGCGTTCCCCGGCGAGCATAAATCTGATGCGCTTCCTTAAGCAGTTCCCGGCGCTGCCCTTCTGTCCATGTGGCATCGAAAACCAGGTCATACCAGTTGCTCAACCAGGGCAAGAAACCAGTCGGTGTGGTAGCGGGGTCGAGGAAAAGGTCAAAATGATCCATAGTCCATTCAAGCGGAAGCCAAATCGATTCAAATAACGCCAGGAAACGGCTCATAAATTTATCCTGGTAAATCCCAGGAAGGTAATCGATATACCGAATACTATCTTCCGAAAGACCCGGAGGAAAGAGACTCTCGGGTTCTGGTTCAGGAAGCGGGGTTGGGGAGGGCGGTTTGCGTTTTGGAGGTTCAGCAGGTGGTTTCTTTTCCTTTTCCTTTGGTACCTCCCTGGGTGGTTCCTCTGTTTTGGGTTTGGCTTCGGGCGGTTTTTCAGAAACCGGTACCGATGAGGTCTCTTCTTTTTGTACCTCGCTTTGAGCCTGTTTGCGCGTGATGGTGCGTTGTTCCGGTGTTTTGTGCATCGGTTCGTCAGGCAGGTGCGCGAGCGTATGCCGACAGACCATCTTCACGGGGTCGATCAATATCTGGGCATTGTCGCTCAAAGGTATTGGAATGTGCGGTTGAATGCGCACCCCATCCACAATGGTCCCGTTCGCGCTTTCCAAATCAATGATAAGACACATCGTTTCGCTGCATTCGAAACGAGCATGCCGCCGGGATATCTTGGAAAATGCCAGGGCGATATCATTGCCCGGTTCCCGACCCAGCGTGGTTATCCCCCGCTTTAAACTGATTTCCTTTTTTAGCTCAGGACCTTCGATTGATAATTTGAACTGGATTGACTTTGCCAAATTTAACCGCCTGTCACTAGATGAACTCCACCGAATGGATGCCGGATGCAATCACACCGTGTGCGACCAGTTCGATGATTTCGACCGGTTCACCAGCCGGTTCGCCATTGGGTCGGGCAGCGCGCATTTCTAATGCACGCACAAACTGTACATTCTGTATCCCCTGCATTGCCTGGTAAACATCCGAAGCAAACAGGTCACGACCAAATTCCCAGCCTTTTCCATCCGCCCCGCCGACAAGCGGGTTGAGAAAACGGTAAAGACGGTCTAGCACTTCCCTTTCCACTTCCGCGCGCGCAGCCCCCGGAGAAGCCCTGAGCTGCACCTTCACCGATACCCAATGATACGCTGGCGGACGGATATCCACTTTTGTCGTCAACAATCGACGTTCATCCATGAAAATCGACAATGCTTCAATGTCTTCTTTTTTGGGTGTCAGGTCTTTCTCATCCAGGTAGGCTTGTGGATTGGGAACACGCGGGATCACCAACAAATAGACCTGCCCAGGGATCACTCGACCGGCTTCCGCCGGGGTCGGCTGCAAACACTTCACCCTGCCAATCGCCGCCGGGAGCGCCTGTCGTGCCAGGAACTCGAAATCCGATTCGGTCACCGCACGGTCACGCGAGCGTAGTACCACCGGTGCGCGCATCATCGCAGATTCAAGACTCTCCGCGTCAAGCCCGCCAAAGGCGTCAAATCGGTTTGAGACCCTGGCGATGTAGGGAATGGCAGTTTTCAGGGTATTGATCACACCCTTTTGTACATTCCCCTCCTGTCCACCACCGAAACGATAGCACTCGAAGGTCAGGTTTGCGCCACGCGGCGGAACAGCCCCATACATCTTAATCGTGCCATCCGGTTGGCGTACCGCCGGACCAAACCGAATTTCTCCACTGACGCTGTCTACTGTGTAATGCGGGTCATTCGACCAGGAATCGCCAAAATCGGGGACTTCCTTCCAGGCATCAGGCTGCCTGCCATCCGCCTGCACGCTGATCTGTTCACCTGCCTGGCGGTCCAGCACAGGTTTGTATTTGAGAAAGAATCGCTGACCGGGTGTGCCATCACTTTGCCCGAGAAACTCACGCCGGATGGTCTGGGCGTGCGTCGCAGGAATTGATCCTCCCCAGGAACCCACACTCATTTTACGCAAGCGCGGAGAGAGTTTGTACGGGCGCGCGCCATCCTTACGCATCGCCTCGGATAACTCCTCGACACGCACCCTTACCCAGAACAGTTCATTTCTGTTGACATCATATTTCCCCATTTTGGGTAGATGAATCTGCATGCGACCGGCAACATTCATTCCGCGCGTGCTATCCATCTCGAGTACACAGGTTTCCCAATGAGCACCGCTAATGCCAGTTGATGCTTCCCAAACATAGGGGGGCATGCTGGGGTCAATCCCCGCTCCGCCTGCCGGGTCGAAATCCATGTCAAAACCGAGAATATGCCCGCTGAGATCATTTTCAAAACCGAAATAAAGCGCGTCATCCACCTGGGGAACATCGCTGAAAATATTGAAGCCTTCAAAACCGGCTTCCAGCCTGCGCAGGTTTTGCTCGACCAGGGTCTTTTTATCGCTTGAAGGCGATGAAACCCGCGCATAGACCTTTTGCAGGTTCGGCAACAAAACGCGCAAATCACGGTCTGTGGTGAAAATGATCGGGCGTTCGGTCTCGGTCTGTGTGCTGCTCACCTCTGTTCCTGCCGGTATGGTGATAATTGTCTTCTGGGGAGCAGAAAGCCAAAA
The DNA here is from genome assembly GCA_964426355.1 of uncultured Anaerolineaceae bacterium. Taxonomy (GTDB): domain Bacteria; phylum Chloroflexota; class Anaerolineae; order Anaerolineales; family Anaerolineaceae; genus JAJFTV01. The sequence goes on from CAYRRA010000064.1 coordinate 8,191, forward strand.
CGTCACCGGCACACGGGCAGGGTGAGGAGCTTCCAGTTTAATCCCGAGCATCTCCATAAACTTGATGTAATGCAAATCTGGCACGCGGTTCATCCGGTAAAGCAGGATATCCGTCATCCAGGCAAACAACTCGATTAAGGTTACACCGGGGTCGCTGACGTTATGGTCGGTCCATTCTTTGCAGTAATGCGGAATACGCTTTTTTGCTTCATCTACGATATCCTGAAACCTGCGGTCATCCAGTTGTGGGGCATTCAATGGCATAGATACCTCCAATCAAATCCGGCTGTTCGCCGGTCGCGTTTCTTCCGGAATTAAATAGAAGGGGTGTACCAGGCTTCGGCGGTCATGGTTGGCTTTCACCAGGTATTCGATCGCAATCATCAAACGGGCAGCCTCATCCGGATCGGGATAGACATCGATTTTGGTCACGCGAATGCGCGGTTCCCACATTCCCAATGCTTCTTCCACAAAGCGGCGTGCCTGGGCAGCCGTATGACTGTTGTTCGGCGAAAACACCAGTTCATGCAAACGGCATCCAAAAGCAGGTCGCATCACCCTCTGCCCTGGCGAGGTACTCAAAATAATCAGAATCGCCTGCTCCAATTCATTGCGATCTTGCGTCAAGGCGATCCCGCCCTGTTGGTCAATGCGAGGCGGAAAACACCATCCGCGCCCAATCACCTCTTTTTCCATGACTCTCATCCTCCTACCATGATCACGCCCGCTGCAATGATTTTTGCATTCATGTTGGGGGCGGGGTCAGCACAAGATTGTGCCGTATCGTTGTTGCGTGCTGCCATCTTTCCATTAATGCGCACCGTTGCACTGCCAGTCATGATGACAGCCTGGTTGGTCGGCGGGACAACAAATGAAACACCCGGCGGTGTTGGAATATGCGGGGGGTTGTTGAACGCAATGCTGCCCACTGTAGCCGCCGGAACCCCGCCAATAAAGACATTTGGGCTGCAGTTGGCATTAATCACGCCGTTGAAGGGATGCGGTAATGGAGTTGGCACAGGAGGTCCCGGTGGTGCTGGCACAAGCACCAGGTGTGTATCCACTGTAATGACCATGTCTCCGAGCTTTGCTAATGGTTGACCCATAATTCCCTCAATTCAAGTTAATTACTGCACCTTTAATATCCACTTTTGCTCCGCCGTCAATTTCAATCCCGGCGCTGGCTTTAAGCTTGATCTGGGCATTGGCTTCGATACTCAAATTCGACATTGCCTCCATCTTAAGGTCGCTTTCATCCAGCGTAAGCTTCACGTTGCTGTTCTTGATGATAATCTTGCGGTCTTTGTCGCTGAGGGTAATGCAGCGACCATCAGTGGTGATGATTTCTACCTTTTTCTCACTATTGTCGTACATGGCAATGATATGCCCATTGATAGACTGTAAAATACGCACCCTGGGTTTGTCACCGGTTGCAGCCGAAAGACCAGCCGGCGGTGGTTTATCCTGTCCGTTCCATAACCCCCCAATGACATAAGGGTAGTTGATATTGCCGTGTTCAAAAGCAATTAACACCTCATCGCCCACCTCAGGGACAACAAAAAAACCGCAATCTTTCCCGGCGCCCATACCCATCACACGCGCCCAAAAGCTCTCGGTATCATCCCCAAGCCAGGGGAATTTCACTTTCACCCGACCCATATCATCAGGGTCATCCGTGTTGGTGACCAACCCCACCACAACTCCCCCCCAAAAATTGCTGGAAGCGCCCTGCGAGAACTGTTCGTTAAACGTCCCCAGGCGGGAACCTGTAACGTGAAACTCGGTAGCAAACCCCTCAGGCGAACAGGTATGGGTTGCACTGGTCACCAGGTATTCGCCGCTGAAACGGGCGCCCAGGTTTTCCAGCTTTATCTTTTGCCCGGCTTTAATGTCGGGTCGGCGGGTGGCTTTCCCCTCAGCAACCACAAAGGCGCCGCTCAATTCATCCAGGCGGGCGGCTGCCAGCAGATCGGCTTCAGACTGGCTGGTCACCGGGTGATGCACCAAAATTTTCTTCCCTCGCCCAAATGAGCTTGCCCAGCTCTTTCCATCCCTGCTTTCCTCAATCTTTGGGTACAGGGACCCGCTATCTGCTTTACCAACGATTTCCTTTTTCTGCGCAACGTTCCAGCCGCGCACAACCACTTCGTCAACCTGTTCGGCAAGCGTCATGCGTGGGTAATAACTTTTAAGGTCCTCCCCCCATCTTAACGTCACAGCCGGAGAGGCATCGTTGGGTGGTTTGCGGAAGTAGAGCTTTTCGCCATCGACAAAGCATTCATACCCAATCCGCCATGCCCGTTCCAGCAAAAACGCCATATCAGATTGATTGCTCTGAAAGACATGATCGTAAACCGTGCTGGTAGTTTCAATCTCGGTTTGCAGACCCAGTTCACCGGCAATTTGCTGCGCCAGGTCACTGTCTTTTATGTTGAGAAATGCCCGGCTGCGTGTCTCCCGATAAAGGCGATGAGTGCGGTCATAGCCGCGCACCACAAATTCCGGAATCATCCCCTCGTTGAACTCAGGCTCCAACGCGGTAATCTCCCCTTTAATCAGAGGCGCCCAGGTATTATCCGCTTTCGCAGCACTGATTTCCACCTGCCGGGTCAGGTTGAACGGACCGCTATCCATCAAGGAAAGGTCGCTGTCATAGAAACGGATGATGAACATACCGGGCAAATAGGAATGTTGATCCACCGTTATACCTGCAAGCTTGTTCATCACATCCGATTGCACATCATTTCCATCAATCTTTATCCCGATTTGACTGGCAAGTTCATTTGCTCCTGGCATCTCAACACCTCAATCCATCGGTATGGCAACTTTTTGCCCTGGTCGCAGTGCAAACGGATTGTCGATACCGTTATGCGCGGCAATCAACCGCCATTTCGCTGCGTCGCCATATACCGCATAAGCAATCGTATCCAACCGGTCACCGGCAATCACCGTCCGAACGCGCTCGATCGGTCCACCACCGGAGGTTGGGTTCTGGTTCGGGTAATCGTTCAAATCCTTGTGCTGTGTAAAAGTCACATCCACTTTTGCCCGCACCGGCGTGCCATCTTGTTTGAAGAGAATGAATCTCTGCGACATATTGGTGATCACAGAAACAAATTTGAACACACCCCACTCAAAAGCCACTTCTGGTGGGGGAATCTTGTTGGTTCGGCGTCCCTCCTGGCGTGTTTTTGACTCCATTAGCTTCCACAACGAATTGGTCGTCAGGCTCACATCTTCATCCTGCTCATACGTATCGAACAGCAGGACTAATTTCAGCGATTGGGGTCCTGCCTTTTTAAATTCGACCTCGGGCACATCGGCGTTATTGCGTGATTTCTCCTCGTAGGTGTTCGTTTTGGTCACGGTGTACTCAAATGGGTTGAACATGCAGTCCACCTCTACACCGCCGTCCTTTTTGTTGCCAGATTCATCTACCTCGTAAATTTTAGCTGCGACCAGATTACCACGTGTATTCGTCATCGTATCATCACCTTTTCCCAATCAGAATCGCTTCCTCAAGCGCTCCCATTCCACCGCCAACCGGCGTTTGAGCTGCGCATACACTTTTTTTGCCAGTTCATCCGTATCCACCTCGGCGCCGCTTTCCGGTTTTTCGTCTGTTTGGGTCTCGCCTCCTTCTGGTGTTTGCGTTGTGCTGGCTGTCTCTGCTCCTTCTGCCTGGCGTTGTATCATTTCCGCTGCGAGTGAAACCGGAGCAAATGGTTGAGACGAGAAACCAGAGGCTTTGGCTGGCTGTTCATCGGGTGAGAGAGGCAACCCGACAGGTAGAACCCGTTCATCACCCGCTGCGTGGGTTTGCGTACCCGCAGCCGAAGAGCGCTGTACCACCGGCGGTTCCGCGCCTAACAGAGTCCACAAATCCGCCGGAAGCGGACCAATTTCGGTCTGTACCTGTTCAGGTCCCCCAGTACCGGAAACACCTGAAACGGTCTCCGGCGTTCCGGGCGGTTCGGAAAATACGCTTTGAGATGACCCCTTCAACTGCACGTCCATCCGATTACCCTGCTGTGCTTCAATGGGATGCGGAATAGAGACATCTGAAAACACACTTTCCTCTCTTGCAGGTGGTTCAGTGCCAGAAATATCCGATGTTTCTCTGTCCGGCTGCGCCGCCGGTTTCATCTGTGCCGCCGGACGTGGTTTACGCGGCGTTACCAATTCAACATGGCTCTCTGTCGGCTGTTCAACGGAGATATTTTCCAACAGACTGCGTAATTTTTCAGAGCTGGAGAGGCTTTCCTCATCCATTTCCAGCGGCACGGCTCGTTGAACGGGTTGTTCCGTCCCTTGCTGCAGCATCGACGGGGCTAAACGCTGCACCGACCATACTTGCTCAAGCGGAATAGCCTGTTCGGTTGCGTTGTCGCCTGGCACGTCTTTTGTTTCCACCGGAACAGCCGTCGGTTCTGCGTGAAGCTCACGCACGGCGGGCTCCCCTTCCGATTTACTGGCAGCCTGGCGGAAATCTGCCTGTTCAGCTAAATTGATTTGGCTCTCCGCTTGCTCTGGCAGCGCGCTGGGAGCAGACGTTTCTACCGGTGCAGTACCTTCTGGCATTGACCCATCATCCCCTGCCATTTGAAGTGCTTCTTCGCCAGTGGATTGCGTGCTTTCATCAAGCCGGGCAAGCTGCTCTAATGGTTGCGGAGTGGTCGCATTTGGCAAGCCGATTTGCATTGTTGCGCTCTGTAGCTTAGATGAGTCCGCCGGTTTGCCGGTGATTTCCTCAATCACCGGTTTACGTGCAATTCCATCGTGCGGCAAAGAGGGAGAAGCTGGTTTCGTTTTTTGCACAGGTTCATCCGGCACATCATCCGCTTGAACGGATTCCAATTCTGTATGCCGGCGCATAATGGCTTGAAGCCTCACCCAATCCTGCGCCAGGTCAGTTGATTCCGCTCCCTGTTGCACAACGCCTGGCTTCCTCTGCGAGGGAAGCTCTGCACGCTGGATGCGTTCTTCCACACGGTCAGCGTCAATGGAATGGTCCGTCTCCATTCGCTGTTCCACCGGTTGCTGCCGGGCTACCTGCCTGTGTGGCTGCACAGGCAAAGCACTTCGTTGCATTTCCTTAACAGATGTGCGGTCAACAACCTGTTGTGGATGGGCTTTTTGCACCGATTTTTGAGCGGCATGCAAAGGAGCCTCAGCTCGCTTTATCAGTTCCTCAATGTCGCTTTGCCCGTCCATCGGCTCGGTTTGTACAACGGGTACCGGAGGGCTTCCTGCCACATGTCCCCAGGGCAGCTTCTCCAGAACAGACTGTGGAACCAGCATGGCGCGTGGCAATGAACCTTCCATCGCTGGGGATGTAAGGAGAGAAAGCGGTTTTTCTGTCCTGGAACTTTCCTCCGATGAACGAAAAAGCACGGATACCGCCTTATGCTGAATGATTCTGCGGACAAACGGGTCTTTCAAGCGCATCGTTTCCCAATCACCTCATTTCTTAAATTCAAGCGTAACCTCACCACCAGAAAATTCCAGGCTGTGAATAGCAACCAGGTTGGAATCGGTTTTTAGCTGTGGTCCGTTCCATTTGGTGGGGAAGGCATCCTGCATGGTGACGATAAGGTATGCTTCACCTTTTTCGTTCATCATGTTCACCGTGATTTTTTTTCGGCTGAACTTACCTTTCATAACATCGTTCATCCACTGGTTCATACTATCCAAATATCCAATGCCATTTTTCACCGTGATTTTGGATGGCTTCAACATACCCGGTAACTGGTGAACAAACGTATTCAGACCGCCTTCTTTTACGATCTCACTTTCCATATCCAGGGATGGCAGCGTGCAGTCAGTAAAAGCGCCCCAGGTCATATCCTCAATTTCCACCGTAAAACGGAATTCAGCGGTAAATTTTTTATCCGTCAAACCGATCCTCCTTGTCCATGTGAAGATTTCGGATTAAACCGGCAGCGCTCGCGGGTTATTCTTATATCGCGCAAAAACAATGCATACACTTTTTCCGCTACCTCCTTCACCTGTTCCGGCGTCAGTTCCATTTTTCCTTCACCGGTTCCGGTGCTTTTGGAAGTCTCAGGTGTTCGAGCCGTCTCTTCTGGCATATCGGCATCCATCTCAAAAGGTCATGAAAGCCCGTCCACATTGTTCAACGGGGAAACCTGAAGCTGAAATCGCCCGTTGCAATGCGGACACACAGCCGCAACCGTCATCTCTTCGCGGCTGTTGATGCGCGTGTAAAGGTCTTCCAGGTAGACAAAATCGGTGATATACAAATGCTCGATCACCTGCGGTGACAGAGCAGTCAGGCTGCCCAGCCGGGTGATAACACGGCTCAACAGAATCACCGGCAGATACGCCTCATTTGCCTGGACACGTGCATCGTTGAAGGCTTCAATTTCATCAATTGCCTCTGCCAGGCGCATTTTTCCGGCTCGATGCACTGTTCCATTTTGCTCTTGATACCCGCGCGGCAAAACAAAATCGAACTCGATGGTGTGTGCCATAAGCTATTCCATTTTCATTCCGGTGATGAGACGAGCTAACTGCACGCCTCATCACCGGAAAAATCGGTTTACTTGACGCGCTTGATATATTCGTGAGCGATGGTCAACTCCTCAATACCAATCTCGTTGCTGTCAGATTTGGGTTGTGGACCGGTTACTTTTACGGGCCAGGCGCGCTCAAAATTCCATTGGGCAACCGGCTTGAGCTTCTGGTCAAACATGGTAATGCTTCCATCCCGACGGGCGTCATCCACGTTGCCATCTTCCACTTCCTTGCGCCAGTTCCAGATATCCATATTGCTGGTAATGCCGCGCTTCAGTGTGATATTCTCCCATTTCAAACGCCCAGGGATTTTTAGAACAACTTCCTGTCCCTTTTCGGTGACGACTTTTTGTTCGATTACATCATGCTCAGAACCCAACCCGGAACATTCGGTGAAATAACCCTTCACCACGCCCTGTATATCGATGGCGAAATGAAATCCGATTAGGGGATCTTCTCGGTCAGCCATTATTACCTCCTAAAGATAGTCCTTTTTTGCATTGCTCGATCTGGTTGCAGCTAACCTTCCGCATTGGCACCAGCCCATTGACTGATGCGGAAGATAACAAACTCGGCAGGTTTCACCGGTGCAAGCCCAACCTCAATAATCAGTTGACCAAGATCGCGAATTTCTGCAGGGTTCAATTCTTCATCGCATTTCACATAAAATGCCTGTTCAGGGGTGGTTCCAAAAAGTGCCCCTGAGCGCCAGACCACCCGCAGGAATGAGGTGACGTCTCGAACAACCTTTGACCAGAGCATGTTGTCATTCGGTTCAAAGACCACCCATGCCAACCCAGCTTCCATGGATGCCTCTACCATGATGAACAAGCGGCGGACGTTGATGTATCGCCAGGAGCCGTTGCTGCTTAATGTGCGCGCACCCCATACGCGGATGCCGCGACCAGGGAAGGTCCGGATGCAGTTAACCCCCATCGGGTTGAGCACATCCTGTTCTGCTTTGCTCAAACGAATTTCCAGGTCGATCGCTCCCAAGACAACCTCGTTGGCAGGGGCTTTATGCACGCCGCGGTCAGCATCCACACGGTTGTAGATGCCTGCCATTGCGCCGCTGGGGGGCACCAGTTTTAACGTACTGCCGGCGCCGCTCAGGTCGGCAATCTCGATCCAGGGATAATACAATGCGGCATAAGAACTATCAAAGTTGATGTACTCGCGCCACTCTTTGGCTTGTTGGGCATTCAAACCCGGAGGGGTGTCCAGGATGGCGAAACGATAGCGGAGTTTCTCGCACTGCGACACCATGGCATCCTGCACCATCTTAACCCGTTCTTGAGCTTCTTTTGAGCCATCATACCCAGCAAACACATCCGGGCAGACCAGCAGCCGAATCTCGTCAATGGCTTCAAACCCGCCTAAACCGGTGCGCTGTGTGACATCACCGATAAAATCCTTGGGGGTTAAAGGCTTGATCCCGCCCCCTGAGAGGGTGTAAGTACCATCTTCGGGCAATACGCCCCCTACAGCACTGATGTTCACTGCATCAAAGACGGCATCGCCAATGTAGTTCTCACCCTTTTTTACCGTCAGCTTTGAAATCGTTTGCCCGCCGACGCTCATACTGAACTCTTCCTCGGCAGTGCTCTTGATCACCACGGTCAACTTGTTGCCATCAGGACCGGGCATCTTTGCAGCAACCTTGAATGCGCTGCCTTTCCCCTTGCCTGTTATGCTGACCTCAGCGGTCTGCACATCGCCGCCTTCATTCAAAGCGCGCAGGCTGGTTACATAACATGAGCTGCCGCCGTTGGCGAAATAATTGTAAACGGCGTACGGCAAATAAGCTCCGGATACAAACTCGCCAAAGATATCGGTGAATTGTGTCCAGTTACTGACCAGGGTGGGTTTATTCAGGCGTGTTTCGACCACCACGCGCTCCCCGGTGACCGGGTCGAAAGCTTTCAGGCTGGCTTCAGCCGTCATACCGACAAAAGCTGTCAACGAAGTGCCCACAGCTTCAATCGGTTTGGTCCCTCGGTCTACTTCTTCAACATAGACTCCGGGAGATAAATATGTTTGCGCCATCTTGTTTTTACCTCCATTTCTTCACTTGTACTGTACAAATCACAGGATAGTACGTCCGATTGGTTCCAACTTACTACAGGATAACGGGGGTGCTCTACTGAGGAGCAGTCGATATCGATACATTCGGTCACCCTTTCATACAATCAAATCATAGCTGCCGTCTTTAGAGGGGATTTGTATTTTCTTCTCTTTCTGCTTGCCGTCCGGCAAAACTACAAGCAGGGTATATTCTCCTGGCGGCAGACTACCCAGAACGAAACGCCCTTCGCTATCGGTTCTCGCCGTTATCCCACTGTCCTTAATGCTGACATCTATCCCCACCAGGGGATCTCCGTCAGCAGCCTGATGGGTTACCGCCCCGCCAATAAATGTCAGGGCAGCATCCCGTTGGTCCTCTTCAATCTGTCTTCTGAAACGGCGATAAGCCGACTGCCCAGGTTTGAGGATGAGCGTCTTCACAAGTGGTCCGGTTACGGCTGTCCACGGATCCAGTGCAATCGTCAGCATGTAGGGAATACTGGGGCGCATTTCGTTGTCCATTGCGCTCCACAACTCAGCGGGATTACGCAGTTTCTCGGTCTGCGCCAGTGATGCTTGAATTTCGAATTTTTGGTGTTTAAGGCTCCCAGCCAGGATTTCCTGTGGAAGAACCGGATGGCGAAACAATGCGACCAAGCAACGTGATAACAAGCGGTGTTCGTCTTCCGGGTCAGCCGCCCAGGCAGTGATCATATACGAGCAGTCCACACGGTAAGGTGTCCGCTTGAGGTGCGCCAGGTCGCCTTTACCCTGGTTTGAAAGCCGCTCCCATTCATGATGCCGCAAGGTAACATTCTCACGCACATCATAAAGGAAGAAATCGAGCGTGGGCTTTGAAAGGCGCGCGCTCCATTCGCGTTTGGGTTGGTCGAAGACAATATCAACCTCCCCATTTTTGATAGGCATTTCCTCTGTCAGCAACTGCCGGATGGTTTCATCTAAGTCTGCAATCATTAAATAATTCACTCCCGAATAAAAATGCAGTTTTCTGGCTTACTGGGATAAATATTTCATGTCAGGCTTGTGCGGCTTCCTCCTCTTCCTCTGTTCCATTCATTTGCACAGGTTCTTCCTCTTCTTCTTCCTGCATTTGAATATCATCCTCTTCGTGATTTTGCAGAACAGAAGGCTGAGTGCTCTGTGTTACCGCACTGGCAATGTTGTCCGCTTCCTGTTCGAAACGGTCTCCCGGAGCATTCACCGTCATGCCGCCCTGGCTTTGCACCTTCCCGGTGCCCTGCTGAACAACATGGGTTAATTCATGCGCAATTAATTCTTTTCCATTGGAACTTTGCGGGTTGTATGCACCGGAACGAAAGAATATATCCTGACCTGTGGTGAATGCTTTGGCATTGATCTGCCTGTTAAGCGCATCAGAAGTCGAAGAGGTATGCACGCGTACCGAACCTAAATCAAAACCCATCTGGTCGCTCATCTGCATTTGCAGCTTGCTATCCAGCGGGGCTCCGTTTCCGCGCTCCCGGTTGATCCGTCCAGCCGTTTCATCATCCAGCCGATACGGAGTATCACCCTGGCGTTGGATCATCAGGCGTTGAATCGTGCGGTTACCCAGCATTTGTAAAACCGTATGGATTCCCCTCGGCTTTATAGCACGCTTTTCATTTTCTTTAATTTTGTCAGCAGCGTGAGACGATTTACTGGTATCGATAGATTTTCTTTCCCGATCTGACATGGTTACATTCCTTTTCCCGATCAGAGAAGACAGAAAAAACACCCATAGGCAATCAATCGACAAAACGACCTTGTGTTATTTCAACCCGCCATCCTCCATATTTTGTTTAACACTTCGATGACGTGTAAGGTGCTTTACAGTATTTGGTTGGGTCATTCTTGGGCTGTGAAGTGCGAGGAATCTGTTTTAGCTTGTACAAGCTGATTTCAAACAGCGTCCTTTTTCGCAATGAGTATATTTATAGAATACACTTAATCCTTTATCAGTGCAATGGTTTTGGGGTCTATTTTTAGACGTTCTCATTCACCCATCCTCACGACTGATTTGCAGCGTCTCATCCTCAATCAAGCGGCGCATTTTTTGCAGTTCGCGATGAGTGCCGTGCAGAAGATGACGCATCCCCACCTTCTTTTCATCTGCGGCTGCCAGAAAAACCGCACCGACGATGATGTTTCGGATGTTGGCGCCTGCCAGTTTGAAACGTTTTGCCAGAAATGGAAAATCGATATCATCCTCGCAAGGAATATCCTTTGGAAACAATGCCCGCCAAATCCGCAGCCGGTCAGTTTCTTGAGGAAAGGGAAAATCGACGATGAACTGCAAACGGCGGGTAAAGGCTTCGTCCAGGTTGGCGCGCAGATTGGTCGCCAGGATAGTTACACCATCATAGGCTTCCATCCGCTGGAGCAAGTAGCTGATCTCAATATTGGCGTAACGGTCATGCGAGTCGCGCACCTCTGAACGTTTGCCAAACAACGCATCTGCCTCATCAAAGAACAGAATCGCATTACTGGTTTCCGCCTCTTCGAATATTTTGCTGATGTTTTTTTCGGTCTCACCGATATACTTGCTCACCACTGAAGAGAGATCAATTTTATACAGGTCTAAACCCAGCTCAGCAGCGATGATCTCGGCTGCCATCGTTTTACCAGTTCCGGGTGGTCCTGCAAACAAAGTTGCCACGCCATAACTGGAAGCCAGTTTATTCCGCAGACCCCACTTCTCCAAAACGAGAGGACGCGTGCGAACGGTGTTGATAATCTCACGCAGGATACTCACCTGGTCGTCCGGCAAAATGATGTCCTCCCAACCATAGCGCGGATCGATCTTTTTTGCCAGGCTGCTCAAACGCTGGTTGGAATAAAACCTTGCCGCTGCAAAGAGGTCATCGTTATTCAGGTCACTACCGCGTTGAGCGGCGGCATCACGCGCAGTCAGAAAGGCATCCTGTATTTGTTCGGCAGTTAACTGAAATTGACCCGCAACCATTTCCATATCCAACGTGGGGTTGCTCAATTCGTTCAAAAAATGCTCCCACACCCTGCTGCGCTGTATAAAAGTGGGCTGGTTGAAATGAAAAAACAAAAAGACGTTTTCACTGCTTTTGCGGTGTGGGTGAAGCTGTTTCTCGGCTGTCAGAATGATGGTGTCCGGGTATTCAGCAATCATACTCAAAATACCAGCGGGTAATACCCGGTCTTCATTCAGCGTAGCATCCCAACCCATCAACATCGGTATGGCACGATTTAATCGGGCATCACGCAGCGCGAGCCGTAACAAAAGCATTAAAGGCGTCTGTTCTAACCCTTCACCCAGGTCAACCAACAGCAGCGGGCGAGACTCGCGAACCGCTAACTGGCGAGCCGCAGCAAGTTTACGTGCATGATCAGGACCACAAAAAACCAACGCATGCTTGCCAAAAGTGGTGGGCTCATAATCATCCAAGATGTGATCCGCCAGCAGGTCATCCGCTGAACTGGTTGAAGGAAAGAGCAATTGCGCAGAGTTTCCCATCTCGGGCGCTGGGGCATAATGCCCCAGCAGCCAGTTCACCAGCGTTTCATCCGCCAACAACATCTGGTTGAGCTGTACCGGTTTTTCATTTTGTGGGTCTGCTTTTTGAATTAAACGTTCGCGGAAAAGAGGGGCATCATCGAGAAAGTGCTGCCAGAGATCGAAACGCGCCACGCCTGGCTGTCCAAGCAAATCCAGGATCAGGTTGAGGGTGGGATGTTTGCGCGTTACATCATCCTGCAAATAACCATAAAGCCTCTCATAACCCAAATCTAACGCCGGCGCAAGGCAGATCAAGAGGATATCCAGGTCGACACGATCCAAACCAAACATTTCTGTCAGGAATGCCAGGCGTGGATAGTCGCCTTTTGCACAAAGCTCCTCCAGGAAGATTCGGTTTTGTTCTTCAATATGCTTCAGCAGCTTGTTCATCTGCACATCTTGAGCATCCGCCTCAACAGTTTGTCCCCAACTCACAGCAAATGGTCGTTCTAACAGGGCATTGGCATCCTCGTCCGTCATGTACAATCCACGAAATTCGTCGTCAATCCTCTGACCTGCCCGCTGCCACCGGTTGACCTCGCGTTGTATCATAACATCGATGCGCGCCATCTCCATTTGCAAATATTGCCGGCTTCCCTGGGTTTGTTTTTTTGAAACGCGATACGTTTCTTCTCTTGACATCATGCCTCACACTCACTTTGTACAGGTACCAGGTTCATCGTCTGCTCAACCTGGTAAGGAAATAAGCAGTTTATTCAACCACATCAATCAACAAAGTATTGCGTTCTTCATCGGCAACAATGTAATACATAAAAATCAAATCCTCAATTTTTCCATCTGTATAGTAATAGCTCAATGAAACCAATACCGGTGCAGGGTTTTGATCCCACGCCTGCAAGAAAGCAGATTTCACCTCAATCTTATCAATATTATGCTTCCACCAGGAGCTATAAATCACAAATGGGTCGTTTCCGCTGATTGCGCAACAGGTCTGCTGAAAGTTCTCGGTCAGCATTGCCCAGGCTCGCTCATACTGCTGTGCATTAATTTCCTTAAAATAGTTTTGCACCAACTGTTCCGGGTTCATAAAAGCATCCCTAGCCCAGGGAGTAAAAGTGACTTCATCTTCTATGGTAGATTTTTCCGCAAGAGAAACAACTGCCTCTGTCGTTTCCATCGCTGGAGTCTGATGTTTCATTTCTGTCACATACACCTCTGCTGTGGTGGTCATGCGAGCCAGCACAGTTTGAGCGCCGCTGGTGTATAAAAACTCCTCTGGCGTGTGTTCAGAAGCAGGTTGTATTTTCTGGTGTGGGAATAGATCGAACACACCAACCAGGATGAATGCCAGCACAATCGGGATGAACCATAAAAAAACCATAGCGGGTTTTTGTGATTTTTCATTTTTAACCGGACCAATATGATAACTGGCGCTGATGCTTTTTAGACCACTATCGGTATCGATCCATAAGCAAGGGTCAGCA
>CAYRRA010000065.1:0-21736 GCA_964426355.1 uncultured Anaerolineaceae bacterium
AATTCGGTGGAGTTGGCATCCTGTGAATTTAAGAAATGCCTGGCAAATTCAGCCACCATCAACTGCATACCCAGGCAGAGACCCAGGTAGGGTACTTTGCCGGTGCGGGCATATTGAGCGGCATTGATCTTTCCTTCCACGCCACGGCTGCCAAAACCGCCTGGTACGATGATTCCATCCGCGTTATTGAGAATTTCATACCCTTTTTCCTTCTCTAAATCGGTGGAGTGAACCCATTTCAGGTCAAGCTCTACTCCGTTATGGAGTGCGGCATGTTTCAGCGCTTCGCGGACGCTCATATAGGCGTCATGCAGTTCTACATACTTGCCCACCAATGCCACTTTGACACACGGTTTTTCTCTTCTCGTTTCGGTGACCAATGTTCGCCACTGATCCCAGTTTGGTGTGCGGCGGGACTGGAGACCCAGGCGATTCAGTATGTAATCGCCGACTTTTTCTTCTTCCAGCATCAGTGGAACTTCGTATAAGACCGAGGTGGTCACCATGGGAATGACGGCTTCATTTTCAACATCGCAGAATTGGGCAATCTTCTCTCGCAACCCTTTTTCAAAGGGGTAGTCAGAGCGAGCGATGATCATATCGGGTGAAATACCGATAGAGCGCAGTTCCCTTACCGAGTGTTGGGTGGGCTTGGTTTTGAGCTCCTGTGTGGCGCCAATAAAAGGCAGCCAGGTGACGTGGATATACATGGTGTTCTCACGCCCCAGGTCAGATCGCCATTGGCGCAGTGCTTCAAGGAAAGGCAGGCTTTCAATATCGCCCACCGTGCCGCCCACCTCAACCAGGACAATCTCAGCGTTGGTCGCCTTTGCGACCAGGGCAATGCGGCGTTTTATTTCGTTTGTGATGTGTGGAATTACCTGGATGGTGCCACCCAGGTAATCTCCGCGGCGTTCCTTGCCGATGACTTCTGCATAGACCTGACCTGTGGTGATGTTACAGACCCGGTTCAAACGAATATCGATAAAGCGTTCGTAGTGTCCCAGATCGAGGTCGGTTTCTGCGCCATCATCCAACACGAAAACTTCGCCGTGTTGATAAGGGCTCATCGTACCAGGGTCTACATTGATGTACGGGTCAAGCTTTTGAACGGCGACATTGAAACCACGTTCTTTCAATAGCCGCCCGGTTGCTGCTGCGGTAACGCCCTTGCCGACTGAGCTAACCACCCCACCGGTAAAGAAAATATACTTGGTTGTCATTCGCTGCTCCTCATGGCGGTACGGTCTCTCCTTAATAAGAAAACACCCGATTTGATATTAAAGAAGCAGGGAGTGCCGTTTAGCCGGCACCTCCCTGGGTGTTCTTCACATTCTGCTTTTGTTTTGCTTGCTCAACAAACATAATACGTATTTGAAATTCCTCATGTCCATTCGGCTATTCAATTGTATTACGTGACTGGCATCAACACGCATCAGCAATTTGAAACGGTGTCTTTTGATAGTTTACCATAACAGACTTGCCGATACCAGTTCATGACCTGTCCTTTTTCCTTATTTCAAAAAAATCACCAACCTCTGAATTCAGAGGTTGGTGTATGGTTTAAAAAAATTTGTGTTTATGAAGTCTTGACTTTGTTTTCGAGGGTTCGAGCCAGAATTTCGTCCTGTTGATCGTCCAGCGACCTGGCTTTCTTGACGCGTTCTTCCTGGTCTTTTTTGCGTTTTTGGGCTCGCTCCATTGCTTCGCGCATGGCAATTTCCATGGCGGTTGGTTCTGCTTCGCCTTCGGAATTCTCGGAATCATTGAAGGTGAAGAGGAAGTCACCATGTTCCATGCTGCGTTCGCGGGACTTTCGTTCTTTTCGACGGCGAGGTGCCTTTTCTTTTGGCGCTGCGTTTTCTTTGTTGCTATTCTCGTTGAATACCGGGGCGGGTTTTTCTACCACCGGTACTGGCTGCAAAGCTTTGATGCTCAGTTTAATCTGTTTCTTTTTGCGCTGGACATCCAACACTTCAGCTTCGACCTCGTCGCCTTCTTTTACAACTTCCTCAGGTGAGCGGACATAGCCATGTGCAAGTTCGCTGATATGGACCAGACCAGGGCGTTCAGCACCAACATCCACAAAGGCGCCAAATTTCTCAAGTCGTACCACTTTTCCTTTGACTGCCATGCCAGTTTTGATTTCTCGCCACTCGAGATCCAAAGGTTTGTTCATGGTGAGTTCGATGTGGTCTTCACGGACCCGGCGAACCCAAACATCTACATTCTGCCCGAGTTCGAGAACATCTTCAACCCGGCGCAGGCTGGAATCCTTTTCGTCAGGAGGCAGTTGTGAGATGTGCAGGATTGCAGGTTGATTTGCGCCAATGTCAATCACAGCGCCTGCCAATCCCAGTTTTATTACTTTGCCTGTCACTTTCATTTTTGGTGTAATTTCTAAATTCGACACTATCTCAGCTCCTGTTTTGCCTATCCTGGCGGTTACCAACGAGAGTTGATTATACCGCTTCTGGAAAAAACTGTCAATTTATTGGTAGTGATAAATGTAATAGCATTTAGTGGGTGTTGTAACATCGCCTATTCTTTTTGTGTTAACAGCTCTATCGCTTTTTCCAACTGCGGGTCCAAGCCGTTCAGGATGTCCTCTTCGGTAATTTCGACCACATAATCTGGCTCCAACCCGGCACCGTGTATCTGTCGCTCGTTTGGCGTCAGCCAGCGAGCAATTGTCACCCGGACAGCACCTTGCTCGTTTGTCAGCGGGGTCCAGGTCTGTACCAGTCCTTTGCCAAAGGTAGTTGTTCCGACCAGCAAGCCGCGTTCATAATCCTGAATGGCGCCTGCGGTAATCTCGGCTGCGGATGCAGAGCCTTCATTAACCAATACCACCAATGGAATATCGAGTGCTTGCCCTCTCCCTGAGGTAGTCAGGGTGTGGCGGCTCCCATCACTGAACTCTTCATACATGATGATGGTATTGCTTTTGAAGAACTCAGAGAGGACTTCGACAGCCGTGTCCAGGTAGCCGCCTCCGTTGTAACGCAGGTCCAGGATCAGACCGTTGGGGTCTTCTTTCATCAAATCTTTAAGAGCTGTGCGTAATTCCTCGCCGCTTTTGTCGCCGAAATTTCCAAGTTGTACATAAGCAATGTTGTTCTCCAGTAGTTCGGAGTCAACGCTAGGAACGGTGACACGCGCACGTTTTATCTCTATCCGGAATGGCTCTTCATTTCCTCGCTGGATGGTTAGCTCAACAGAGGTGCCTGCCGGTCCGAGGATTTTGCGAATGACGAGTGAGCCATCGATACCGGTGACATCTTCACCATTTACAGCGATAATCTGGTCCCCGGGGAGCAGACCAGCTTCCTCTGCTGGGGTGTCAGGGATGGGGCTGATGATGGTCAGGTACTCACCGGAGGTATCCACCCATACGCCGATGCCTTCATACTCTCCATCCAGGGGTGTCTGCTGTTCCTGGTATTCGACCGGGTCCATATACGAGGTGTACGGATCCCCGAGCGAGTCAAGCATACCGCGGATTGCACCTTGCATGAGCAAGGTATCATCAACCGGTTGAACCAGGTATTTGTCATGAACGATGTCCCAGGTTTGCCAGAAGGGTTCAAAGAGCGCTTCGCGGCTCTCTTGATTTTCAACATCTGAGGTGGTCTCGCTTGCTGGATTGGCTTCGTTGGAGATGCTCGGTGGAAGCATTGCGCTGGCGGTCTGGTCTTTGGGCAGCGCCCACCCGACGATGATGCCTCCTGCAAAAGAGCCCGCAAGGAGTAGTAATAGTCCAAAGAGTGCGATAAATAGATGGGTGTATTTAATTTTCATATATTTTTTTGTCGCTAATTCATTAATCTGATTGATTCTAACGCACCTTTATTAAGAACAACTGAAGAATTGGTAAGAATCAGTTGTTTGTTTTTTTCTTGATTTTATCATATTGGTGAGTATACAAATTTTTAAGAAATGGGTGATTAATATGGAAAACTCATCCAGCTTACTGCATTCCGGTAAGCTGGATGGTGAGAGGGTGTGGATTTGAGTTTTTACCTGCGGATTACGGGCAGATCGATCCAGGATGGGTAATACGAGTTGTGAAACAAGGTGACTTCCGGTTGACCAGTTTCTGGTATGCGTTTGAATGTCGATTCGTCTGCACCTGCAATTGCCAGTCGAACCCGGTGACCTTTATGGATCATAGCTGAAACAGGAATTAACGCAAACTTTAGTTCAGTGATTTGCCCCGGTTTAAGCAAGTGACCGTCTTTTCTACAAAATGAATGGTAAGGCACAAATTGTCGGTAAGGAGAGGTATTGTTTGAAAGATTGCGATGTAAGATACGCAGCATCCCTTCAGTGAGATAAATAACCTCCCCATTTGTGTCGACATCTTCGAGATATACGAAAATTGTTCCGTCTTTCTCCGTTGATGTGATTGATAATGTGATCATTGGATAGCCTGTGATCTCCAAGTCGATTTCCAATGGCGCACTTTCAAAGATCAGCAACTTTTCGTCTTGCTTCACCCGATCAGAATAGCTCACCCGCCCACCAGTCAGTTCTGTCCACCAACGGTTTTGCATACCAGTGGTTGCGGAAAAATCGATTGTGTATGTGGTTTGCAAAGAGGGTTCAGATACCTTTTCTTGCGATAAACATCTCCCCGAATGTAGATGCCAACGTTCTATTGTGATGTTTTCGGGGGGCCAGGTGGGTGTAAATTTCCATTTTTCTTCACCCATCGTGTAATAATAAATTCCTCGCTTTGTTTTCTGCGTTTCATCAGGTTGAAAATTCTGCTTCATCAACTGTAAAATTTCATTTAGCTGAATTTCAAATGGCATTTCATGCGGGGCATCTGCTGGTGCGTAAGGACTGCAAAAGTGTATGCCGCTGTGGCTCCAGGCGCCAATGACGCCGCGATGTACATGCGGGTTATTAACAAACATACGGATTACGGTGTCAGCCGTATTGGCATCCATCCAACTTCCCCAGATATCCATCGGCACACCGGAAGCGACCAGTTTTTCCAACCGATTGTAGATCGCCATGGCTTCTGCGGGGATTCCTGGAAGCATCTCATCATCCCGAAACATCACGTTTTCCATTAATGTGTCGGCGTGATTATTCTGTTGGTGTTCTTTGATGGCTGACTTGAGCAAGGCGCGATCGGTATCTTCATCGACCGGTTTTACTCCTTTGACCAACGGGTCGGGTTTACCATCATCTCCTATTGCCAGGTTTTGGTCTAGAGCGGTAGTGTATTGCCCCCAGAGATCAATGAATTTAGATGGCACACCTCCCGGCATTATGATGTCTGTGTACCCGTCAAATTCAAAGCAAGTACCCCAGATTGATGTTACCGACGGGTGACCAGTTTCTGCGAGCAGCACAGCAGTTGTGCCGGCATAGGAACCACCGAAAGCGCCCACTTTGCCATTACACCAGGGTTGTGCGATTATCCATTCAATCAGGTCGTACGCATCTAAGGTGTCTTGGGGTTGCCATTCATGAAGTACATGCCCAAAGGATGCACCTGTCCCACGCACATCTACCCGAACCACAGTAAACCCGTGGTTTGTGAAATGCTGAATGATGGAATCGTTTTTCGCTTCAGGTGAAGAAAGCTCAACATCGCGCCAGTATCGTGTGCGGTACAACAAAGCGGGTAGACGAGTGGCAGAGGGTAAATTTTCCGGTAAGAAAATATCCGCTGCAAGCCGGGTGCCGTCTCGAACAGGTATATAGATGGATTGCACTGTATAACCGCTGTAGAGAGATGGGCGCAATAGTTTTTTTACGCCCCAGGAAAGATCCGGGTATAGGTATTTTTCTTCGTTATTCATGATGATCTCCATTTCAATCTTTTCAGTTATCTGGCATATCTTGCCATTTAATTTGTTTACCCTGGTAATTTTGTAATAAATAACGGTTTTCATTTTTAGCCAAGATGTAATAATCTGGCATAAGAGGAATTTTTCCGATACGGGAAGCTACCACATAACGCGGTACTGCCAAACCTGTGGTATGACCCTGCAAAGCATCTCGGATTAACTCAGCGCCTTTCAATACCGGGGTGCGGAAATGGTCAATCCCTGGAGCAGGTTCACAGTAGAAAATGTAATAGGGACGAACCCGGATTGAAAGGAGTTTTTGATGCAATTCGCGAAATGATTCCTCATCATCGTTAATCCCTTTTAGTAAAACACCTTGATTGCCGACATTAATGCCGCAGCTCATCAGGTCATAGACGGCTTTTGCGGTCTGTTCTGTGATCTCCCTGGCATGGTTGATCTGGATATTGATCCAGATTGGAATGGGGTTAAAACCGCGCAACACTTTTAATAAGTCTGCTGTGATACGTTGTGGTAAAACAACCGGAACGCGCGTGTGAAAGCGGATCATCTCAATGTGTGAAATGCTGCGCAACTTTTCCACCAGGTAAGCAATTTGATCATCTTTGAATAAAAATGGATCGCCGCCCGTTATGAGCACATCGCGTACCTCTTTATGTTCACGGATCCAGTTTAAACCATCTTCCACGTTAAATTTCAACTCAAGCTGACGATTGACGATCACCTCTTTGCGAAAACAGTGACGGCAGTAATTGGCACACACGTCGATTACCGTAAAAGCCACGCGGTCACGGTATTGGCGTGCAATACTATCAGGACGCGCTTCTTCTGTATCCCTGTTTTCCTTCCAAATCAAATAATTCACCATCCCATACTGATTCTCATTTTCTTTCAAGGACGGCACAATTTGCCGTCTGACGGGACATTCGGGATTTTCAGGATCCATCAAGGATGCAAAATAGGGCGTGGTTCCCCAACGCGTGTTCAGTATTTCTATGGCAGAACGTTCTTCGGCAGTTACCTGTACATATTTTTGCAGCCTCTCCAGCGTATTTACATGGTTTTTCATTTGCCAAACCCAGTCTGACATTCTAAAACCTCCATCTCTCAACCTGTGATAAACAGTTTTTAAAAAAAAGCAATAGAAAATAGAGGTATGGAAAGTGTTTTTGCCACACCTGAAAAGATTTAAACAAATTGAGACAAATAGATCAGCGTTTTACCAGGCGTTGAACGTCGTTACCCTCCAAATCGCGCAGCACAAAAGCGATTACTCCTTGCTGGTTTGCTTCAAAGATGACGAATTCTGTTCCCCAATAAGGCTTATGATATCTCATGCGGAAAGTATCATCCTCCCAATGAGATAAATCTGCTTGCTGCTCTGAGCTATAGTCATAAACCAGTTTACCGCTTTCCCATCGAATGTGTACGGTTCCCATCAACGGGCTCTCATACTCGCCCGCATATTTTTCGAGTGGAAGTGAAGGTGCGCTGGATTGTTTGCGACTTGTTTCAAAGGCATCCAGCATTGGCTGAAGACCACTTATCCAGCTTTTTGCAAGTTCAAGTCCCTTTTGGCTGTAATCATTCCAGTCGTTGAACAGGATGGCGTCCACCAGGAATAAAGCGACCAGTATGTGGATGATGCCACTGTACGTGTTGATAAATGTGCTGAACCCCAGGTTTTCAGAAGGGATAAAACCAATGGTCGTATTGCCATCCACTGTGTTGCCCCCATGGACGATGAGTTTTTTTCCATGGAAGCTCATGACAACCCATCCAAAGGCATACGTTTGAAAATCGATGCCTAATTCTAATGGCATCAGCTCGGCAATAACTGAATCCTGAGGGAGTATATTGAATTGAGGTGTGGTAAGTTCCTCAAACAATTCAGAGCTAAAAATTCGTTTTCCTTTAAAATCGCCTTTGGCTAAAAACAGATCAATCCAGTTCTTAATATCATCCATAGTCGACCAGATCGAACCGGCGGCATTGGTGCCCAACTCCCAGAAATCGGCTGGCTTTTGTTCGTCGAAGAAGCGCAGCTCTACCGGCATCAATTTATCGTCATGGTTGTAATGACCACGTGCAATCGCTCCTTTGTGATTTGCCAACATTTGCTGCAAATTGATGTAGGTCGAACTCATTTCCAGGGGGTCGAAGATGCGTTTTTGCATGAAATCTGCATAGCTCATTCCTGAAATGACCTCGATGATCTTTCCGGCGACGATATATTGTTCATTGCCATAATGAAAACGGGTACGGAAATCCTTATTGGGTTGGATATAACGAATTTTTTCAATGAACTGGTCCGGGTCAAATTTCTCGCCCTGTAGCATGATGCGGTTCCAACGTTGCAGCCCCAGTTTATGGTTTACAAGATCGCGAATAGTTACATGCTCTGTAACCCACGGGTCAACCATGGCAAAGCCAGGCAGATACTGAATCACTCTGTCATCCCAATTGAGTTTACCTTCGTCCACCAATAAGCCAAGTGCGGCGGCTGTAAATGCTTTCGTACAAGATCCAATACTAAAAACGGTATCGGGTTTGATGGGTTCAGGATTTCCTTTATCACACACCCCGAAGCCCTTTGAAAGAACAAACTCACCATCCTTGATCACCGCGGCGAGACCACCTGGAATATTCCAGTCTTGATAGGCTTGTTCGATGTAGGCACTGATTTCCTCGATTGAATAATTTGTTTTTGACATGTCGGAATTCCTTTCTATTTTTCTGTTTCATTCTTTCCTGTTGCTGTGTGTTCTTCCTGGCGTATCTCGCCGCGTTTGGCGGGTAAGATGGCAATGATAGAAAGGACCATAAACACCACCATCACCAGCCAGATGTTGTTGTAATTATTACCAAATTTCTCAACCACGAAACCGCCGATCATAGGTCCGAATATAAAGCCGGCTGTTTTGGCAAAAACGAGCAATCCGTTGTACGTACCGAGCAGCGTGTCATCTGGAGCTGAATCCAGCAACATGACATCCATGTTGACATTGACAAATGCCCAAAAGAAGGCGGCAACTCCAACAAACACCCAGATCAAGCTTGCGCTTGTGACAAAATAGGTGGTCACGCTGATAAGGGCATAAACCAGCAATCCGATGAGCACGGTGGGTTTGCGCTTGATCTTTTTTGCAAGAAAGCTGCCCGGGAAAGTTCCAAGAATATAAGCACCACCAGCAGCGGCGAACACCATTCCGGCAGATGCTGGATCCATTTTTAAAATGGATACATTGTATGAGGTAAGGAATGATTGGATTTGACCAAATGCAATGTACGACACAAACATGCTGACCAGGATGAAGACCAGGCTTTTTAGATATTCACCTTTCAGCGAACGCAGGGATTGGATAACTGATTTTAGATTGAGTATGCTCGCTGATGTACTAGTTTCGTCGGCAGTATCAAATGGCACGGGTGGTTCTTTAACAAAAAACATCGTTAAGAAAATGATGATCAGCGTCAGGATCCCGCCGACTAGAAATGGCATCACGGGGCTGATACCAAACAAGACCGACATCAAAATTGCGCCGACCACATTTGCCACACCCCCCACAACACAGGCGATGGCGTTAACCGTGCTGCGAAACTTGGAGGGAGAGATATCAAAAACGAGGGTTAGCGAAGGCGCTTCGATAATTGCCAGAGGCAACATCATGAAAACCAGCGAGATAAAGAACGGGATGAAGTAAGGAGCCAACGCCTGGGTTTGCCCGTGGAGTTCAGGTGGAACGCGCAATGCTAGAAAAGGGATCAAGATGAATGAAATGATGGCAATCGGTGTTGCCAGGACGATCCAGGGTTTACGACGCCCAAAGCGCGAGCGCGTCCCATCTGATATCATACCAATCAACGGGGTAATGAACAAACCGGCGACATTATCCAACGTCAGTAGTATGCCGGTAACAAATGCCCCATAGCCAAACCCATACAAGACAATCCCTTCCGGCATCTCAAAGGATGGGTTGCCCGCCTGTAACCAGATGGGCACATAACTGTTATAAATCAGCCACATTAATTGTGCCATCGCCGGGATAAAACTGGCGATGAGCACACTTCCCCAACGGATTTCACGAACCTTTCTCACCATTTTTTATTCTCCTTTATCTTTGTTGATAGGGTTTAAATCAATCATTCGATCGACGTACATGTCGATAAATTCAAAGTATTTTTGCATCATCTCTGGTGACCAGGGGTCGCCTTCGCCCAGGTCTTTTACCAGGTTACGACCGGTGAAATATCCCATTTGCAACCATGCAAAACCTGACATCCACAACAGCATCATGATGCGATCAGGAGAGATGGTTCCTTCCAGGCGGGCTTTTTCAAGGAGATCGATGTCAATCTGATATAGTGGAAGAGAAAACTCCCGGTCAATCTCTAAAGCCAGCTCATCGTTCTCTAAAAGACGGTATACCCAAAGACGCTCCAGGTATGGCATTTCTGCAAAACGCCTGAACTGTTCCTTCCAAGTTTCACCAATCACTTTCTTTAACAAAGGGATGTTTGTGAAAAGGGTATCGGATAAATCTTTGTATTTTTCCAAGATTTCCTGGATTACTTTATATTCATACTCGTATTGGCGGCGAAAAACCTCTTTATAGAGCAGTTCTTTGCTGGTTACATGCTGTTGAACGGTGGCTACATGTAAACCCACTTCGCGGGCAATCTCACGCATCGATGTGCCGTGATAACCTTTTTGGGCAAAAAGTCTTGTTGCAACTTCAACAATCCGGTCATAACTATCTTTTTCCATTAAAAGTCCTTTGGGGAAATAATAACCATACAAGCGTTTGTATGGTTATATCTTAGCGAAATTATTGTCACTTGTCAATAGGTTTTTCGGGAATCGCCGATTCTTCGTATCCCTAATTTTTAGATCGCCGCAGTCATCTTTCTCCCAGTGAAAAAATCACCACAGAGATGAAATCTTAGCGGTGATTATTGGGGAACCCTGGGCGGGTTGAAGGTTATTCTTTTGGCGGGGTAATAACAGAATGATCTTGCTCGCCATCCTCTTTCAGGCGTTTTACGCGCTTGTTCAACTCATTCAAAAGCTTATCTTCTTCTTGATTCGGGTTGCGGATTGCTGAGCCAAAGCGCTTCAATACCTCGTAATCGCTACGGTTTTTGTGCCGTAAAGCTGAGATTAACCCCACATTGAGCAAAACCACAAACAGGATGATAAGCCCCAATGCCACCCAGGCAATGATGGGGAGTTCTTTGCTGGAAAAATGAAGCGAAAGGCTGGCTAACAATCCATCACCTTGTTAATTTCCTGCAGGAGGCGGATGCTGGCGTCGTATTCATCACCCGGTTCTTCACTGCCCACCCGGATGGTATAAAACCCGATTTGTTTGGCTGCTGCCAGGTTGACCACCGAATCATCCAGGAAAGCGCATCGGCTGGCATCCTGTTCGCCCGCGATATCGAGTGCCATGTGAAAAGCTTCCGGCATTGGTTTGCAGTGGGGGAACAATTGCAGGATATCGATGGTTTGTTCAAAGCAGTCGGCAATATTCAGCGCATTCATTACCCTCATGGCGTGTGGCACGTCGGCATTGGTAAAGATCACTTTTTTCTGCGGCAGTGCTTGCAGCGCATGGCGAAGCACGGGGTTGGGTTTGAGAATCTTATCAATAGGGATGTCATGGACAAAAAGGAGATATTCTTCTTTGTCGATATTGAAATCGGATAACAAACCGCGCATGGTTGTTCCATAGTTGCGGTAATAATGTGTGCGCATCGATGGAATATCATCCCAGGTAAGACCGAGTTTTTCATGCATGTACAGGCTAATGCGTTGTTTGATCAGTTCCCAGAGACCGGTTTCGGCGGGGTAGACGGTATCGTCCAGGTCGATAAAAAGCGTGTTTAACTGCATAATAAATAAGTCATCCCTGATTATTTGGTTTTCTTGCTGCGTGTGGTTTTTGAAGTCGTCTCCAGGCTGCTGCGGTAAGAAGGCGCCAGGATTGCATACGTTTTGCAGAGACGGGTATCGGTCATGCGACTGCGAATGCGCGCATCCATCTCCTGCAGATTGGATGCTGTGGTGATGACGGTGGGTAGTTTTGCCGAATAGCGGTAGTTGATAATCTGATAGAGTTTTTCGCGTGCCCAGGGTGTGGCGCTTTCTGTCCCCAGGTCATCCAGAATCAGCAGCGCTGTTGTGCGCACATGGTTGAACAGGACATCATAAGATGTGGAACTGTTGGGGTTAAATGTGGCGCGCAAGTGGTCCAGAAGTTCCGGTACGACCACAAACGTGGGGGATTCCCCCAGACTGAGGCGATAATTACCGATTGCGGCTGCGAGATGTGTCTTGCCGCAGCCGTATGTACCCATCAGGATGAGCCATCCGGAAGGGGATTCGGCGAACTGATGCGCAGCCTGGAATGCTTTTTCCAGGCTGGATTTTTCCTCGATGGGAAGATTCTCTGATTCGCGCAGCCGGAAGGAGCCAAATGTGCATTCATTGTGCAGGTGAAGGGTGGAAAGCTGCGAGCGGTCATCTTGCATCGGGTTGCGAAAATCAGGCGCGTTAATCATCACCTTGAGTACCAATTCGGTATCCTGCATGCGGGAGCTGATGCGGTCATCAATGCGTTGCAATTCCATGTTGGTGGTTATGACGGTTGGAAGCCGCATCAGGTACCGATGGTTGATAATCTGGAAAATCTTCTCGCGCACCCAGGGTGTGGCATTTTCAGTGCCCAGGTCATCCAGGATGAGCAATTTAACGTTGCGGATTTCCTCAAAGCGGCTTTCGAAGGTGACATCCTCAGTGCTGTACGACCCGCGCAGCCAATCCAGCAAATCGGGAACGGTTAACAGCATGGTGGGTACACCACTGTTGACTGCCTGGTTGGCGATGGCGGCTGCAAGATGGGTTTTTCCACAACCAAACCCGCCAGTCAATACCAGCCATCCTTTCAGGTCTTTTGCAAATTGTACCGCTTGCCGATATGCGTTTTGCAAAGACATGACCTGCTCACTTCCCAAACCAACCCTTCCCTGTGGCTTAAAGCTTTCAAAGGTCATTTCCTGAAAAGCATCCAGGTTGCTCATCTGGTACAGGCGCAGAAATTGGGCTTGTATGGCATCTTTCTGGCGGCAACGGCAGATGGTCACCCGCCCGAAATCAGGGTCGGTGATCGGTACATCCTTACGGACGAACCCGACTCCGTGGCAGATTGGGCAGTTGGGGTCACCGGGGAGGCGTGTTGGCTGTGGGTCTTCAGTGTTCGATGATGTCACCATAATCCCCTTCGATGTATTTCCGCCGATTTTCTTGAGTGTCTCGCCGATCTTTTTCACTGCGACCTTCCTTTTGCCATGATTTGAGAATGGCATCAATGTAGCGCCAGTTGCGAATATTCTTTTCGACTGCAATTTTTATGGCATCCGCAATCCATGTTTGTGGATAAGTGTCTTCTGCGTCTTCCAATGTGTCCGCCATGAGTGGTGTCAATGGTCCAATATTTTCTTCGTAAAGCTGGAAGATATTGGGTCTTTCCTCACCCAGGGATGGGTCGGGACGCACGGTGAAGCCTGGTTTCCAGCTTCCTTTATGCAGTGCTTTTACGGTAGCCCGTCCGTGGGCGGTGTTGAGCAGATAGATGTTCTGCCCTTCAAAATGTACCTGAAGAAGCACATTATGTTGAACAGCCCGCATCAGACCTTCGACAAGCGAATTTTCAGGGTTGGGGGACAGGCTTTTTAGGAGAATCTCATCTCTTGAGAAATCTTCATCCGTTAGATACTGCATATCTTTTTCCTGCCGGTTGATGTACCAGAAAGCATATAGGATGATCTTTAACTCGACCAGGTCATCTACCTCTTCCAGTAATTCTGTAAAAAAAGGTTCGGGTATGGGTGTGAGCCTGGTTTTGCCGGTGGGGAATCCTTCAAACGGCATTTTTTCGATCCATTCCTTTTAATGCAGGTCCTGCACCGTGGCTGCATCAACAAAACGAGCCAGGTTTTTAAGGAAGACCATTTGAATACCTGAATGGGTGGGACCATTACGATGCTTGGCAACGATGATCTCTGCCAGGTTTTTATCAGGACCTTCCTCAGTTGCATCTGGACGATGAATGAAGAGCACTACATCCGCATCCTGCTCAAGGCTGCCGGATTCGCGCAGGTCGGAGAGCATGGGGCGTTTATCGGAGCGCTGCTCAACGGCACGCGAGAGCTGTGCAGCAGCCAATACCGGTACTTTCAGGTCGCGCGCCAGCACCTTGAGGTTACGAGAGATATTGGATACCTCCTGTGCACGGTTTTCGGTGCGCCGTTCGCTTGACATCAACTGTAAATAGTCAACGATAATCAGGTCGAGGTTGTGCTCCTGATGCAAACGCCGGCACTTGGTTTGAAGCTGCAAAGGGGTGATAGCGGCGGTATCATCCAGGTAGATGTGCGTGTCTGAAAGGGATTCGATGGCTGCTGTGAAGAGACCCCATTCGTTTTCTTTTAGTTTGCCTGTGCGCAGCCGTTGGGAATCGATGGATGTTTCCTGGGCGATTAAACGCATGGCGAGCTGTTCGTTGGACATTTCGAGCGAAAACAGTGCGACATGCTTTTTGTGAATTTGCGCTGCATATTTTGCCACCGAGAGCAGGAAACCTGTTTTACCGGAACCGGGTCTGCCAGCCACGATGAGCAGGTCTGATTTTTGCAGACCGCCAAGAAGCCGGTCGAGGTCGCGCAGACCCGTTGGCACGCCCATGATTTCATCATCGATTTTTGAGAGCATCTCAATATGGTCATAGAAATCACTCATCACATCTTTGATGAACTCAACATCATGACGGGTGTGCCGCTGGCTAATGCCGAAAATTTGTTTTTCTGCCTCTTCCAGCACCGAATTGATTGTCTGGTCTTTGTTATACGCCAGTTTGGCAATTTCGTTTGCCGCAGACAACATTCTGCGGCGCATGGCATATTCTTCAACGATTTGCCCATACTCCACTGCGTGCATGGAAGTGGGTGTTTGATTGAGCAAAGCTGTAAGGAATGCGCCACCGCCAATTTCTGCTAGTTGACCGCGCTGCTGTAATTCTTCTGCTACGGTGAGATAATCAATCCTTGCGCGCCGTTCCTGCAAACGTTCATAAGCCTGCCAGATCCACCGGTTTCTTACGATATAAAAATCATCGGCATCGATGATTTCTGCCAGGTCGTAGTACGTTTCTGGGTTAATCAGAACAGCCCCCAGCACCGCCTCTTCTGCTTGTCGGCTGTAGGGTTGGGTTTCTAACTCTGCGGTAGTGATTTCTTCAGCAGGAAAATCATCCATTTCGGGCACTCAGGTATAGGGAGGATGAGAAATATTTGTACACAGAAAAAACGGTCAGATAGGGTCTCTTTACAGGGTGGAAACCAGCAGGTTATGCTGTTGGTTCACTATCATCAGGTTTATCGTCGTCGGGCGGTTCGTTTGTATCATCTGTATCCAGGTTGTTCAAAAAATCTTCAAAGATAGACAGCCGGTCTGCACCACCGCTTTTCTGTTTTGGCTGAGATGTTTCTGATGTTGACGGGGTATCGTCCTGGATATCGCGTTCCGGGATGATCCCTGCATTTTCCAAGATTTCTCCGGCAACCAGGATCGGTACATGCATTCGAACCG
Source organism: uncultured Anaerolineaceae bacterium (assembly GCA_964426355.1). Lineage (GTDB taxonomy): Bacteria > Chloroflexota > Anaerolineae > Anaerolineales > Anaerolineaceae > JAJFTV01. Next base: position 15,478 of record CAYRRA010000065.1, read on the forward strand.
CTAAAGCCAGTGCATCAGATGGGCGTGAATCGATGTTGATAATGTTGCTGTTGACTTCCAAGACAAGGTTGCCATAAAAGACATCATCTTGAAGGTCGATGATCTCAACTCTTAGCAGGCGGGCATCCAGTGATTTTAGAATATTCCGCAGTAAATCATGTGTTTGTGGGCGTGCCAGTTCAATTTCCTGGAGTGCGATGGTGATGGCTTCTGCTTCGTAAGGACCTATCCATATCGGCAGGTAACGTTCTTGATTGACTTCTCGTAAAATGATGATACGCTGCTGATTGGTAAGGCTCACTCTTACGCTGTCGATGACCACTTCAACCATTTTTGACATATCAAGACCTCAACTCATTGCTTTGCGCGACTGATTCTCCCAATTTTAACATGCAGGTACTCAGGATGCAACATCCTATCAACGCGATTCATGCTAACCCGGAAGTTGATCTTTCTGTAGTCAATATTACCACAACATTTCAGCGGAGGTAGATGCCTTGGGCTTTGAGCTTATTTATCGGTGCAATGGTTGTGGATAATTTTAATTAAATACAAGTAAAAAAAGGAAATGTTAAAAAATTCCCTGTGTAATTACTGGACGAATAATACAAATTAATGATATATTTACATGTATCAACAGTATTTTTTTAACATTTACACCAGCCGTAAATTTTTGAAGGTAGGTGGGAAAGGTGTTATAAGAGTGTGATGCCTGCTGAGGCAAAGATATTACTTATCGAAGGAAAACGTGCAGAGCACCCGAACTTTTTCGCAGGTTTAACCCGAAAAGGACACCTCGTTGACCTTTATCCCAATGGGAACGATGGTTTGGATGCGCTCAAAACCGGGAAACCCGATATCGTTATCATCAATGCTGCCTCCATGCGGACAAGCGGTCGCCGGATTTGCAAGTCGGTGCATGAGATTTATGCCAGCTTGCCTGTTATATTAATCGTTGAGAAAGGCACCAAACGGATCGATCAACTTGATGCTGTGACCGTTCTGGAACTGCCATTTACGCTGCAAAAATTGCTCAACCGGGTTAAGCTGTTGCTGCCTCCAGAAGATAAGAACTTGCTGGTGACAGGTCCCATTGAACTGGATGTTGAAAACAATTGGGTGCGCCGGGGTGAAAAACACAGCAGCCTTACACCTCGCCTGGTTACATTGTTAAAAGAAATGATGGAGCATCCGGGTGAAGTGATGAAACGTACCGAATTGTTTCAGCAAGTCTGGGAAACAACCTATACGGGGGATACCCGAACGATGGATGTTCATATCAGTTGGTTGCGTGAAGCGATTGAAGATGACCCGCGTCACCCGGATTTTATAAAAACCGTCAGGGGGATTGGTTATCGACTGGACGTCGAAAAGTAAAAACACACACTAATCATTGCTGTTAATCTCCTGCCGTCCTGCCAGGGCGCGCAGGAGTGTGTTTTGATCCGCATATTCCAGGTCGCCGCCAACTGGCAACCCGCGCGCCAGGCGAGTGACACGCACCGGCAGATTTGCCATTTGCTGTTTCAGGTAAAGCGCGGTTGCGTCACCTTCCATGCTTGGGTTGGTGGCAATGATTACTTCGCGGATCCCTGACTGCAAACGCAAAAGCAGCGGTTTTATCTTCAGGTCATCGGGACCAACCCCTTCGATGGGGGAGAGGACGCCATGCAGTACGTGATAGCGTCCGTGATACCCACCAGTACGCTCAATTGCGAGCACATCCAGAGGTTCTTCAACCACGCAGATGCTTCCAGCATCGCGTTTCTCATCTGCGCAAATATCGCATGTTTCCTGATCCGAGAGGGTAATGTTAAAACAAATACTGCATAAACCAGTAGCATTATTCAGCGCATTCAGTGCTTCCGAAAGCTGGGTGGACACTTCTGCAGGGGAGCGCAGCAAAAAGAACGCCAGGCGTGAAGCGCTTTTGGGACCAATTCCAGGCAGGCGAGCGAAAGCGTTAATGAGGTTTTGTACCGGTTCGGGTAAGTTGGGCATGATGATCGATGATGAGCTTAGAAGGGCAATCCCGGTATTCCACCTGCTAACGGACCGAGCCTGTTGGCTTGCAGCTCGCGGGTTTGATCCAGTGCATTGTTGACTGCCAGGAGAATCAAATCCTGGAGCATTTCCACATCGGGGTCCTCAAGTAGTTTGGGGTCTATCTCCACTCCGACGCAGTGCTGGTCGCCAGTCATGACAACCTTTACTGCTCCGCCGCCGGCAGTTGCGCTGACGGTTTCTTCGGAAAGCTGGTTTTGCGCTTCTTCCATCTGCTGCTGTACACGCTGAAATTGTTGTAGCATATTTGCCTGACCGCCGATACCGCGAGGTTTATTTCTTTTTGCCATATACCATTCTCCTGATTGTTTCTATCCTTATCAATAATTATAAAATCAATCCTGCTGTACAATTTGCCCGCCAAGACCCAGGGCGGCATTGACCATGCTATCGCCTTCAACCGTTGTGTTGCCTGTTGCATTGGTTGCATTTGTATCCACGACGACACAGCGGATGGTGACTTCTGTCTCCAATGCTTTAGAGATAATCGAACTGACCAGCGAAATATTGTCCTTTGTATCCATTTTGGATTTGACCACGTCGCTGGCGAAACCCAGAACGATGCAGTTGTTTTTGATTGAGATGGATTTACATGAGTTCAAAAGACCCTCGGTTCGAGGGCATTCACTGCGCACTCGTTGGCGGATTTCTTCCCACTTCTCTCGTAACGCTTTCATGTCGAGCCGGTCCTCTTTGTTGGTAGATGTTTCTGCTGGCTTGGCAGGGGCGTTTTCTGGGATGTTTTTTTGAGGGGCTGTCTTTACCGGCACCTGTTCCTGCATGGTCGCTTGTTCTTGTTTTACCGGATGGGTGAGCGGTTCGGGGATTGGCTTGTCCATCTGAGCGAGTGGTTTTACCGGCAAGCTCTGAGCTGTTTCGGGCGCGCTGCGTTGAACTGCTTGCAGGGCTGGGGGAGTGATGGAATGGTCAACACATTCGGCAAATGCCAGTTCAAGCGACAGGCTGGGCTGCCAGTTGCTGCGCGTGTCTGAAGCAGCATTGTTGAAGCGTTGAACACAAAACAGCAGATGCTCCCTTTCAAAACGGTGTGCATGGTTCTCAATGGTTGCCTGGGTTTCAGCCGTCGCATCCAAAGACGCGGCGTTGCCCATGTGAATTAGAAGTACATTGCGTAGATATTCGACGACCTGGCGTGCGTATTGCCGGGTATCTGTCCCGCTGTCCAGCGCTTTGTGGATCATCTCTATTCCGTCCGCGGGTCTTCTCTCCAGGATGGCATCCACAAGCTGTATGACCGACTGGCTGGTGGCAGTGCCCAATACCTGGTGGGTAAATTCCAGGGTGATGTTTTTGCCTGTCGATGCAAGTTGGTCAAGCAGGGAGATGGCATCACGCAGTGCGCCGGTAGATTGACGTGCAATCAAGGCAAGCGCGGCGGGTTCAATTTGTAGATTCTCCTGCTGAACAATTTTGTTGAGCAGAATCAGCATGTCGTTGACGGAAATCCGCCTGAATTCGTGACGCTGGCACCGAGAGAGCACAGTGGCAGGGATTTTATGAATTTCGGTAGTCGCCAGGATGAAAATGGCGTGCGGGGGAGGCTCTTCCAGCGTTTTCAAAAGGGCGTTGAAAGCTGCCGTTGAGAGCATGTGGACTTCATCAATGATGTAGATTTTATATTGCCCCTGGCTGGGGGCGAAATTGATTTTGTCTCGCAGGTCACGCACATCATCCACGCTGGTGTTGGATGCAGCGTCAATTTCGATCATGTCCATGAACCTGCCCTGGTTGACGGCATTGCAGTTAGCGCACTGGTTACAGGGTCGATATAAACCATCTTCTGCAAGACAATTGATTGCTTTGGCGACCAGGCGCGCGGCGCTGGTTTTTCCGGTGCCTCTTGGTCCGGAAAACAGGTAAGCATGTGCAATTCGCTCTCCCTGGATTGCGTTCTGGAGGGTTTGCACCACATGTTCCTGACCAATCAGGTCAGTCCAGGTTTTTGGTCGCCATTTACGATAAAGTGCTTGTGCCATCTTTTTTTCCTGCTATTCAACAAGGTTCCTGGTTGATTGAGTTCGCCCGTGCCATTTCGTTTCTCAGGTTCAGCGGATTGATTTGAAACCGATCCAATGGGACGCCCCTATTGTACTCGATTATCATACGATTGATTTGTTCCACCTTACCTGTCCATTTTTGCATATCGAGCGGAGTTTTTCCTTCTGCAGAAAGTTGCTTAATTTCCTCTGTAAGCAAATTACGGAAGAGATGAATCGCCTGGCGGATTTCACTGCTTTTTTCAATCCACGGTAAGGTAAAGCCGTTATCTTTGAGTAGTTGAAACGCAAGGCGCTGCTCTTGGGGAACGAGCGGATTTTCTTTCCAATCAATTGGCTTGCCCATGCCGGGTAGCTCCTGAAATTTACCCGATTGCATGGCTTCCTTAATTTTTCGTTCTGTTATCTCGTCAATGATGCTCATCTTGTTTTTTGTATTTTCCAGTTTGAAAAATTATGTGCGCACAGCAGTTCAGGGCAGAACAAATACAGCACGCACATTGTCTTCATAATCCAAAAGGGTTGCGGTTTCACCACTTTGCCAGATAGCTTGATCCACGTTCCAATGCAAATCGGTAACACCATCGTGTCCGGGTCGGGTGAAAACCTGTACCTGGGCGCCCCGGTTCAAAACCAGTGAATGAAAGGTGAAAATGTTGCCATCTTCATCTTTCAAACGCCACCCATTCAGCCAGATGTCTTCTTGCTGGCTGACGTTATGTAGAACAACCACCTCATTTTCCAAATCGCCCATGCCAAAAATATTACTGATGCGGATCACTTCCTCATCTGTTGGGGGGAGGGGTGCAGGAATATCCGATTCGTTGGCGAGGATAGCCTGTTGTGTTGCCAACGGCAGAGAACCCTGTTCCAGGTACGCTTCAGCCAGCTTATTGTCGTGTGCCCGGTTCCACAACCAGAGAACAATCAGGGTGGTAATTGCTGATATTGCAATATTGAGCAGCAAATAGGGCAGTAAGGAACTGCGTCTTCGTTTGCGCTGTTCCATTTGATCTTTTCTCCCGTTTGGCATGGATTTGTTTGAATGATAGCACAAATTTTAGGTAAAATGTATTCTTCTGAAGGGATGTTTTATGTCGTATTTGATTGATGGGCATAACCTGATACCGAAAATTCCCGGGCTGCATTTGGAGGATACCGATGATGAAATGCGGCTTGTTGAATTGCTGCAGGTATTCTGCCGCCACAAGCAGAAAAAAGTCGAGGTCTATTTTGATGGGTCTCCGGCGGGTTTTTCCGGGACGCGCCGCTTTGGACAGGTGACAGCACACTTTGTCCGCAAAGGGGTTGAAGCCGATGACGCCATTATTCAACGTTTAACCCAACTGGGGCGCACAGCGCGCAACTGGTCTGTGGTCACCTCAGACCGGCGCATCCAGGCACAGGCACGTTCCAGTTATACGCAAATCATCCCATCCGAAAGGTTCGCTGCTGATTTGATGGAACTGGTGCGGAACGGCACAGGGACCGTTGAAGAGCAGCCGTTTCAAACGATGAGCAAAGAGGAAATGGATGAGTGGCTGGAGATATTTTCCGGAAATGACCATCCCTTGCCTTAGATAACAATAATATAAATGGAACCAGGGTTAGGGTTTTTCTTGTAACTCGTTTTTAATAACACAAATTCGATATCAAGAGTATTTACCCACTGACTGAACCAACAGCGCTTCGTTGAAGCTTGGAATTAGCCGGGCACATTGGTTGCATAGCGATTATCATCGCGTTCTTATCCAGAGCGAAGAAACCGCCTGAGTCACTTGCATCCATGGCATAGCCTGCCGGGCAGAGTCAATTGTGATCCTTCACATTCGTTCAGGATGACAAAAACCGGCGCATATTGTCATTACGTGCATCAGCGCAGGTGGATGGAGAAGCAGATGTCGGGTTGCGGGCATAACCCTTTCGATTGGCATGCACCGCATCGATAAACCTCTGGTTAACCGCCCTCCTCCACCAATTTTCCCCCTAGCGAAGGGGGGCTAGGGGGATCGCTAGCGAGGGTCTCCGAACCGAGCCCTGACACCTGCCGGGCGAGGACGATAAGCCTCAGCGGAGCGCTGTTTCCAGCCGTGGGGAACCCAGCCAGGGATCCATCCCTTGGCGGGGGAAATCAAGGTCGCTGAGGGATCAATCCCTCAGCTAAGGGACTACGCCGG
>CAYRRA010000066.1:0-21688 GCA_964426355.1 uncultured Anaerolineaceae bacterium
GTTGTCGGTGATATCCATTTACCTGTCCACAAAAAAGAAGTCATTGGGCTGGGTTTTGCTGGCAGGCGTGCTGTCGGGGGCAACGATGCTCACGCGCTCAATTTTTGCATTCGCTGTTTTGTTTTGCGGGGTATGGCTTGCCTGTTTTAACCCGCATCGGAAAAAAGCGGATCTTCTCTTTCTTTTGGCTGCCTTTGGCGTTTGCATCCCGTGGAGCATTCGCAATTCATTGCTCATGGATAAACCTGCCTTTGTTGAAAACAGTGCAGGTTATAACCTGTTTATCGGCTATCATCCTGAAGGTGACGGCGGGTTCGTTTCGCGCATTGCGATTTTGCCGATGAATATCCTGGATGACGGCGAGCGCGATCGAATTTGTTTGCGGCAAGCCGTCAAGTATGTCAGGCAAAACCCCTTAGAATCCGTGCGCAGGGTTTTTGTTCGCTTGGCTAAATTCATCGGACCGGAAGACCGGGAATTCTTTTTCTTCTACAGCAATAACCTGCTCGGCGAAATCAAACAGCCCTGGCTTATTTTTCTCTATTTGCTTCTGATCATCCCCTGGGGGTTTACGCTGGTATTCGGTGTAATGGGTCTTGGGCAGATGCGCGATCAAAAACTGGTATTGCTGGTCATCCTCTTTTTGTTGGGTTATGCCTTGCCCCATTTTTTTATCATTGCTGAACCCAGGTTTCATTTAGCATGGGTTCCAATCCTTATGCCATTTGCCATTCATGGCTGGAACACCAGAGGGAGAATTTATTGGAAGCAAGTTTCCCAAAGAAAGCAGTGGGTGGTTATTGCATCTTCATCCCTCATTATTTTGATGGTTCTCGCCAGTTTTGCGATGAACTATTCCAGTTTAATGGCTATCATGCGTGTTGGCGGGAACAGGTTGTTCTTCTCTTATTAAGCGGAAAGAGACAGGTGCGTTGACCAAAAACCAGCGCTTACAGCAAGGTGGGGGTATGGCTGGCTGCCCTATGTGTTAATCCTGTTTCCTCATCAGACTCATGGTATCATTCCTGCGGTTTGTTGTGGATTTTTTAGATGCAAGCCGTGACTTTGAGATACAGGAGCCTGGATGGCGCGCTTGTTTACGATCCCACCCGGTTCGGAAAATGACCCGGCTAACCCACACCTGCGGCGTAATTTTATTGTCAATACGCTGGATTCCGCGTCTTTTTATTTTGGCGAGACGTTTGCCGCTTACCAGACGATTCTGCCGGTCTTTGCTGCCACGCTGACCAACTCGCCGGTGTTGATTGGTTTGGTGCCCGCGATTAACGACGCAGGCTGGTTTCTGCCGCAGCTTTTCTTTGCACCCTATTTGCAGCGCATCTCGCGTAAACTGCCGCTGGTGCGCGCGCTGGCGCTGGTGGAACGTCTGCCTTATTTCTTCCTGATCCTGGCTGCTTTATGGCTGCCAAAACTACCGGGCAACACAGCCATTATCCTTTTCCTGCTGTTGATTGCCTGGAAAGGGTTGGCAGCCGGTTTGGTCGGTTTACCCTGGCAGGAATTGATTGCCACGGTCATTCCGGTATGGCTGCGTGGACGTTTCTTTGGCGTCTCCCATTTCCTGGGTAAATTGTCCGGCTTGGGTTCGGCGGCGATCGCCGGGGTGATCCTCTCGCGCCTGGTTTATCCTCAAAACTATGCGCTGGTGTTCCTGCTGAGCTTTATCGGCGTGATGGTTTCTTATTTCTTCCTGATCCTGACGGTAGAACCTGAGACGTTGCGCCCTCCACAGCCCGAAGCGGTAAAGACAGCTTTCTCCGCCCAGTTGTGGAGCATTCTCAAGGAAGATAGCAATTTTCGCCGTTATATTTACAGCCGGGCTTTGTGGTTTTTAGGCAGCATGGCAAGCGGTTTTGTGGCAGTTTACGGCATACAGCGTTTTAATTTACCGGACGCCTATGCCGCTATCTTCACTTCAGTGCTGGTGGGCTTTTCTACGCTGGGCTTTATCATCTGGGGCGCGCTCGGCGACCGCTTTGGGCACAAATTTGTCCTGATAGGTGGTGCGCTGCTGTGGGTGGGCGCGCTGGCTATCCTGCTGCTGGTGCCCGCGCAGTGGGCGCTTTACCTGGCGTTTGCCCTGATCGGTCTTTCACAGCCGGGCAACACGATTGGCGATTTGAACCTGGCAATGGAATTTGACAGCGGACCGCGCCGACCCGCTTACATTGGTCTGGTGCGCACGCTGACTGCGCCGGTGCTGCTGATTGCCCCGGTGCTGGCGGGTGCGGTGGTGAGCTGGAGCAGTTACCCGGTGATGTTTGTGTTCTCGTTCGGCTTCTCCGTATGCAGCCTGGCTCTGCTGCTGCTGGGTGTGACCGATCCGCGCAAAATAAAACCAAATGCCTGATAACCGGTTTAGAGCATCTTTACAGAGATACTCTTCAAACGAAACCGGTTAATTCGCCTGGATGGAGTTTTTTTTGTACAATTATAGATGGTGAATTACATAGCAGATCGAATGTTCTTTTCTTTTTTTGAAGTATTGATAAGAGATGGTGATGGATGACAAGCGAAACGAAACGTAATCATGGCGGATTTTTCGCCATAGCAGGCGACGTACAAATCTATATGAAGATTCTGTACCTTTTTCTATCATTCCCACTCGGCACGATCTATTTCGTCTATTTCTTGACCGGTTTTTCACTGGGAATTGGGCTCATCATCACGCTTCTGGGGATCCCAATCTTGGTCGGGATGCTGGCTTCCGCCAGAGCGCTGGCTGTGTTCGAACGCTGGTTGGCTGGCAGCATGCTCAGAATCAAGATCCCCGCTGAGCCACAGGGCGAGAAGTTCACCGGTAATCTGTGGGCGCGCTTGAAGAACCTGGTGGGCAGCGCTTCCACATGGCGCTACGTGGGTTATCTTCTCGTACGTTTTCCGATGGGGTTGGTTTCTTTTGTGATCGTGGTGACGCTGGTTTCGCTTTCATTGGGGCTGATGTTTGCACCGCTTTACTATCATCTGCCCGGTGTGATGCTTGGCTGGTCATCGGGCTGGCAGGTCGATACGATGCCGGAGGCGTTGGCGGCATCTCTACTGGGTGTTGGGTTGAGTATTCTTTCGTTGCACGTCTTCAAGTGGCTGGCGTGGTCCTGGGGGTGGGTCGCGCGGCGGATGTTATCCGGGCGACCGCGAAAAAGTGCGCCGATTGAGGTATCTGCCGGGTTATCTACTGAGTAAATTAGTTTTAAAATCTGATGCAAAGGAACAGGTGCACATGAACATTCAACTCAAAGAAGTTGTGACTCGTAAGGATTTGAACACCTTTGTTCGTTTCCCGCTCTCGCTTTACCGGGATCATCCCTGTTACGTACCAACATTGGTGATGGACGATCTTAACACATTGCGCCGTGACAAAAACCCGGCTTTTGAGCACTGCGAGGCAGCCTATTGGCTGGCTTACAAAGATGGGGAGGTTGTTGGGCGGATTGCCGCCATTCTCAACCGGCTGCATATCGAGAAGTGGAAACAGTCTTATGTGCGCTTTGGCTGGGTGGATTTCATTGACGACCTGGAGGTTTCGGCGGCTCTGTTTGGGGCAGTTGAGCAATGGGCAGCCGAAAAGGGTATGACCTCTGTGCACGGTCCATTGGGTTTCACCGATATGGATCGCGAAGGGATGCTGGTAGAGGGGTTTGATGAGCTGGGTACGTTGGCGGCAATCTACAACTATCCATATTACCCCGAACACCTGGAGAAACTGGGCTACAGCAAGGATATCGATTGGATGGAGTTTGAAGTACGGGTGCCGAAAGAACCGATCGAAAGAATTGCCAAACTGGCTGAACTGGTTGAGCGGCGCTACAATCTGCGCATAGCCAATATACAAAACAAGAAAGAGCTGATGAATTACGTAGGCGATTTGTTTGATTTGCTGGACGCAGCCTATATGCCTTTGTATGGCGTGGTGCCGCTCACGCGCAAGCAGGTGGAAGCCTACGTGCAGCAGTACTTTGGCTTCATCTCACCCGAATTTGTCCCTATCGTCCTGGATGAAAACAACCGCATGGTGGCTTTCGGTATCAGCATGCCCTCGCTCTCTCGCGCGCTGCAAAAATCGCGCGGGCAGTTATTTCCCTTTGGATTCATCCATCTTCTGCGTGCGCTCAAGCAGAACGATCACGGTGACCTTTACCTGGTGGCAGTTCGACCGGAGTTTCAAGGTTTGGGTGTAAACGCTTTGCTGATCAACCGCATGATTGAGGTATTCAACCGTCATGGTATCCACACAGTCGAATCTAACCCGGAACTGGAGACCAACCTGCTTGTGCAAGGGCAGTGGAAATACTTTGAAACGCGCCAGCACAAGCGCCGGAGAGTCTACATCAAGGAACTGGCTTCCTTAGCGCAGCTTCCCGAAAGCCAATAACCGGTCAGGCGTTTTGTGTTGTAAAAATATCCAGATTTTTCTTTTGGAAGAACACAAAAAATACCCCTTTACCGGCGCTTCAGTGATTTCGCGCCGGTAAGGGGTTGTATATTCAATTTTGTAACAAGATATGATGTTATCCTGACCTGTCTTCAGATCAGGTCAGGATAACCGTTTGAGCCGCTTCTAGCGACGGCGGTCAAAGCCACCGCCACCGCCACGCGAGCGGTCGTTTCGTCGGCGGTCAAACCCGCCACCGCCGCGTTCTTCCCGCGGTCGCGCCAGGTTGACAGTGAGTGCGCGTTCCATGAAATTTGCACCGTTGAGTACGCTGATTGCTTTTTGTGCTTCAGCTTCGGTTTCCATTTCTACAAAGGCAAACCCTCGCGCGCGTCCAGTCTCACGATCTTTGACGATTGTCACAGATTTAACCGTGCCAGCCTGGGCGAACAAATCGTGCAATTCATCCTCCGTAGCGGAATAAGACAGGTTTCCAACATAAAGCTTGACTTCCATTCGATCTCCATTTTGAACTAGGTGGTTACAGTGCCGGGCACACGTGGGGTTCATCCTGAGGTGTATATATTTTGACTACCAGTGCGACTTTCGGGAATCATGCCAACCCGAAAGTCCAACGATCTCCATCTTACAAATTGGGGAAACACTGCTCATCTCATCTACCGGCTATTTTAGTATATATGGTTGATTGCATTAACGCAAGCGGAAATTGTCAAGTATTTTGAACATTTAGTCGCCCCTGCCCGCCTTTGACTGCCCAGAAACATTTCTGGAAACCAATCCTGAAATAACGGAGTGTTCCCCCAAGTGTATCTATCCTCACCGGCATTCATGTTGGGTAAACGCTGAAAAATGAACAAACAAAAACCATACCCTGGTGATAAAATGTAGGGTTGGGAGGACATTCCTCCGGGATCGCATTGAAAAATCGATTTTGACGACCACGTTGTTGGATGAGGGACTGAGAAGGATGAAGGCTAAAAAACAACGAAAATACTTGCGTACTTCCGACCTGGCGCGCGCAGTGGGTGTGCACGTGAATACGGTACGCCTGTATGAGCACTGGGGGCTGATACCGCCCGCCAGCCGTACCCCGTCCGGCTATCGTCGTTTCACGCAACGCCACCTGGATTGTTTACGCCTGGCGCGCATGGTTTATTCCGGCGATTACCCGGGGCGTACAATCCGGCGCTCAGGGGTTCGCATTATCAGCAAAGCCGTATCGGGCGATTTGGGTGGGGCGTTGGAAATGGCATATCAGTACAGTGCTCTGGTGGCGGCTGAGTATGCGCAGGCAGAGGCTGCCGTTGCCCTGCTGGAACGCTGGGCAAGCGGCGCAGCCACCGATGCCACACGCGGAACCCTGGGGATCAGTCAAACTGCCCGGCTGCTGGGTGTCAGCGTTGATATCCTTCGCAACTGGGACCGCAATGGGTTAATCGAAGTGCCGCGCAACCCCAACAACCGCTACCGTGAGTATAGCCCCGCAGAAATCGGTCGGCTGCGCGTCATTCGCATGCTCAGCCGTGCCGGTTATAGCTGTATGGCGATCCTGCGCATGCTCAAATATTTGGATGCTGGAAAGCGGGAAGGGCTGCGCGCTGTGCTGGATACACCGCACCCGGACGAAGATGTGTACACAGCCGCCGATCACTGGTTGAGCACGCTGGAGGAGCAGACAGAGCGCGTGCAGGAAGTCATCCGGCTTCTTGAAACGATGATGTCTGAAAAAAGAGGGGAGTAATTTTCTTCTAAGTGATCGGCTGTTTTTTGGTCACCTACCATTAAAGGTGGTGGGTGGGATTAGATACTTTATCCCGAATTATGAATAAAATAATTCCAGACGAGTACATCGCTGGTAAATAAAAAACCCTACACTTGCACACCAGAGTTATACAATCAATATGTACGATCCGCGTACATATTTTTTCGCGTATGGAGAGAGACAATGACAAAACCGAAAGTGATCCTTTTTAACGGAATTTGCCTGGATGGGCGCATGGATAACGGTGCCGGCGGGGTGGATATGGGGTTGTATTACCAAATCGCAGCAAACTGGAATGCAGACGCGATGCTTTCCGGCAGCAGCACCATCCTGGCTGCCTTTGCTGGTCAGGATCAGGTCACCAATCAATCGCAGCATGAACCGAAAGTTTTATACCCCAATGCCGTTCCTTACCTGGTTGTTGTGGACAGCCGCGGCCAGATCCAAAACTGGAAGCAGATCCAGTCGCAGCCTTACTGGCAGCAAACGGTGGCGCTTTGCTCGCAATCTACGCCGCAAGTAGCTCTGGGTGAGATGGCTGCCGCCGGTGTACCCGTTATCACTGCCGGTACGGATAGGTTGGATTTGCACACCGCCCTGGAAGAATTGAATACTCGCTTTGGGATCCAAACACTGCGCGTCGACAGCGGTGGAGTTTTGAACGGCATCTTGCTGCGTGCTGGTCTGGTGGATGAGGTCAGCGTTTTGATATCGCCGGCATTGGCAGGTGCGAGCATGCCAGGATCTTTTTTTGACGATCCTTCCGCCGGAGAAACGCAGCCCATCCCCCTGCGCCTGCTGCATTGCGAGCAAATCGGCACAGATGTGCTCTGGCTGCGCTACGAAGTGAAACCTCAATAAAGGAGATTGGTCTTGATGAAAGAACCACAGATTCAGGTTGAGAACCTGTCAAAAGCTTACCGCGTGCCGGTACGGCATGAAGGATTGGGCGCAGCGCTGCGCAGTTTGTTCAAACCGAGCTATGACCTGGTTGAAGCGGTGCGCGATATTTGTTTCGCGATCAATGCCGGTGAGATGGTCGGATTGATCGGCCCGAATGGAGCGGGAAAGACCACCACGCTCAAGATGCTTTCAGGGCTGTTATTCCCCACCGCTGGCACGGCGCGCATTGCCGGCTTTGTGCCCTGGGAACGCAAACCGGATTATCTGCGGCGCATCAGCATGGTAATGGGCAACAAGAGCCAGATGCTGTGGGATATTCCACCCCTGGATTCATTTAAGGTATTGTCCGAGATTTACTCTGTGCCTCCAGTTGAATACCGCCAGACGCTGGATGAATTGATCGATTTGCTCGATATGAAAGAACTGCTCACCAAGCCGGTGCGCAACCTTTCGCTGGGGGAACGCATGAAATGCGAGCTGACCGCCAGCCTGCTACACCGCCCGGCGGTGATGTTCCTTGACGAGCCCACGCTCGGGTTGGATGTTTCCATGCAAATCAGGCTACGCAGTTTCCTGAGCGATTACAACCGGCGCAGCGGTGTGACCGTGCTGCTCACCAGCCATTACATGGCAGATGTGATGGCGCTTTGCCCGCGCGTGATTTTGATCCATCACGGTAAACTGCTGTATGACGGCGCGTTGAACGGCTTGGCAAGACAACTCGCCCCGTTCAAATTACTGCGGGTAACTTTACAGCAGGAGCACGCGGCGGAGAATTTACAGCTTCCGCCTGATGTGGAAATCAGCGAGCAGTCTCCCGACCAAATTACGCTGCGCACCCCTCGCTCCTCTGCGCCGGAATTGACCGCTTTTCTGCTGCAAAACCTGCCGGTGGCTGATTTATCCGTAGAAGACCCGCCGATTGATGCTGTCATTGACCAGGTTTACAGCGGGGGTGAGCTGTGAACGTGCGCGGCGGTTTTGCGCTCATCCGTGGGTTGTGGCTTTCGTGGATGCAGTACCGTAGCTTCTTTTTCCTGCTGGCATTTGGCTGGATGATCCCGCCATTGATCTATCTGCTGGTCTGGTCGACTGCCGCTGGTGATGGGCTTATCGGCGGATTGAGCCGCGGTGATTTTGTGGCGTATTACCTGGCATTGATCCTGGTCAACCAGGTGACCTATTCGCAGACGAACTGGACGGTTGGAGACCTGATTCGCTATGGGCAGATGAACCAGGTGCTGATGCGCCCGCTGCCGCCCATTTTTGACGCGCTTGCCAGCGAGCTGGCTGGAAAAGTGGTTTACCTGGCTTTTGATGTGCCTGTGGTGGTCTTGCTGGCGTTGGTGCTGCGACCGGAGTTTCATCTCACCCTTTCTGGCGGGTTGTTGTTTCTTCCGGCGCTGCTACTGGCTTGGGCGCTGCGATTTTTCTGGGGGTACTGCCTTGCGCTGCTGGCTTTTTGGGCAACGCGTGCCGATGCCCTTTTGGGGTTGCAGGATGCGCTGATCTTCCTGTTAGCCGGGCAGGTTGCGCCGGTTACGCTGCTGCCGGGTGTGCTGGGTACGGCTGCTCGGATACTGCCATTCCGCTACATGGTGGCTTTTCCGGTAGAAGTGCTGACCGGGCAGGCAACCGGAACGGCTTTAGCGACGGGTTTTGTTTTTCAAGCAGCCTGGCTGCTCCTGGCTGTGATTTTATACCGGGTCGTTTGGCACAAAGGGCTGCGCCGCTATGCGGCGGTGGGAGGGTAAAAAATGCGTTATCTACGTTTGATCGGTCAATTCATTCGGGCTTCCTTTCAGGAAGAGGCGGCTTACCGTTCTAACTTTTTCATCAGTTTGCTGCATTCGCTGCTCAACCTGGGTACGGGTGTACTGGGTGTGATTGTGTTGTTTAGCCAGGTGGAGAGTGTGCGCGGCTGGAGTTATGCTTCGACCCTGGCGCTGTTGGGGGTGTACCTGACGGTCAGCGCGCTGCGCGGGCTGTTCATCGGTCCGGGGCTGGAGGCGTTAGCCGGGATGGATGGTGAGATCTGGAGCGGCAAGTTCGATTTCACCGCCCTGCGCCCGCTGAACATCCAGTTTTATGTCAGCCTGCGCAAATGGCACCCCTTTGCACTGTTTGATCTGCTGCTGGGGCTGGGGGTGTTGGCGGCTGCGGTGGCGCGCCTGGGCACAAGCCTGAGCGCCGGGCAGGTTCTGGCTTTTCTGCTGGCGCTTGCGGCTGGCGTGTTGACGCTCTATGCCATCTTGTTAGCTTTTGCCGGATTGGTGTTTTGGAGCCCCGAGGTACTCTTTACCTGGATTTTCAACGGCGTTTTTCAGATGGCGCGTTACCCGGTGGGGATGTATCCCGGATGGCTGCGGCTGGTGCTCACCTGGGTGATCCCGGTGGGTGTCATCACCACGCTTCCGGCGCAGGCGTTAACCGGAACGCTTTCCCCCTGGATGCTGGCGGGCGGTGTGGCGCTTTCACTATTGCTCACCGTTGGCGCATCAGCGTTATTCCATGCAGGTTTACGGCGTTATGCCAGTGCTTCGAGCTAGTTCCTGACGGCAATTCCTTCGATCTGGATACGGCAGGCTTCATCTACGAATACGCTGGTGATGGTGACACGCACCGGGTAATTCGCAGTGAAGACCTGCTGCCAGGCGCTGTGCATGCCGTTAAAGTCGGCAATATCCTTGAGGATCACGGTCACCTTTGCCAGATTGTGTAAACCTAGCCCGATTTCTCCAAATGCGTTCTCCAGGTTGCGGAATGTTTGCAGAGTCTGTTCTTCTATTGTGGGAAGTGTGCGCCCTGCCGCATCGCGGTAGCCGCCAAAATGACCGATGTAGACTGTATTATCATGGATGACAAAGGTGGATATATCGTATTGATCGTATGGTGGGAGTGTTATTCGGTCAATCATCGTTTTATCCTTATGGAAAAGATGGAACTGGCTTGTGTTACTGTTATTCTGTGTTGCTTAGATCGATGACGGTGATCTCGGGTGGGCACAGGAAGCGTGCCCGTGGTGCAACTGAACCCTCCATGCCAATACCGCGACTGACGTACATTACGGTATCGCCCAGTTCATAACGCCCCATTTCATACTGCTTGCCGTAGCGTGAGAACGTAATCAGTGCGCCATAGAACGGGATGCGGATCTGCCCGCCGTGCGTGTGCCCAGCCAGATAGAAATCTACGCCGGTCTGTGAGGCAATCTCGATCAGATCGGGTGTGTGATAAAGCAGGATGGAGAAGGCTTCTGGCGGCACCTGCTGCATCAGCCTGGTCAGGGTATCGGCGTCGTTATGCTCGTCACGCATGGTAACACCGACCAGATAGACTACCCCGCTCTCCAGCGGCAGAGGCAATACCTCGTTGTCCAGCACGGTGATTTCCAGGGAGGAAAAGAGTTCATCCATGAGATAAGCACTATCCACCGAACCATCGACTGCGTATACACCCAGCGGTGCGTGGAGCTTCGCCAGCAGTGTACGTGCCTGTTCCAGCGATACCGGATCATCCAGGTTCGAAAGATTTAGATAATCGCCAGTCAGCAGAATCAAATCGGGTTGCTGTGCTTCCACGAGTGGGATTAACCGCGTTTCACGCTGAGTCTGGCGCTCAAGATGCAGATCGGTCAGGTGCAGGATGCGGATGGGGTGCAGATCGTTTTGTTCTGTACGCTCTTCCAGGTGGGTGACCTTCAGGTTCATAGGTTCAAAGAAAAAACCGTAAATCAACACTGCTGCCAACATCAGGTTGAGCAACAGGAAAATAAGGTTGGGGCGGTGTAGAGCGCCTCCTTTCCCTGTTTGCCATTGCTTAATCAAAACCCAACCGATGAATAACACCAGCCGGGCAGCCCACCAGGCTGTGAGCGGTACGATGATTGGTCCGAAGGAAATGTTGAGGCGGGGTAGGGCGACCAGCAGCGCCATATCTAGCAGGCAGAAACAGACTGTAACCATTGAGACCAGCGTTACGCTGTGTTGAAAACCTGCCTTCACCAACCAGAACGCAACCGCGGCAGCTAAAACGAATAGCAGCAGGAGAATCAGCTTCGCCAGGTCGGTTGTATGGGTGGCAAAGAAGACCAGAAGCCCCTCGATGTGTCCGGTATTTAACATGCTCCCCACTGATTCATACGAATTGGATAAAAAACTTTACCTTTCTGTGTAATCTTAAGCGCAAAATAAACCCAACCAATTTCAAGCTTAATCTTGCAGAAAGTTTATCACAGTCCGGATGAATTCTTCTGGTTTCTCACGCTGTAACCAGTGCCCGCTGTCTTCGATGATGTGCAGGCGGGAGCCATTGATCAACCGCTGGGCTTCCTCTGCACAAGACAGCGGGACACCCACATCCTGCCGACCTTGCAAAATCAATGTCGGCGCTGAAATTTCCCCCAGGCGTTCCAGGTAGACGGTGCGCAGACTGCGCATCCTGACCTCGTCGCGCTGAAAGCGGGTGAACGCTCGCCCGGCGTGTGGTTTTTGGGTTTCAGCATAAACTTTCTCGATGAGCGCAGGGGGGATGCGCTTGGGGTCATGGAAGAGGGCGCGGGTCATCCAGTTGAGCATGGCGCGGCTGCGACGGGTGAGCGCCCAGGTTAACTCCATTAACCCCGGTGTTTGTACCGAAAGCCAGCTTATAAAATGCATGGCAACCTTGCGCTGGATGCCGTATGGGGCTGCCAGCACCAGTTTGTGTGTGCGTTGAGGTCTTTCCAGGGTAGACCCCAGAGAAATGGCTCCACCCATCGACAATCCCACCAGGCTGGGACGTTCCAGCTCGAGTGCGTCCATCAGGCTGCCGACGAAGTCAATGTAGAAAGGGACGGTATAGGCAATATCCGGACGCTCGCTTTCGCCGTAGCCGGGCAGGTTGGGCGCAAAGACGCGGTGTCCGCTTTCTGCCAGGGGTGCGATGATATGCTCCCAGGAGAGACTGGCAGAATCGGTGCCGGCGCCGTGCAGCAACAAAACACTGGAGCCGTGTTCACCGGCATAGAAGTAATGTGTGCGCAGCCCGTTGATGGTGATGGTATGTTCATGGATTTCCATATTATTATTCCTTTTGAGCTTTTTCTTCTGCATACTGCTGATGCAGTGTCTGTACCGCCGCGCGCAGCGCCTGTTTTCCGGATTCCTGGTCGCCGCCTTGTAATGCGATGCCCGCTGTCATCATGCTATCCAGCGTATCGGCTACCTTATCCAGCGGCGGCGCCTGGTTGGCGGGAATCACGGATTCAATTGTGGCAAACCCGTAGGCAATGATGGTCAGCAGATATGCCAGGCTTTGCGGGTCGATGCCGCTGCGCACCTGTCCGGCAGCCTGGAGATGCTCGATGAATGCTTTCCCAAACCACAAGCGATTGAGGTAGCGGGAATTGTCCTGGCGATGGATATAATCACCCAGCACGCGGCTGTCCTGGGTGTACAGTGCGCACATCAGCGGGTTGGCTTGCAGCGCCAGCAGCGAATGGCGGTACAGGCGGACCAACGAGCCGCCCTGCGGGTCCTGCTCCACACGCACCAGCAGGTCGTCCAGCAGCCGTTGCATCTCGCGCACGATTAACACATCGAACAGTTCGTCTTTGCTCCCCCAATGCAAATAGATGGCGCCTTTTGCAACCCCCGCAGCCTGAGCAATATCGCTGACGCTGGTCTTGTCATACCCGTAACGGGGGATCAGATTTGCGGCGGCATCCAGGATGCGTTCAGCACGGTTGGCTGTGTTTCGTTTTGTCATTATATGACCTTATGACCAAAATCGTTTTATTAGTCATATTATATAACAAAATCAACCGCAGTCAATGGAGCAATTTTCAGTTTGGAAAATATTGGCAAAAATCTGGTTCAAATGACATGAATACGGATTTAGGATTTTTACCCGCTTACCCAAATTGAGGTTGAAATATGCAAAATTTAGCGATTTTGTCACAGAGTACCAGCAATTTCCAGCGAAAAATTGCGTACTAAAGCCGATAGTTGTTGTCAAATTCATATTGAAAAATTGTGAATGGAGACTGCACAGATGCCGGTTCAGAGCCTGTCGCCGGACAGGATGTGAAGGATAAGCCCTTTGCCAGGGTTTGTGGTGTTCACTCGGATTGCCAGTGTGTATGCGGAAAGGGAAAATTCTGAAATTATAGATTGCGCATAGACATAGCAATCTATTAATAAAGCTGTTTGAGCAGGTTTCGAAAAGTCCAGCAGGTGCAGTTCAGGCAGGGCATGCCCGGCGCTAACGACATAGTGAAATGCTCGAGCCGGGCGCGGATGTGGGTAAGCGCTGACCAAACTGGCTGACAGGTTCCCGGCATCCGCAGGGGGGGATGCTGGCTCTTCTATACCCAGGCGGAGCGGGTCTTCCTTTGAACCCTGGATTAGATGGAGATGGAGCTGGGGAACTTCCTGGTAACGCCCGCCGTTGATCATCAAAGTGAAACAGGAAAGAGATTTTTGGGATGCCGTTGTCCTGGCGGTTTCAAAGATGGAAAGAGCAGATAGCCTGTCTTCCGGTTTGTCCAGTTGTAAAGAGGAGAAGGCGGGGATGCGCTTTTTGGGGACGACCAACAGATTCAGATCAAAACACGGCTTTGGGTGGCTGAACACGATGACCAATGTATTTTCGAAATGCCTTTTCAGCGGCATGAGTGCAGAAAAATGTTGAAAGGCAAATCCAATAAAGTGGGCGGAGAGCCTGCTCCTGGCGATTTTGAAAAGGAATTGTTTGAGCACAGGCTTTCTTTCTCCTTTTTGTGCAACATACGAGCAGGTTTTTTATCGATCACCGCGAATTTCGATCAGACAAAACTTGAGAAAAAGTGGCTGTCCAAAAAACAGAATAACATTTCCCGGACAGCCACAAGGTTCAACAGAGTGAATTCTACTTCTTCAGCGCGTTCCAAACCCGTTCAGGGGTAAGCGGCAGTTCGTGGATCCAGACGCCACAGGCGTTGTGCACGGCATTGACCAGCGCCGGAGCGACGCCATCGATGGAGATTTCCGCGACGGATTTGGCGCCGTAGGGACCGCTGGGTTCATCGGTTTGCACAAAAATCACATCGGTTACCGGTGCTTCGAGGGAACGGTAGATATGATATTCACCCATACGGTCGTTGAGCACATCGCCTTTCTCGTCAAAGTTGGTTTCTTCGGTGTGAGCAAAGCCCAATGCCTGCGCCATACCGCCTTCCACCTGTCCGGCTGCGGTAAACGGGTTGATCACGCGCCCGCAGTCGACCACCATCAGCATTCTTTCCACGGTCAATTCGCCGGTTTCGGTATCCACCTCAACCTCTACAAACTGTGCTGCGGTGGGCGGCGGGCTTTCAAGGCTCATGTGGGAACCGGTTGCCATGATCTGATGCTGGTTTTTCTGGTGCAGGCTGCTCAAACCGATCTCCTCAAATGTTAGAGAGTACCCATCTGGGGCAGTCACTTTGCGGTCTTTGACCACAAGCGCCTCGGGGTTGTCCAGTTCAAGCATCACGGCAGCTTGCTCGCGGATCTGGTCGAGGATTTTCAATGCTGCGTTGCGCACCGCGCCGCCGCTGATGTAGGTGGTGCTGCTGGCATAGGCGCCTTTGTCAAAGGGGGTGAAATCGGTATCGGATGAGTAGACGATGAAATCTTCCACCGGGATTTGCAGCACTTCGGCGGCAATCTGTGCCAGGATGGTATCCGAACCGGTGCCGAGATCGGTAGCGCCGATCAGCAGGTTGAAGGAACCGTCGTCGTTCATCTTCAATGTCGCCGAAGCCATATCCAGACCGGCAATACCGCTGCCGTGGAAGACGACTGCCATGCCGATGCCTTTGCGCTTCACGCCGCCGTTTTGTTTTTCATAGGCTGCGCGTTTTGCGTAGTAATCGGTGGCTTTTAGACCAATATTGACGCATTGTTCCATGGCGCTGGTGTTCATCGACTGGTCGTACCCCTCGCGCCCTTCACCCAGCTTGCGCGCCAGGTACATCGGTTCGCCCACCTTGATCCAGTTCTGGCGTTTGAATTCCACCACGTCCATGCCCAACTGTTCGGCAATCTGCTCCATGAGCACTTCGATGCCGAACTGCTCCTGCATGGCGCCGTAGCCGCGGAAAGCGCCTGCCGGCGGGGTATTGGTGTAGACCACATCGCAGACCAGGCGGGAATTAGGCGCATTGTAGAGCGTCAGCCCTTTGAATGCACCGACCATGTTAACCGTCAGACCGTGCGAAGCATACGCTCCGGTATCCCCGATCAGGCGCAGTTCCAATGCCACCAGTTTGTCGTCCTTGACTCCTGCTTTGTAGCGGATGATCTGGCGGTGGCGGCTGCGCCCGCTGATGAACTCCTGGCGGCGGGTGAGCTCGAGTTTGACCGGTTTACCGGTCTTGATGGTGAGCAGCGCGCAGAGGTCTTCCAGCAGGATTTCCTGTTTACCGCCAAAGCCGCCACCGATGCGCGGTTTGATGACGCGGATTTGCTTGACCGGCAGCCCGATCAACGGGGCGATGATGCGGCGCACATGGAAAGGCACCTGCGTGCTGGAACGCACGACCATGCGGTGGTCTTCATCCCACCAGGTGATGCAGGTGTGCGGCTCGGTTTGGGCATGATGCTGCTTAGGGGTGACGAACCTGCCCTCGGCGACTATGTCGGCGGTGCTGAAGGCAGTATTGACGTCGCCAAACTCTTCCTCAATGTGATAGACGATGTTGCGCTTCGGGTCATAGATACCCTCGCTGTCTTCCTCTTCGTGGATTACCGGAGCGCCCGGCTGCATGGACTCTTCCAGACCAAACACAGCCGGCAGCACTTCGTAATCGACTTTGATTAATCGAAGGGCTTGCTGGGCAATTTCAGGGGTATCCGCAGCCACAACAGCCACACGGTCGCCGACATGGCGCACCTTTTGATCCAGGCTGGTCTGATCATAAGGGGGGATTTGCGGATAGCTTTGTCCGCCTGAAGCATACTTGATACGCGGCAGGTCTTTATAAGTCAAGACGGCGTGCACGCCGGGCAGTTCACGCGCTTTACTGGCGTCAATGTCTTTAATGATAGCGTGGGCATGCGGGCTGGTGAGCAAGGCTCCGTAGAGCATACCGGGGATATGCACGTCATTGGTGTAAACGGGTCGTCCGGCTGCCAGTTTCTCGGCATCGACTTTGAGCTGTGGTTTGCCGACGAACTGGGTTCTACTCATACTGGCGGGTGTAAAGACCAATGGCGGAAGGGGCCAGCGGTTTTTGTCTTTGCGGTAGTAGGCTTCTGGCAGTTTGATGTCGCGCGTTTCTTCGGGGAGTTCCAACTCGATATGGGTTACCGGCGGAACTTCCTCGCCGCGCAGCATGGCACCGGCGCGTTTGACCGCGTCGATGATGCGCACAAAACCGGTACAGCGGCAGGTATCACCACTCAATGCCTCGCGGATTTCGTATTCGGAGGGGTTGGGGTTCGCATCCAGCAGCGCTTTTGCCACCAGAATTTGAGCCGGTGTACAGTAACCGCATTGGATTGCGCCGCTTTCCATGAATGCTTTCTGAACGGGGTGCAGCACGCCATCCTGGCTCAGCCCTTCCACCGTGAACACATCGTGTCCGTTCACATCGGATGCGCGAACCATGCAGCTTCGCACCGGTTTGCCATCGAGCAGCACCGTACAAACACCGCAGTCGCCCTGGCTGCAGCCATCCTTAACGCTGAACATGCCCAGCTCGCGCAGCAGGTCGAGCAGTTTTCGCGCGCGGGTGACCTCTGCGCACGTGGTCTTGCTGTTCAAAACGAATTCGATTTGCAGGGTTTCGTCTTTCATGCTGATTCTCCTTCCATACATGCTTGCAGGGTACGGCGCGTCATCACGCCTGCCATGGCTTTGCGATATTCGACACCCCCGCGATAATCTCCTTTGGGTTGAACTTCTCCTTCCACTGCGTCAACGATTTGTTGGATGATTGCTTCAGACAGGGATTTGCCTGTCATCAGGTTGGCTGCATTTGCCAGTGCAACACTTTGATTCCAAACGCCGCTGAGTGCCAGGCGGGCATCTTTGATTGCTCCATTTTCTGTATCGATCACTGCCATTGCCCACACAATGGGAAAATCACTGGCAGAGCTACCGGTGCGCGCATCAGCCCAGTTGCGACCAGGTACATTCAACGGCAGGTACAAAGCTGTGATCTCTTTTGATTTTCTGCCTGCAGCCAACAGTTCAGCCAGCGGTTGCTCGGTGCCATCTTCAAGAGCAGCCCAGGTGCCCCAAGCCAATAATGCGCCTACCCATTGGGGCGCCAGTCCTGGCGCAGCCAGTGTTTTTGACACATCGTATTCACTGCGTTTCTGCCAGGTCAGTTTACCGCGTAATGTGTTTTGCAGAAACACAGGGCATTGCGGATGTTCCAGGATATCAGCCAGGCTGGCTTGTGCATCCAGTTTTAGCCGCGCCGTTCCTTCCTGAAAGGGTTTTTCTTGGATTTCTAAAATTGTTACCATAATCTCCTCCAGAGGGAATACCAACACTACAGACAGGATAGATTAATTATACAGACAGTTGCAGAAAAGCTTGTTCCCGGCAACCTGATCCCCTCATAATCATAAACGCCTTCTGAATGCCTGTTTTGTTGAATAAAAAACAGTTTCATTCCTATTTTATTCTACCGGAAGCTTTCACACAAGCCCATTGTGGTTATGCTGCCGGTCTTCATTTATCCCATTTAGGGGGTCTGACAGATCAAGCCAATCCATTCACTGCCGTCCACATACGGCTGACCGGTCAGGTCGCCCCAAATGCCGAGAACATTCAACCCGCTGCTCTCCAGTTCGTCGGTAATGCTCGCGGGGGAGTAATCCTGGAACCACATGCGATAGACCGAGACCGTCCCATCCGGTTCTATTGTGATGGCTTGATCCAGAAAAATAAACTGCTCCGGATAATCAAACCCATCTTCCAGCAAGAGATGCAGTCCGGGTTTCCAGAAGCCGCCCTTTTGCACGCTCCATCCGTTGACGCTGCCGTGCTTTTTCCTGCATTCGCGCGTGGTCACATCCAGAACAAAAAAGCCGCCGGGTTTGAGCGCCTTGCGTACATTTTGCAACAACATGCTGCGCTGCACCGGGCTGAGCGGGCAAAAGTCGCCGTAGATCAGGAGCGCGGCATCATACAACCCCGTATCTTTGAGTTCCAGGTAGTTCTCGTACCGATATTGGATATCCAGGTGGTTCTCCTGGGCAAATCGTTTTGCGTATTCGATGGAGCGGCGCGAATAATCGACGCCGGTTACGCGCATCCCGCGCTGTGCCAGCCGGCTGGCATACAGACCCGGTCCGCAGCCCAGATCGAGCACGGCAGAGCCGGTTGATAAGTTCAACGTATCGATCAGCCAGGACACAACGCGGTCGATGGTTTCCGGTCGACGGCTGGCGCCGTCATGCGATGGATTAAGGTGCGCTGCCAGCATTTGCGAAGAGATATGCTCATCATCCCAAAAAAGCTTTTCGCCCGGTGTGAAGGGTTCCGGTTTTACGCGCAGGCTGAGCAGTAGTTCAAGGTCCAGGCTGTGGTTATCCAACAGAAAGTCAGGTTTTTGTTTCATTTTTTATCAGGTTATTTGTGTGTTCTCAAGATCATCAGGCAGGCTGCCTGGCGACCAGTGAATAGCACATGGGTATCTTCCCGTATTTTTCCAGGTGTGCAAAAACGGCAGAAATGTCGTGCGGGTATTCCCTGAACTCCACCAGGGCAAAATTGTTCTGGAGGAGCGTGGTGAAAATCTCTGTGAGGTTGTGCGGGAAACAGACCGATTCTTCACTTTCGTAAATCGTACCGCCAACATAATCCAGACCTGTGTTCTCCACCCAGGGTTGATCGCTAAAATATGAATAGGCGATTTTTAGTTCATCTTCGGCATTGTAAAGCGGGTCGCCAGGACCAACCATCATATCCAGGACAGGGTGCATTTCATAGATCAACATGGATCCCCCTGGTTTTAACAGCCGCCGGCAAATGGCAAACAGTTTATCCAGTTCGGCGATCCAGGTGAGTGCGCCAATCGTAAAAACGACCAGGTCGAACTGACCATCATACGTGGCAGGGATTTCCAGTACATCGGAACGAATGAAGTCACAGTTAACACCGGCGAGCGCCGCCAGTTCCTGTGCTTCCTGGATGAACGCATCGGAGATATCAAAGCCGATACCGTGTGCTGCACCCATGCGCAGGATGGAGATGAGTTCAACCCCGTTGTTGCAGCATAAATGTGCCACATTTTTCTCACTTAAGCCAATTTCAGACAGGACGCGTTTTTCCACTTCACCCAGGGCAGTATAAGCAGGGTCTTGTACCGCTTCATGCAGGTTCACCTTGCGGTGCTGGCGATGGATGGGCGCAACCTGGTTCCAGGCTGCGCGATTTTTCTCGGTGTAGTTTTCTGGTTTCATTCTTTATCCTTTTCCTTTGGTTGCAGGTAATTATAAATGAAACAGAAACAGGCTGCCGTTTTTGGCAGCCTGTTGGGGGGCGTTTGATTTGGATTAGTCGTGCTTATCCTTGTCTTTATCGTTATTGGCGTGTGGTGGCGGACCGGGTTCGTGATCCGGGTTGGGGTGTTCCGGATGTTCAGGCTTGCCGTGTTCATCCTCCATGTCTTTAAACTCGTCTTCAGGCATTTCGCCTTTATCTTTGCCGGAGCCAATCAAGCCCAGCGATTGCCAGACCTCACCCCATCCGCCCATTTCCTCTTTCATGGTGAGCAGTTCTTCAGGTGAGACCTCACCGTTCAACAACATGCCTGTATTGAATGCGTTTTTGATTTCACCTAATCCAAAACCATCTACGCAGAACCAGCCCATCACCTGTTCGTAATAAACTCCATATTGACTTGCCAGGCGTTCGGCAACCGGGTGGGAAGCATCCATGTTTTCACAATAATATCCGCCTTTGTTATCTTCTTCGTTCCCATTGAACAGGACCTGGATATTTGTTGCGCTGATCTGCTCATTTTCATACCAGCCGGTTACAACCACGAGGTCTCCGGGCTCAAGCAGAGATAGATCGTACCCCTCCGGGGGAATGACGGTATATGTCTCCTCTTCGGCGGTTTGAACCGTGAAAGAATCACCCATGATTTCATCAATTGTGATGCTGAGTACGGTTCCTTTTAACACGATTTCATCTTGGGCATTTACTGGGGTAGTGATGACCAGGATAAGAACCAGGGCAAGACTGCTTAGAAGCCATTTGCGCGACATGCTTATCTCCTTTCTGGGTTAGAAAAAACTTTGTTCACCACATTAAAGACCGGCTTGTCACAGAGGGTTAACCGCTAACGCCATCAGAAAAATATAGAACTGATGGCGCTGCGGTCAATGAAGGGGTCTTAGTTCACTGTTACCGTACCTGTAAATTTTTTCAACCGTTAAAAATACCGATAAAGATACCAATAAAGGCTATGGTGTGTGAATCAGGCAACCTGTATATATGATGACGAAAAAAAGCCCGGGTTGTTACAAAAAAAACCATTGGTGGGCATTTATCAAAAAAATTTATGCGTTTTTTACGGGTCACAACAGTGGAAATAAACCGTAATAAAAAACAAAGGTTGTCCCGGTTCATTTTGGAACAACCTCTGTTTCGATTTCACACCGGTAAGCCGGTCAGCTCTTTTTCACTGGAAACTGGATCTCGGTTACATAATTGGGGTCATCCTGTCGCAGTTCATTCTCTCCGGTTGAAATATAAATCTCTCTTCCCGGACCGTTTATCTGATAGCCGTTGGCATCGAGCCATTCGATCATTTGTTGGTAGCTTTTGAACAGCGTTGTGAAAGGTCCATGATGAATCAGGCTAGCCATGGTCTTGACAGCCGGAAGCTGGCGCACCTGGGCAGGCGGTTCCACGCTGGCTGGAGCAGCGATGGTGAAACAGACTTCAAGGTCATGGTCCAGTTCTTTGTATTCGCGGTCGTGGTCCAGTGTGAAGCAAGGTCCGATGCTGTGCACGCTAACATTTTTCATGGCTTTGCCGAGTTGTTCCCAAAGCGTTTGCTGGTCGGGATAGTTCGGAACAATACCGCGCAAGGAGATGATCCACATTGCGGGTACTGACTTGATTACCACTTCGTTATCTGGCATGTTATTCTCCTGTTCGAATAATTTCAGCCGGGCTTCAATGCGCGCCAGGGTCTCCTGGCTCTCGACAATGCTTTGATGCAGCTCTACCTGGCGGCGGCGCAGCATACCAATCACCTGTTGGGCGGGCAGGTCAGCGTTTAGCAGCATACCAATTTGCTGTAAGGATAGCCCCATCTCTTTGAGCGCCAGGATGCGCTGCAACCTGGGTAGCTGCGCAGCGGCGTAGTAGCGATAACCATTGTGCGGGTCTACGTGCACCGGTTTGAGTAGCCCCAGTTCATCGTAATGGCGCAGGGTCTTCACCGTTAACAGGCTGAGTTTTGAGAAATCACCGATTTTGATCATTTTTTTGCTCCGAAAGCGCTTTCAAGTGTATGATACACCCTTCTGTTGGAGGAGAGTCAAGAGCGCGTCAGCCAATACTATGCCAAAATAGTTATTTTTTAAGGTAGATCAAGGGATAGGAAAAATATCATTTATACTGATTATCGCTAA
>CAYRRA010000067.1:0-21662 GCA_964426355.1 uncultured Anaerolineaceae bacterium
AAAAAATGTCTTGGATTGTATTTTCCAATCGAGAAAGATTACACCGAATGAATCTTGTCGATCATCCTTATCTATTGGACCTCCAGGATGAACAAATTTTACCGACTATTTGTGGAAAAGCACTTTTCAATTCTGCAAATCTAAGTTCTTGATGGGAGCAAAACTGTTGCGATGTATCGAACACGGTCCTTCAATTAGCAGTTCAGCCTGATGCTGACGTGTGCCGTAACCTTTGTGGCGCGCAAACCCGTAGAGCGGGTATTCTTCATTGAGGGCAGTCATACAGGCATCACGTTCTGTTTTTGCCAGAACAGAAGCAGCCGCAATACTCAATGAACGAGCATCGCCTTTAAACAGGCTGGTTTGAGGCAGGTTATCCCCAGGCAGAATGAGCGCATCGATCAGCAGATGATCGGGTTTAAGATGTAACTTTGCCAGGGCGCGCTGCATAGCGAGGCGCGTCGCTGGCACAATACCGTTTGCGTCAATCTCCTCGTTGCTGGCATGACCCACACCCCAGGCAAGCGCTTCTTCTTTGATGAGTTTTACCCAACATTCTCTTTGGCGGGCGGTCATGCGTTTGGAATCGCGCACGCCACACAGCCGCATCAAGATACCGGTGTCTTCCGGCAAAATCACCGCTCCAGCCGTTACCGGTCCAGCCCAGGCTCCACGCCCGGCTTCGTCCAAGCCGGCAATCAAGTGAAACCCGGCTGACCAAAGCGGTGTCTCCAGGCTGAGATCAGGGCACACGGGGTTTTGTTTCATGTTAACAATGTTCAGGGATGAATACAGCGGTCATAACGCCGCATGATTGAGTTCCAGCGAATCATCAGAAGGTCAACCGCCATGCGAAAAGAATCTCGCAACAGCCGCACTTTGCTGTTGGCGTTGAAGTACCAGGGGATGGGTACTTCGACAATCTTGTACCCGCGTTTGCGCGCGATAAAGAGAATTTCCACGTCAAAAGTCCAGCCGTTAATGGTCTGGCAGGAAAAAACCTGGGCTGCGTCCGCTCGGAAGCATTTAAACCCGCATTGTGTGTCCTGCAAACCCGGCAGTGCAATGAACCGCACTAAATTGTTA
The DNA here is from genome assembly GCA_964426355.1 of uncultured Anaerolineaceae bacterium. Taxonomy (GTDB): domain Bacteria; phylum Chloroflexota; class Anaerolineae; order Anaerolineales; family Anaerolineaceae; genus JAJFTV01. The sequence goes on from CAYRRA010000067.1 coordinate 1,087, forward strand.
AAGACTCGTCCGACGATATGGCGGTATTCAGGCTCACCGTACCGTTTTGCGCCAGGGGCTTCTCTGGAGGCAATTGCTACCGGTGCATCTTGCAGAAGGGGTGGTAAGAAACGGTTGATTTCCTCAATGGGCATAGAAAGATCGGTGTCACAAATGAACCGATAATCTCCGCTTGCCTGCTCCATACCCGCACGAACAGCCCGCCCTTTACCGCGTTTTTCCTCGTGAATGACGCGCAGATAAGGAAAATGCCGGGCATACTCTTTTGCAATCTCCAGGGTATTATCCTGGCTGCCGTTTTCAACGACAATCACTTCGGCTGTATAAGTTTGGGTTTGCAAGAAGGCATCAATCTTCTCCAGGGTGGAAGGGAGACGATTGGCTTCGTTGAGGGCAGGTAAAATGATGGACAAAAATGGGTTCAAGTTAACGCTGCCAGTCTGTATGAGAGTCAAAAGCCGGTTGATACCGGTAGCAGATCAGAAGAGAGGCGCGCCTTCAAGATGGTCGCGGTTTTCTGACGGGCTGGTTGATACCCAAACGAAGTTTCCTTCGCCTCTGACGAGCTGCAGCCTGGTTGAGACCTCGAACATACCACCCATCATGGGGATTCTTTTCCCCACCATATATTTCTCGCCTGAATTCAACCGTTTAATCAATTCATCGCGACTGAGAAGGATTCGGTCGGAAAATGCAGGACCCCTGCGCTCATAGGCACGCGCCAGGGAAATTTTCCCCTCGGGAGTATAGCGCACCGCTTCAATGACACCATCATATTTTACTTTAGACATAATGCCAGTCATTACCTCTGTAACTTTTCTTCAGGTAAAGAGGCTGTCTACAAAGGCAGCCTCTTTGGCTGTTTTCGCGCAAGAGATGTATTCCTGCTGGTCAGAGCCCTTCGCGAGCGTTTTATTGCTCACAGAGGATATTTAGTCTTTTGGGATAGCCTCTTACAACCTGTCGGGGTGGGCGGACTTGAACCGCCGACCTCTGCGTCCCAAACGCAGCGCGCTGCCAACTGCGCTACACCCCGGCGGTTAGAGTATAATCCGAATGCGTAGTTTACGTCAAGGAATAGATTTTCGCAGTTTTCTATTTTTACAATGATGTTAATTTCTTCACGCACGCGAAATATGATACTTCGTTTCCCCGCCCTGTTTTTTGCCTTTTTGCTGGCAACAGGCTGTCAGAAAACTTCGCCGCTTACCCATACACCGGCTGCCAGCATTTCGGAGCGTGAAACAGAGGTGGTTGTATCTGTTTCACCTCCCGCACCTTCCAGCACACCAACAGCACAGTTCACCCACACGCCGACTTTGACAGAGGAAACAGATTCTGGCACAAACTGCAGCTCGCCTGAGAGCCAGGTTTTGTCACGGACGCTCACATTTGCAGAGATTACGCAACCATTGGATGTGAATATCTATTTACCACCCTGTTATTCGCCGGATACTGCTGAACCTTATCCACTGCTGATCCTGCTGCACGGTCAGGCACATGACCGCGAGCAATGGCTTTCACTGGGTCTTGTTGAGGCAGCAGATCGCTTGATTCAGAATGAAGAAATCCCATCCATGGTTATTCTCATGCCTCAAGAAGACAAATTTCTGCAAGACCCCACCCAATCCGATTTTCCTCAGCTTTTGCTGGAGGGGTTAATTCCCTGGGCACAGGAGGAATGGATGCTCTGTTCGCAGCCCGCCTGCCGTGCAATTGGCGGGATATCGCGCGGGGGTTCCTGGGCAATGCGGTTAGGGATGGATTACCATGATGTTTTTGGGGTGATCGGTCTGCACAGTGCACCCCCGTTTCCAACCGACCAATACCGGTTGGTGTATGCGTTATACCGAATAGAAGCGAGTGAACGCCCCAAGATTTTTATCGATGTCGGCGATATCGATACCTATCGCGGATACATCCTGGAGCTGCACGAAGATTTATTGGAACAGGAGATACTACATACCTGGCAAACTAGCAGCGGAGGGCATGAGGATGCATATTGGCATGGGCATTTGGATGACTATTTACGCTGGTATGGTGATGCTCTGCGTACCAGATGACGATTTTATGTATACATTTATTATTGATTCTAATGTTACAATATGACCGAAGTTCAACATTGGAAATCTGGTGCGAGGTTGGGGCTTGTGATTGATTGACAATCGTCCCACCTTTTTGTGTGCCAGGCTCAATATGACGAGGTCGGCATGACAAAAACCTTAAAAATTGCCATCCCAATGGCTGGCTTTGGAACCCGGATGCGTCCACATACCTGGAGCAAGCCCAAGCCTTTGGTGAATGTTGCAGGGCGAACGGTGCTGGATTTTGTCCTTGAACAATTCCGTTCCCTTCCTAAATCTTTCGAGGTAGAGTACATTTTTATTGTTGGCACGCAAGGGGAACAGATTGCCGAGTATGCGCGTCAACAACACCCGGATAAAGTGATTCATATCGTGGTACAGGAGCAAATGCGCGGTCAATCAGATGCGCTGTACCAGGCGCGTGAGCATCTCAAAGGACCGATGCTCATGGCTTTTTCCGATACGCTGATCGACATTGACCTGGCGTTTCTGGAAAACGAACAGGCGGATGGTATTGCGGTGGTTAAACGTGTCCCTGATCCGCGCCGGTTTGGTTCGGTTAAACTGGATGGTAACGGTCGTATCACACAGTTGATTGAGAAATCACAGGATATGAGCCTGAACCTGGTGGTGGTGGGTTTCTATTATTTCAGCAGCAGTGAAGCGTTGCTAGCCGCGATTGAAGAGCAGGTTCGCCGCAATATGACGCTCAAGAATGAATATTTCCTGGCGGATGCCGTTAATATCCTGATTGAAAATGGGGCAAATTTCCGCGTAGAAGAGGTGGAGACCTGGCTGGATGCAGGTACGCCTGAAGCATTGTTTGAGACCAATCGCCATTTGCTGGCACACGGTTACGACAACGGGATGAATCTGCAGTTGCCAGAAGTTTGTGTGATCCCGCCGGTGTATATTCACCCGGAGGCGAAGATTAAATCTTCAGTCATCGGACCTTACGTGTCGATTGGGGCTGGTTGCGCCGTGCAGGATTCAGTACTGCGCGACTGCATTGTTGACGATGGCTGCCATATCCGCGGTATGCTTCTTGAAAAATCCCTCATCGGGCGTCGGGCTTACCTGGAAGGACAGATTAAGAGTTTGAATCTGGGAGATGATACATGGGTGAAAGACTAAAAACGGAGGTTCATTGTTACTCCGGGTCACGCTATGGTGAACATCCGCTGTCATTTACATGGGAAGGCAGGCACTATGAAATTGCTGCCATTTTGCAGCAGTGGCGTCTGCCGGACGGTCCATGTTATCGTGTAATTACACAGGAGGAAGAAAGGTTTGACCTGATGTACCTGGAACACGAGGATCTATGGGGCGTGTTCCCATTGACTTGATGACAATCGATCATCTTTTGTTGTTTTATCAAACACAGTGAATGGACTACAAATAATTAAAGGAGAAAAAATGTCTCAAAAGTATCTCTCAAACCGCGTGGTAACTTTGAAGCCATCTGGTATCCGTAAGTTTTTCGACATCGTTGCAACAATGGATGATGTGATTTCGCTCGGAATTGGTGAACCTGATTTCACCACGCCTCCCGCCATCCTGGAAGCCGGTATTCAATCGCTTCGACAGGGCGAGACACACTATACATCGAATGCTGGTGTACTGGCAGTACGTAAATCGCTTTCAAAACACCTCGAAAAATTGTACGGGATTCATTATGACCCGGCTAGCGAGATTCTCCTGACAGTGGGTGTTTCCGAAGCGCTTTACCTGGTAATGAATGCGCTCCTTGACCCGGGTGATGAAGTGATTGTCCCCACCCCTTGTTTTGTCTCTTACCAGGCAGAGGTGGAATTAGCCGGGGGCGTTGCGGTAGAAATCCCCAGCCGGTTTGAGGATAACTTTGATTTGAACCTGGATGCTTTGCGCAAAGCTATTACACCCAAGACCAAGGTCATCTTTATTGGTTACCCCAACAACCCAACCGGCGCCGTAGCTTCGCGCGAGACATTGATGGAAGTGGCGAAACTGGCTGAAAAACATGACCTGGCGGTGATTTCGGATGAAATCTATGACCGCCTGGTGTATGGCGTGGATCATGTTTGCTTTGCAACACTGCCCGGTATGAAAGAACGCACGATCACGCTGGGTGGATTTTCAAAAGCCTACGCAATGACGGGGTGGCGCATTGGTTATGCTGCCGGACCAGCCGAGTTGATTGGCGCGATGAACCGGATTCATCAATATACCATCATGTGCGCCCCTGTGACAGCGCAGCTAGCAGCGATTGAGGCATTGGAGAACGGCGAGGAAGCCGTTCAGATGATGGTTGCTGAATATGACCGCCGCCGGCGATTGATTGTAGACGGTTTGAACCACATTGGCTTGCCCACGTTTGAGCCGCGTGGTGCGTTTTATGCCTTTCCCAAGATCGATGTGACAGGTCTGGATGACGAAACTTTCGCCGAGCGCCTGTTACAGGAGGAAAGGGTTGCGGTCGTGCCGGGTTCATCCTTTGGCGCGGGCGGCGAAGGATATGTGCGCTGTTCGTATGCCACTTCTTACGAGAAGATCGAAGAGGCATTGAAGCGCATCGAGCGTTTTGCCCGCCGGCTGGATTAATCTGAGCTTTTTTTATAAGTACAAGAGGCTGCCTAAAATGGCAGCCTCTTGCTATACAACCTGTAACATTTCCTCAAAAGTCATTTGCACTTCTTTCTCAACAGCAGGTTTCATTTCTTCCCACATTTTCATAAATACTTTTTTCCGCCTTGCCAATTCGTCTACGCTGACGGAATGCAGGGAAAGAACTTCTTTAATCTGCGCTTGAAAGTCACGCGGCAAGTGAACAAGTTGTTCCACACAATAATAGCGCCATTTCATATCTGCCACCAGCTCGTTATTTTCATGCCATTTTTGACCATACCCGGTTCCGGTTTCTTTTTCACCGATCCGATACCGTAAATAGAAAATGAAGTATTCTTTTTCCAGTCGTTTATTTCTATGTGGGTTTCAGGACAACCGTGTAGGCATAGTTCGTTTCGTATTCCTGCAAAGCGCTATCGGTTGTGACCTGTGCGGGGTCAGGATTAAAGGTTTTTCCCGCAAATTCGGCATGAGCAATTTTCAGCCCGCTCCCTTCAAGCAGCAGGAGCAAATCTGCCGGGGTATAGCAGCGGATAGACTGCCTGCGAGCCGCTTTGGGGTTTTCAACCGGTTCCCATTCATCGATCCAGCGACCCAGCACGGCATCGTAAAAGGAACGCTCGGTCATGTCCACTGACCCAGGCACATCCTCCAGCCGGTCAAGCGACTGGGATAACCCTGCGTTGTGGATGGGACCGAAGGGATGATAGACATCCATGATAATCACCCCGCCAGGCATGAGCCATTCTGTGGTGATGCGCTGCAGCAATTTGCGCTGTTCTGCGTCGCTGCCCATGCCAAATGTTTCAAACAGACAAACTGCGTCGTATTGCCCTGGTATTGCCAGGGTAAGGAAATCACCTTTGAGGGGGGTGATACCCGGGCATTGTTTGGCAACTTTGGATAGGAGTGCGTAGTTCTTTTCACTGATATCCACCGCAGTAACAGTGTATCCGGCGGCAGCCAAAAATGCTGCGGTCTCGCCGGTCCCTGCGCCCAGCTCTAACAGATTCTTGGGCGCTTTTCCCGCGAACAGCTCCACTTGAGCGAGTCTCGGTTTCAGGTTTTCACCCTCATACCAGCTATCCCCCCACCATTCCGCAGCCGAATCGTAAAATTCTTTGACCCATGAGCGATTTTCCACCGTATGTACCATAACCATGCTCCTTAAAACCATTGCTCTTTGTTTTGACAAAACCACCATAATTTGCAGAAGGTTTTTTTAACCGTTAAAAACGATCAAGACTCAAATTTCTTTTTTAGGATACTTGAAACCCGTTTGATAAAGAAAAGCTGGCGAACCAAACCTGGTCCATTATAATCCGCACCATTGGAAAAGAACACCGCCCCCTGCCTGCTGACCGGGTCGAACAGGGTAATCGTGAAGATGCCTGGGTCGCCGCCGGTATGCTGATAAAAGCGTTTGCCGCGATGCCATGCCAACCCAACCGATTTCTCCCCGGAAGACAATCCTGGATAGTGATGAGTTGAAAGCATTTCCTTGACCGTTTCCGGTTTTAAGAACGCCTTTCCTTCAAAGGTCTTGCCTTCATTGGCAAAGATGGAAAGGAAACGGGCATACTCGCTGACGCTTGTTTTCAATGCTCCGTCCGGGTAAGTGGGATAACCATAAAAGCCGATGGGTTTGGGCTTGTGACGCAGGTTATCGTATCCATACGGCACCGCCATTCGGTTTATGTCTACATCCCTGTGATGCCAGGCGCTATGTTTCATCCCCAGGGGTATAAAAACTGCTTTTTTACAGTACTCATCAAAAGGCATCCCACTGATGAGCTCAGTGAGAAAGCCGACCAGCCCAAAACCGGTATTCGAGTAGGTATATCGCGTGCCGGGCGGTTGTTTGAGGAAGTTGTTCTTCGGATGAAACCATTTTCCGCCAGGTTTCAAGTAATCCGCCAGGTGTTCTCCAAGAGGAATGGGTGAATCGGGTAGGACAGGTTTTTGCCGCAATGTGTATTGACGTGTGTACACCTGGCTGTCGCGGATGCTTGAAGTGTGCGTCAGCAGCATACGGAAGGTAATCGGCGTATCAGGAAAATTTGGGTTGCGCACAGAAAATGGCAGGTAGAGGTTGATATCTTCATCCAATCCAAATTTCCCTTGCTCATACAACGTCGTCAAGGCAGTAGCGGTGACTGTTTTTGAGATGGAGGCAATCGTAAACAGCGTGTCGGGTGATATCTTTTGCCCGGTTTTAGGGTCGGCGAGACCGTATGGGCTTACCGAATCGATTTGCCCCTCGCGGATGATTAGCAGAGCCGCCCCTGGCACTTTGGCGGCTTGCATATCGCGCAGGAACCCGCGGTCGCCCTCCTGCTCATGTCGGCGGAATAAGAGCAGGTGAAGATCGGTGTAAAGGATCCATCCCACAATTACCAGCAGCGAAACGAGGAGGGCTGTTATCCAGGGAGGAAGAAAGACCCATCCACTCTCAGTCATACACGCCATCGGCTTCAGGCTGATAAAGAATCTTCTCCACTCGCAGGCTGGTCTTTCCATCCGGTGTATCCCAATCAAACACATCCCCTACCCGGTAGCCGATCATGGCTGTGCCAATCGGCGCCAGCACCGAGACGAAACCAACCCCCTTCCTTTCGTCATCGGGAAATACCAGTGTCAGATCCATGGTTTCCCCTTCAGAAAGATCAGTTAGAATGACGCGTGAGTTCATGGTGATCACATCCATCGGGATTTTTTTGGCAGGCACAATCTCCGCCCGTGCCAATTCCCCTTCAAGTTGTTGGATATAAATACTGTTTCGATACTCACCAGTTTTTGCCTCGCGGATGGCATCGATCAACTTCTTATGATCATTTTCGGTAATACAAATTGACCTGTTTTTCATAGAATTTCCTTTCAAAGGACTTGCAGGGTAACATCCACTCCCTTGCATTTTAAAAAAATGCAGATTTACCTGCCAGGTTGTTAAAATCCGGGACCCCAAAAAACAGGCAGGGTTGGCATCTGTCCTATTCCCGGCTTGAAGCACAGGCTGCTCTTCACTATAAAACCATTTTACTCGAAGAAATTGTTTGCTTCCTGTCTGAAACGGGTGAGGTTCATTATCCTTCAAATGTTCGCACTGTCTCAAGCACCTCCCTTACAACTGCATCATAATCAATATCGGCAGGGTTGATATATCCCAGGCTTTGATAAGTGGGGTTGTTAAGAATCCATGCCGCAATATCTTCGTTGGTCATGTTAATAAAATCCCGATAAAAATCAGGTATTGCATTCAAGGCTTCTTGCCCCGCAGCTCTCTCCAGATTTACCATATAGTCACGCATTGCCATGATGGCTTGAAATTCTGCTTTGAAGCCACGCAGCTCCCACCCATACAGGTCTTGCACGTAATGTGTGGTTTCGTGAACAACCACCACTGCTAATTCCTCAACAGAACCCCCGGGTCGGATAAACAAATGCCCTGATACATCATCATAAAAACCGCCGTGACCTAAAACGTGGTAATTCACGATCAGGTCTTCTGCCCGGTCAAACCCTAAAGCAGATTGAATACCTTCTTCGGTTAATGGGTGGATGCGTTGCATTGCGTGCAACTCACCGACCACCCGGGCAAATCCCTGTTCGGCAAACGCTTCGATCTCGCCAATCAAAAGTTCCATATCTGCGTGACGGAAGGCGTCCCCTACCGCTTCGATGGTGTGAACCATCGCACTCGAAACCGCAGCCTGATGCGATGCGCTGGCAATCAGGTTATCCGCTGCCATCGGTATCACGCTGCGCGCGGTACGGGCAAAAGCTTCCAGGTCACCGCTCTCAATGACAGCCCGCGCGGCAGAACGTAAGCTGCCAAAAATACGCACCACTTCCGCCCCGTCTAAAATTACCCCCACCAGGTCCAAGATCACCCATTGCAGTTCCGGTTCTCTTCGAGAGAGATCGGCAACGCGTGGATCCATTGCAGTATTGCTGGCTGCGGTTTCTGACATATATGATTGGACGCTTTCTGTAAGCTGGTAGACGCTGGTGCCTAGCGCGACACCGCCCGCGACCAGCGCTAACCCGCCTGTTGCGATGCCTGCGACAATGGATGCCGTAATTCCCAGTGCGGCGATACCCATCTGTCGAATTGCAGCATTTGAGCGTGTCTGCTGAATATGGCTGTTAATCGCCGTAAGTAAAACGCGGTTATGCCCGATCCCCAGGTCTGCTTTGGTGCGTTCCACCACACTGGGTAAATCCCACACTTGCAGTTCCCCGCTGCGAATGTTGTCCTGGGTTTGACCGATGTTGTCAAGCAGAGTATTCACCTGACCGCCGATCAACGTGCTCAACTGGCGATCATCTGCATTGGCAATGGCTTGCGGCTGAACCCGGTGCAGAATAGGGAAGCGGGCAGCATAAGCCTGGAAGAGTTGTTGGCGTTGTTGCTGTTGTGTGGTAACTTCAGCCATCCTTGCAACCGACTCGCGCGTGGTGCCGGTTACCGTTGGACGCCCTTGACCCGCTTCCTGCCTGTGTGCTGTTGCCTCAGCCCGCATCTCGGCAATTCTCTGGTCTCTGTTTACCAATTCTTGTGCAGCCCCCCGAAGTGCAGTCCGGTTTTGAGCTGACTCCGTTTCCCCGGGACCCGCTGCCAGACCGTAGCGTTCAGCTTCTGTTTCAACAATGGCGCGGTTATGTTCCAACTCATTATGGGCAATCTCCCGAGCGCGACGCTCGAACAGCGCCGGGAATTGTTCTGAAACCAGGTTAACCAGTTCTTCTTCTCTGGAAATACCCAGTTCTGCCAGACCTGCCTGGATGATCGTGTTCAACCGTGTAATTTCAGTTTGAAGTGATTCCACTTCCGGCTCGAGCGTTTCTACCGCTTCACTTTCTGCTGTACCCGCTTCGGGAAGACCCCCAGGGGGCATGGATTGCGAGAGGTCTCTCTGCCTTCCGCGCAGCTCCCTAAGGCGTTCATCACGCTGGTTGATCAAGTCAAAGAGAGGCGTGCCAGGAATGACCTCCTCCAGCGTATTGCGATCCTGCTCAGAGAGGGGGCGGAGCTGCTCGATATCTGCGCGCCTGGTGGTGGTTGCGCCCATTACTGGTCGATCAATGCTTCCGCCCGGTCGTGTTCGGAGTCGGGTTGAATGTTGCTCGCGCTGTATGGAATGCATCCGGCTTGTCAACATGTTTGCCACTTTACGGTTCCCAATCAACCGTTGTAAGACCCGAATCGGCGCGGGTTTTTGAGGGGGCGGCGGCTCTCCGGATGCCAACAATGAGAACTGAGTTCCTCGCAGTGGCTCCTGTTCCAGCTCATTTTTCTGGTCGGGTTTCCGCTGTGGGTTTTCTTGAGAAACCTTATTGGATCCGGTTTCATGAGCAGCCTTACTGGTCATACATGAAGCCTTTCAATTCTGTTCAAGGTGGTTATCTGGAATTTGTTGCCGACCCTTTTTTCCCGGCAGAGACAGGCAAACCGATCCATTGAGTGGGTTGATCGCAGTAAATGATAGCCTCATTATCGCATTTACAAATCAACATTTCAAGCGGGTGAAAGAGAAATGCTCCATGAAAATACAGCACAGTTTGCACACCTTCGCAGTATGGGTTTCCCTGAAAAGGTCTCACTGGCAAGCCAGGTAATTTTTGCAGACTTTTGGGAAAAGCTGCTTTTACCTGCTATAGTAATCGGCTGAAAGCCTTTTTACATTGAAGGTGAAAAAATAGCCGATTGCTTATTCATAAAACTTGCCAAACATTTCCCCCTGGTAGATTGATATTTGATCTCCGCCGTTTCGTTTTGAGCGATAAAGGGATTGGTCTGCTTGCGAAATCAACATGGACAGGTTTGTACCCCTTGAAGGAAGCACCGACGAGATACCAAAACTTAAGGTAATTTGTTCTTGTAATCCTTCGATCGTGATGGATTTGAGGTGATTTTGGATTCGTTGAGCCAGCATGGAAATAACGCTAATCTCTGTGTCAAAGATTAATACCAGGAATTCATCCCCGCCGTATCGGAATGAAAGGTCTTTACCTTCGCGCACGCAATGTTGGATGACAGATGCAACGTTGATGATGATTTTGTCACCAATAGCATGTCCATAGGCATCGTTGTAGTGTTTGAAATGATCAATATCCATCATAATGGCTGCAAGAGAGATTTTCCGGGAAAGCGCTTCATGCCAATAAAAATCAGCGTTTTCGTTGAGCATTCTCCGGTTGTACATTTCCGTCATATCATCATAGTACGATTTTTGTTTGAAGAGTTTTGCATCTTCCTCGGTCTTCTTTGTATGGATCAAGATATAGCTGAAGACGATGCCGAGGAGTACAGATAGAACAAAGAAAATAGATATGATTGTGACTTGCCTGCTAATGGTTTGGCTATATTCATCAAAGAAAATATCAGCCCCCAGGATGCCGATATACTCCCCCTCTGTGGAATACAGAGGGGCATATCCGCTGACATAGCTGCCCCATTCATCGTTGGAGATCGAAAAAGAAGCACTCTGGCTGTAATAGGCTTTTGCCTCCGGTTCGCGCAAAGTGGTGTAGCGGTCTTTGTCGGTATACCATTGACCATCGGTATCTTCCAGGCGAGTCTCGTTGTCAATCACCGCATCCAGTAAATAGATGGTGTCAAGGTTGGCGCCGGCTGGCAGTCCAAAATATTCTTCCTCCTCCTCTCCTACAGCGTATTTAACCTGTTCAGGGGGCAGTTGCCTCATCACATAGATATATTTAACATGCGCATACCGCATGATCTCGCGCCTGTCATTCTCGAATGCAACATTAACGGGGTCGGTCAGCAAATCAGGAAAATCAAGGTCGATCAATCGCTCTGCTTCTGCGTTGCTGATCTGAATGTCCTTTGCGGTGACAACCGCAATGCTTAATGCTCTTTTACCAATGGAGTCGAGAAGGTTTTTCTTCATTTCGTGAATGAAGTAGAATTCTGTCAGGGCGACGCCGCAAACCAATAAAATAACCAATCCCTGAAGTATTATGATTGGATTGGTTTTCTTTCCTGAATGAAAGACTTTCATGTTGAACTGTTTTGTTAATTAAAATACCACTAAATGAGAAAGCTTATGGTTGGGCTAACGCTGTTGTTCAAATAACTTATTCCATTATATCAGAATAAATCTAATCTACTGTCTTAGGCAGAGAAATTTTTACATATTCTTTACAGGAAAAAGCCAGTGCAAATGGCTTCCGCTTTTTGGCTCAAAACAGGGTAGTACGGTTTATCGGCGGGAATCAAGCGCGTGGAACAAGGGATTAATCATCCGGCGATTTACCCACCACCTGGGTGAAGACAACTTTTTCGTGGTCTTTCAGACCCATCATCTCATGAAGCTGTTCCCGGTTTACCAATGCGATCACCACTGTGTTCAGTCTGGCAGAGGCACAGTAAAGGTAAACATTCTGACTGATATAACTGGCTTCGGATCCCGAAAAAAACCATTTTAGCTGGTCATCGGATTTGAAATACATCTTCATTTTTGAATAGTCAGAGACAAAAATCAGCCCGACAGGAGCGGATTGCAGCATCTTCTGATTACATAAGTATTTCCTGATATCCTTTACTAAAATCGGAACCAGGCTATGTTCTTTTTCTTCATAAAGGAAAAGTCCGTTTTCTAGCGCGACGTACACTTTTATGGCTTGTGAATTGGTTGCCGATGGAGCCGTTCTCTTGCTTTTGCTTTTTTTTGTTTCTTCCTGGTTGATCCCACAAGCAGCCCACAAAAGATTGGATAATTCCTGTTCAGAAAGGGGAGAATCTGTCCACTTTCTTTTTGAACGACGATTTTCCAGGGCTTTCATCAATGGAAAGCTGAGGTCTTTTTGTGGTGCCGGAAGTTTAATGGTGCCCGTCATCTGGTTTTTATCCCTCCTAAACTTTTAGGTGATTAGCCGGATTTTACCATGTTTGAAAATTGTTTAAAAATTTGCGAGCAATGGTTTGCTATTCTGTTCTGCTCGCCCGGATTGGAGGTGATTTTCTGCCAGACCGGCGGTGAACCGTGGCAGCATACGCTTGTTAGTGCTCACCGAACTTTGCTGCAAGGTATCTTTCCTCCGGCAGGATGAGAATAGAGTGGCAGACAGCAATGGTTTGTTGGTTTCCTTTCGCACATCCTGTAGCCCCGTTGGATAAATGGCAACGGTTCGTTTTATCGATCCTTCAAATAATCCAGGATCGTTTCCCGCATATCTTCTTCTCCATCGGTGATGTTGGAGAGGATGTTGATGACCAGTTTTTCTTGCGGCAGGTACCGCGAATCGAAACCGACCCCGGCGTCGCTGCCCACGAGCGAGAACATGCTGTCATCGAGTCGTTTGTAGAAGCCGCAGCTGTAACCGCTCTTGTCATTGAGTTTGCAGTGCGTCTTCAAGTAGGTCTCCGTGAGTTCTTTGGAAAGGATTTTGTTAGAAAACAGACCATCCCAAAAAGCGCATAGATCGGTTGTGGTGGTGTACATCCCGCCATCTCCGGCGCCCCTCAGCGGAAGCTGATAGATATTGGTCGTTTTGCGATCCTCCAAATAACCATTTGCAGTGTTTTCGGGCAGGTCGTTGAAGGCGAAGAAGCCAGAGTGAGGCATCGAAGCCCTCTGCAAGACATGCTCGTGCATAAAATCCCGGTAGAGCATGCCGGTCAGCTTCTCGATCAAAATCCCAAGAAAAACATACCCGCCATTCGAATAGGAGTATCTCTCACCCGGAAGGAACTTCATCGGTTTGCCCAAGAACAATGGGAGGTAATCGGATGGTGTTTCCAATTGGCACCACGGGATCTCCACGGAGAAGTGGTCAAAATCTTGCTCGATTTCCTCGTCGTAATAGTCATAGATGCCTGAGGTATGTGTCAGCAGGTGATATATCGTCGCGCGACTGTCGACGAACTCCGTATACCCTGCGTCGATTTCTGTGAGCGATGTATCCAATGCGATGACACCCCGGTCTATTAGCACACCCATCCCCAGCGCGGTAAAGCCCTTGGTCCCGGAGGCGATCCCGAAACGCGTATGGGTAGTGTTGGGCAGTTTGTTTTTCAGGTCCCGGTACCCGAATGCCTTGTTGAAGACGGTGGAAGTATCCTTGAAGATGGATACAACCCCTGAAAACTCCGTCTCTGCGGCGGTTTGTTCTATTCTGCGGATCAGTTCTTGCATTGATTTTCTCCTTTGCAAGAGGGGCGTAGAAAAGTCATCAGTAGCGCCCTATCCAGCGGCGGATGGTCGCGGTGTACTCCCGATAGGTTTCACCGAACCGGGCGGAAAGATATCTTTCTTCCGGTACGATCAGGATAAAATGACAGGCGATAAGAGATGGGATGAGAAGCAGGAATACCCAGGGAAGGTAGAATGCAAAAGAAATTCCTGTCAAGATGCAAACGCCACCCAGGTAGAGTGGATTGCGTGAGATGGAGAAGACGCCCGTGCTGATGAACCGGCTTGTGGGAAGACCCGGATCGGTTGGCTGGTTATAACGGGCAAACTCGCGACGGGTAAGCACGACCAGCCAAACGCCTGCCAGGATCAGGATAGCGCCGACCAGTTTGATTACCAGCGTCAGGAAACCCTGTGTGAGGGGGATGGGCGCAATTCGCTGCAATACGAGTGCAGCCAGAAAAGGAATCCCAAAAACGACCTCGAATACCTGCCAGCGGCTTTGGTGTGCAACATCCTTTGACATTCTGCCCTTACCCTTCCACCCCTTTCGATCTTTTCGATAAAGTGTTTAACCTTGTAGAAATCTAATTTTATCGTCAAACTTGCAGGCTATGCCGGTGTGCCGGTTGCCTTGAAGCCCTCATGGAACATCACTTCACCTTGCGGATAGCTGCCATCGAACGAAAGCGAGAAGAAGACTTCCGGGGGAACACCCTCCATGCCAAGCCCGGCAACATTTTTAAAGCCAAACTTGACGTAGTACTGCGGATGCCCCACCAGGCAGCAGCCCCTCGCACCCAGGTTTTTCAACCGTGATAATCCTTCCAGGATCAACGCTTTGCCGATGCCCCTGCGCTGGTACATGGGCAGCACCGAAACCGGACCCAGCCCGTACCAGCCAGGGGTGCCATCCGAAATGCTGATTGGCGAAAATGCAATATGCCCGACGACCTGTCCGTCCACCTCTGCCACAAGTGAAAGGGTTAACGCCCCTGCGCAACGCAGTGCATCCACCACGAACTGTTCAGTGTGGCTGCTGATTTCCATACTCTCAAAGGCTGCCACGGTTACATTGGTAATGGTGACGATATCGTTTTTTGTTTCATCTCTGATGAGGATGTTTGGTGTCTTCATCTTTTTTCTCATTTCATTGTATTTGTTCAGCGCATTGGATTACAAAATTATACTGCTTTTGCAAAATATGAAAAATTTTGCCCCACAAGCGTGCTAATAGCGCCAAAAATCAAACCATCTGTTCTGTAGCGGTTCGCATCCTCATCCGAGGCTGTCCCAAAAGCCGGGAGAGCGTTCATTGTGTCTACTGCAATCCAACAATACCTGCAACCCGGTTTGTCATCTCGACCAGCGGGAGGGATCACCATTGGCTCTGCCGGGCAGGTAGTGTTGCAATGCATAGGTTCAGGTCGATCCTTCGCTTTGCTCAGGATGACAGTACGCCCAGGTTGTCATCCCAAAGCGCAAGCGAGGGATCACCATTGCCCTGGGCAGCAAGCAGCCCTGTCTGGCAGGCAAACCGGTGATCCGTAATGGGTAACTGGTGATTGGGTTGGGCAGGGCGCAGGGGGTGTTGTCGGGTTTTGAGGGGGCAATGGAACGCAACCCACATTGTCATCCCGACCAGTGGGAGGGATCACCTTTGCCCTGGGCAGCAAGCAGCCCTCACCGGCAGGCAGCCTGGTCTTGCACACGCCCGCGCGCATCTGCACGAGTGGATCGGGAGTGAGGAGAGTAGAGAAGAAAAACAGCTGGCGATTGCATTCTCTCATTCGCCAGGACGGGGACTTTTTCGTATAATTGTTGGTGATGAGGTACAAGCCAATAACTGCACCACCAAACCAGCCGCGGGCTGATATTCCACCGCGGCGCGCACAAGGAGCCCCGTATGCCTGTTCCAGATAGCTGGCTACCCGCCCTGGCGGGCGAGACCACTCAACCTTACTACCAACAACTCTACCGCTTTGTCGGTGAGGAACGGCGCAGGTATAAAGTTTACCCGCCGGGAGAAGACGTGTTCAATGCGCTGCGTTACACCCCATTGGAGCAGGTGCGCGTGGTGATTATCGGGCAGGACCCCTACCATGATGAGAACCAGGCACACGGGCTGGCATTTTCGGTGCGCCCCGGCGTGGCTGCTCCTCCTTCACTGCTGAATATTTTCAAAGAACTGCGCACAGACGTTGGGTTTCGCATCCCAAATCACGGCTGCCTGATCCCCTGGGCTGAGCAGGGCGTGCTGCTGCTGAATGCCGTGCTGACCGTGCGCGCGCACCAGGCAAACTCGCATCAGGGCAAGGGCTGGGAGAACTTCACCGATGCGGTGCTGCGGACGGTGAATGCACGCGGCAGCCGGGTGGTCTTTTTGTTGTGGGGTAGTTATGCCCAGCGCAAGGCTGAATGGATCGATACCAGCCGTCATACCGTGTTGAAAGCCCCGCACCCTTCGCCGCTTTCTGCCTCACGCGGTTTCTTTGGCTGCCGTCACTTTTCAAAGACCAATGCGGCGTTCCAATCCGCCGGTCTGCCGCCCATCGACTGGCAGCTTCCGGACTGGGTAGGGTAAGCGGCGGCTGTGGAAAAACGAACGCTTATTAAACTTTTCCTGCGAGAATGACCAGGTAGCACACCCTGCCAGGCAAAAAACCACAACGAAAGCCCATTTGCCTGGGCTGTTTTTCTTCATCTGTTTGTTATTTGAACGCAGTTTTCACGAATTTGATGTAACTTTTTCTTCAAATCAATGATTTCATTTTCGGAAAATCCAGACAATATCTTGCGTTCTGTGCTTTCTACTGTAAACCACAACTTGGCTAGTACCTCTTCGCCTTTGGCGGTCAATCGGAGCCTGTCGCTTTGATGGACTAATTTGTTCTCAATGAGTAAGCCCAGAAATTCGTTCGTTTCTTTCTCTAAAACACCGAACTGTTTACACATATCCTCCATGCTCATCTCTCTGTCACACTTTAAAACCATCATGAAAATGACTTGCTGGCTGTTCAAGTCGGATATTTTTTGTAGTTCGGCATCCAGTGCTTTTTGGACTAACATTCCTGCAACATTCAATTCTCTGCCTAAAGTGGTTTTAATTTGCTGTTCGATCATGGACATTACCTGTTTGAGTTTGAGTTCATATACACTGATCCCTGTTGCAACACCGACGTTCAGGCTTTCAATGGTTTCAGACATGGGGATTTGAACCAGGAAATCCGCTTGTTCTTCAAATTCCTGGCTTACTCCTCTGCTTTCATTCCCGACAATCAGTGCAACGGGTTTTGGTTTCAATTCCACCAGTGATTGGAGGTTGTTTCCTCTTGGACTGGTCACAACAATTTGGTACCCGCTTTCCCGCAGGGAGCGAATCGTATCCGCGCTATCTGTGTAACGGATCATGTGTGTTAAAAATACACTTCCACGTGATGCTTCTATTGTTTTCTGCTGATAAAGATCAAAATCACTATTTGTACTGACGATTTCACGGATGCCAAAAGCATGACAGGTCCGAATAATTGTACCGATATTGCCATAATCTTTTACACCATCCAGGACAACCGTAAAATTGGATCCGAATGCGCTTTCTGTTTCAGGTATTCTTCCTACGCCAATAATTGGAATCACAAAGTTTTTGTCAGTGACCTTTTTCTGTATCCCATCAGATATTTTGTATGCGCTAATATTTTGCCTCTGGTATTTTTCTTCAACTACTGCCTGCCCGCTTTCGACAAACAAGACATATTCAATTTCAATTCCATGTTCTATCGCCCAATCAAGAATTTCCTCTCCTTCTAAAAGCATTCTTTGATGCTCGTCTCTCCCTTTGCGTGTTTTCACAGCACGAGCCAAGACGATTTTTTCGTCCTTGATTGAGGTGATTGTGATCATCAGCGTTTCTCTCTTGAATAACTTTCGGGCAATAACCTGTTATATGCGTGGATTCGTGACACGAAAAATTATACTCCGCGAAGCACAGATTGGCAGCGGTAGCAGGTGTGGAAGTTTGTTCGCCCGCAGAGAAAATTGCCTCAGAAACCTACGTGGCAGTGCAGGCTTTGTCAGGCGGCGTTTTGAGTTAGAAACTCTTCGATGTCGCAGATAAATTCCAAACTCTCTTGCTCTATTTGTTTTGTTAATGCATCCAGGTCGCTAAAATCTGGATTGCTGACCAGAATATGCTCCACAACAGAATCGACGCCTTTCACAGGTTTTACAACTTTGTATTTGTCCCAACCTTTTTGCTGGATCATTTCCCAATATTTTGAGAGAACCTGTTTGTTTTTTCCGGACAACCAAATCTCAAACCGATATGAGTCGTAAAGAAAGACAATCGCAATCTTCAAATCCCTGGCTTTTAATGACGTGGGCAAGAGAGAAAAATAGGTCATATCCATATACCCATTGTAGAGATTTCCGGGCACGGAATAATCGGGAAATTTGTTTGAAAAATGGTTCTTCAAACTCATCATATACTCCATTAATCCCTGATAGGCTTTTTGGATTATTCCCTTCTCCAGTTGTTTTTTAAACTCAGCCATATTTTCTTGCAATGATTTCAAGATAACCTCCTGCTTGCTCCTCTGAATGGTGGATACTCAGACTCAGTTTAATATAAACCTGACAAAACAGCCATGAAAATCCTCTATCTCTTTGCAAAATGATTCATTGCCAATTACTTCGTCAGATTTTGTGCCTTCCCCATTATAAAAATGGCGGCATGTTGAATGGAAATCGAAACCAACCCCCATCTGGAGGAAACTGAAAAATCACAAAGGGCACCGAGAGCAACACCAGGAAGGCGGCATATAGAAGGAACGTCACCAACACCTCCCGACCGTTTTCTGGGTATTCTTTTCTCAACAGACAGCGAAGTGGCAAGGAGATCATCCTTGAAACAAAAGAGGGCAGTGGTAACAGAAAAGGTGCTTTGGAACGGTATTCGTCGTAACCGACCGCTTGCCTCATCTCTATCTCTTCCAGCAATGCCACACACACAATGACCAGCGTCGATAGAAGCCACGGCAAACTGTTGCCCAGGCTATACATGATCCGGGGTCCACGTAAACGTGAGACAAAGAGCATCACACCATAACTCCAGACGATCCATCCCAGGTATTGCGGATGCCGTGAAAAACGGTATACCCCCCAATCCACGATACGTTTCCTTTGTGCGTAAGAATGTAACCACATGAAAACGCCGGCGATAAACAAAAACAGTCCTGCACCCATGAAAAACCAGATCACATGCGTTCTGATATCCACACCGACCAGAGCAGGAGGATAGACCAGCACCATATAGGGCAGATAGGCAATATCCCCCAGGTTCAGCCAGCGATATGAGATATCCAGAATTGGCATCCAGATCACCCGCAACATCCCCAGACCAGCCAGGAAAAACATATTCAAAGCGAAATGTCCAAAAACAGGCAGGAAGAATGTGAAGGCACCCAGCGAGGCTAAACGGCATTTTTCAGTGACCAGCCCGATCACAATCAGCGCGATGACACCGGCAAAGCATATGAACCCGATCAGCCGGATATGGTTTGATTGGATAAACGCCTCTGTAACGTCAATTTCGATACTTGAATCATCACCTGGAAAATCAATTGCCTGAACCAGCCACGCATTAATCAGAACCGGTAATTCAATGGTGGCATAGACGAGACCCGCCGTGAACAAGAGGGTGGCGAACAGGATCACGAAAAGGGAACCGGTTTTTGATGGCATCTCAACTCCTCCTCTTTCGATTGCCTTTGTATGGAGTTGAGACGAAATCGGTGGTGAAAATGTTCCCGATGTACGGCAAGGAGCTGTTGCCAACCCCATTGCCCGGTTATAGCAGTTTCTGGCGAAGGGAGGATGTGAGTAAGGCTAATGCAGGAAAAGCCGCGGCTATACAGCGGAATGCTTTGTGGGGATTAGAGTAATGCAGGCTGGTCAATTTT
Source organism: uncultured Anaerolineaceae bacterium (assembly GCA_964426355.1). GTDB lineage: Bacteria > Chloroflexota > Anaerolineae > Anaerolineales > Anaerolineaceae > JAJFTV01. The sequence goes on from CAYRRA010000067.1 coordinate 20,890, forward strand.
CTTGATCGAAGTATCTAAACCCTGCTTTACCCATATTTTTTCAAGATGTTCTGTGTGTCGATAATATTTATAGAATTTAGAAACATCATCACTTGGTTTTATTGCAGACAATCTCTCTTTTATCAAATCGCAATTGACGCTATCTAACTCAATGCCTATTGAGTTTCTATTGATTTGTTTTGCCACGACTAAAGTGGTCCCTGTTCCTGCAAATGGGTCAAAAACCAAATCACCAGCATTGGAGGAAGACAATAAGATTCTTAATAGTAGATGAACGGGGGCTTGTTGCTTGTGTGCTCTTTCTCCTGTATGGAATCGTAATGGTTCATCACCTGCAAAATATCCAGATGTTAATTCTCGAATATCATCCCACACATCAGTAACATACATTCCATTTGGGCATTGATGTTTTTCAGTGACAAGTAAAGGTGGGTCAATGCGTAATTTGTTAAATACCCGTGGTTTTGCTCCTTTTGTAGCATAAGCAATAATTTGATAATGCTTTCCATAACCGTTTTTGATTGGAACAGCAGATGTTTTCTTTTTCCAAACAATCAAGTTTTGAAACATCCATCCGGTCTTTTCAAGTGCATTTAATACATAATGAGCATTTTTCTCTCTTTGCATGAAATAAATTGCAGCACCGGAAGAAGAGTGTTTATACACCAATTCACAAATTAAAGTCATCCAATTCCAATATTCGTCATGCGGCATATCATCATCGTGGCTACGGTATTCTTTGGATTGGTTAAAAGGCGGGTCAAGAAAAGTCA
>CAYRRA010000068.1:0-21649 GCA_964426355.1 uncultured Anaerolineaceae bacterium
TTTGTTAAGGTGCTTTTTTTTGCCCTTCTTCTTTACCGAACTCTAAAGTCAAGTAACAATAAAAAGGTATTAATCGAAGATTTCAGCGGATTGATGCCAGGGCAAGAATTTGATTTACTGGTTGAAGAAGCCCGGCAAATTATCCACAGTGAACCGGAAAAATCAGTACTGGCATTGTTTGATGCCAGCGGTATTCGTTTCAACCAGACCATGGTGACATCGATTAAGGATTTCACCGCATCCAACAATGATTATGTCAAAGCTGCAGCGGTGGTGGGCATTGAAGGGCTACTTACGGTTATCTTGAATAGCATCAGCAAGGTTACAGGCAGGAATTTCAAGACCTTTCCAAGCCGGGATGCCGCGCTGAAGTGGCTCACTTCACAATAGCCAACACGTTTCAAAAGGTAAACTATATATGTAATCGGTTGAAAGTCTTTTCACAAAGAGATCGAAAAAATAACCGGTTACTTGAAGTGATTCGCCAGAAAAATTCTACAGTTTGTAAAGAAATTTTTGGCGAATGAATATATCACACCTTAGGAAATTTTCTTGAATCGAATCTCAGCACGTCGGCTCTTCAATTCAAAGCCAGTCACCTGCCCGTGCTCGCCGCGCTTTAGCAGCAATCGCCGATCGGTGGTTTCCTCATCACAGAATTCATCCGATGAAAGTGACAGGAGTTCGAAAACACCAAAATTTTGCGGGTAGCGTGCCAGTAGAGCGTCCCCTTCCCTGGTAATGGTCAGGGTCAAGTCCGGCATGGTATCAGACTGCGCCTGGTATATTCCAATGACCTGTTGAATTGCATGGTCTTCCGACCGAACCGTCTGCGTCAATGGGGCACCTGTGATCTTTTTTCGCACATAAAAAGCGATGCCTTCTGCTGCATCAGGGTCATAATTTGACATCACCGCAACCGTATAACCCAGTTCCGGGTAAATATCTAACCGGGAATTGATCCCTGGAAAGCCTCCGCCATGCCCAACCACGCGCACACCACCATAACGATTATCTTCAAACCCATAAGCATATTGGCATTTATCCGAGTCACTTACCCTGACCTTGCCTGAGAGCAGCAGGGCGGTCGATTGAGGGTTGAGCAAGCGGTGAGTACGCAGCGCCTGGTCAAATTTGAGCAGGTCTTCCACGGTTGAAAAACCTCCCCCTGCCGGACCACCTTTGTAACAATGCAAAAAGATGTTATTGATCCGCTTTCCGGAAGACGAGTAATTTTTAGTATATCCCATGGCAAGGTTTTGAACGCTGTCGTCATCCATCTCATAACAGTCTGTGCTCTGCATCCCGGCGGGTTGGTAGATATTCTCACGGATGAAATCGTAATAGCTCATCCCACTGATTTGCTCGATGAGCTTACCCAGCAGCAGGAAGCCTGAATTGCTGTATGACCAACGTTCACCGGGTGTGAAGAGAAGCGGCTCATTGAGCATAAGCGGCAGATAATCATCGACCGTGCGGAAACTTTCTTTGGCTGAAAGCATGAACTCACGGTTGAAAAAACTGCCCAAACCACCGGTGTGGGTGAGCAGGTGATGAATGTTCACTTTTTCAGCAATCTCGCGGTTTGGAAAATCCGGCAGGTGCTTCCCCACCCGGTCATCGAAGTTCAATTGCCCCCGTTCTGCAAGTTGGACAACCGCCGTACCGGTGAACATTTTATTCATCGACCCCAGGTTGAAACGGGTATCCACCTGATTGGCGATGTTGTAACGCTGGCTTGCCAGACCGTAAGCCTTTTTGAACAACACCTTGCCATCACGAGCCAATAGAACAGCCCCAGAGAACTTATCTGCCTGGCTGCGTTCTTCAAGATAACACGCAACCTGGTGTACAATTTCCTCATCAGAATTTTTACACATACTTACACCTCTTTACAAGACACATCAGTTCAGTTCTGGTATACTTTTCAAAATGATATCCATCATAACAAGGAATGAATAAAATGACAAAGGTATCCATCATAACCGACAGCAGCGCTTATCTTCCCCAAACGCTGGTCGATCAATACCAGATTCATGTGGTTCCCTTGAATGTTAACTGGCAAGGAAAAACCTACCGTGATGGGGTGGATATTAAAGCAAAAGAGTTTTACTCAAAACTGGCAGAATCAAACGACATTCCAACGACCAGCCAGACAAATGTGTTTACCTATGAACAGTTATACAAAGAGCTGCTGGATCAGGGCAAAGAGGTCCTGGTAATGCCCATTTCAGTTGGACTTTCCGCTTCCATGCAATCCGCGCTGGAAGCCAAAAAGCGCTTCCCGGATGCCCCCATCGAAGTAATTGACACACGCCTGGTATCGATGGCGTTGAGTTTTCAGGTCTTAACCGTGGCGCGCGCTCTTGAAGACGGGGCAGACCTGGCAACCTGTAAAGCTATTGCAGCAGAAGCTTACAAAAAAATCGGTGTGTATTTCACCGTTGAAACCCTTAAATATCTATATAAGGGCGGTCGCATTGGCGGAGCCAAACATTTATTCGGCACAGCCCTCAAAATCAAACCTATTCTTACCATCCGCGAAGGTAAGATTGACCTGGTTGAAAGTGTGGTTACGCACCGCAAGGCTTTGGCACGCATGGTTGACCTGGTTGAGCGCGATATTGATGGACGCAAACCGGTGCGCATTTCTGTGTTTCATGCTGGCGTTCTGGATGCAGCGTTGGCTCTTCAAGAAGAGACGAACCAGCGTTTTAACCCAATTGAAAATATCCTGAGCGAGGTTAGCCCGGTCATTGGATCGCATACCGGTCCAGGTACACTCAGTATTGCCTATATGGCGGGATAAAACAGTTATCTAATATTAATTTCTTGTTGGCTAATCTGCTCTACGCACCTTTGTGCCGCCAATGAATGTAATCTTCTCCAGGCGTATTTTGCGAGAAGCGTTTTCGTATCCTGGTGTGGCAATTGTAACTGGGGCAATAATGCTGTCATGTTTTTCGCCAAACAAACGTACCTCCGAAATAAAGGAAGTACTGCTGATTGCAACCTCAACGCCATCTGGAACAATGACTCGCAAATCGCCAATGAAATGCTGCGAACGAATGACGGTTTCACCGACAGGTATCTCTGCCTGGCTCATATCCAGTGTGATATCACCGATAAAGAACCAGTACTCCTGGTTTTGCACCTTCCAATTTCCGCGCTGAACAATATCCCCTAAAAAACGAAACTCGCTATCGTCACCGCCGCCCATTCGCGGTCGAACCAGCAGCCAGGCACCAAGAAGGATCAGAAATACTGCCCAAATGGAGCCGTGTAGATTAATTTCGAATATCACTGCAACCAGGTAGAGCAGACCGAGTAAGACCAGCACCAGTCCGATCCAAAATACTGTCCGATTACGCATTGAGCCCTCCCATTAGATGTTCGAAAGAACGTTAACCCTTTTTCTTAAACTCACTGAGCCAGTGAAACCCAAAATATTCCATCATTTGTAAAAATTCCTGGTTACCTGCGGGCATTTCATTAGCAAGGTAGTGCAGCCCGAAGTAACGCACCACGCTTTTAATAACACCTTGTTCCCGGATATGCGCCAGACATTTCTGTGCAAACTCTTCCCCGTGGGATTCTCGGCACACGGTTTCGATCGTCTTCATGCGTTCATCGGTGATTTGATATTTAACATCCGCATACTTTTTATCGAAGGCTGCCAGCAGCGCATCATCATCCAATTCCTGGTAGGTCTCAGAGTGCACCAGCACATCCACGCCCAATTTTTTACGCGGTTCGGACGGGTTTTTAGGATAACCAAGACAAAGGAGCACCACCGGGAATACACCGTCCGGGAGCTTAAGCCGTTCTTTCAACTCCGGTAAAAATTCGATGATGGTACCGATATAGACCGAACCCAACCCCATTGCATCGGCAGCGGTACAGATATTTTGGGCGGCAATCACCGTGTCCTGGAAGGCAATCCAGAAATGACGGAAGGAGTGTTGCGCAGTATAAGGGGCAACTTCCAGTTCAGCCCAGCGTTTGTTGCGGTGCATATCGATACAGAAGATGAGGTTGACCGGTGCTGCTGCAATAAAACCCTGCTCACATCGTTCCGCCAGCCATTTGCGTGTTTCCTCGGCTTCAATTTTGATGATGGAGTACGGCTGAAGATTACCGCCAGTGGCAGCGTGATTGCCAGCATCCAATATCAACCGTAAAACGTCATCTGGTATTTTCTCGTCCGTATAGCTGCGCAGGCTGGCGCGTTCTAACAGCAAGCGCATGGTTTCGTTGGGATATTGTCCACCAGCTTGCCCGAAAGCCCCGTGGTGATCGTTTGGTTCAGACATTGGTTTCACCTCCTACTATTTGTGGGTTGATTTTAGAACTCTTAATCGTTGGGTTCACCAGGAAGAGGTACACGCTGCACAACTCGTTCAACAAGCAGGTTGATCTCAAATGGTTTGGCAATGAAATCTACAACGCGGTACTGGCGCGCTTCCATAACGGTCTCACGGCTGCCTTTTCCTGTAATCATGATCACCTGGGTATCCTGCAAATCTGCGAAAGTGCGAATATCGCGCAGAAACTCAAGCCCATCACGCCCCGGAAGTAAATAATCCAACAGGATTAGATGGGGTGGATCGCTCAATGCCATACCCATGCCTATGCGCGGATCCTGTGCCACGCGCACATCGTAGCCTTTTGCGCTGAGCGTAAATTCAATCAAATTGCCGATAGATGGATCATCATCGATGACGAGTATTTTGGGAGCAAGCATGTTGTTAGACCTGTACGGAGGCTAATGAATTTGTGGTGTATCAAGCCAGATTTATTATACGTGATTGTCGCACGATATACTGTAAATCCCGGCAAGGTTCGTTACCTGTGCATAAAACACTTGCCAACCATACTGGCGCAAGACCGGCAGTGTCTCTTCAGCAATCCAGTACTCCTCTTCGTCCCAGCCATCCTTGTATCGTATGCGTGCCTGGTCAATATGCTTGCGGTCTACAAAGGATATGTCTGCGATGAGAATTTTGCCATCAGGGTGCATACGGTGCATAATATCGGCAATGATTTCAGCTTTCCTGGGAAGGGTGAAGTGATGAAACACATACGCCGAAACCACCCGATTAAAGGTGCCAACCAGGTCCTTGTGCCAGGGTTCGCGTAAATCCCAATTGAGAAATTCGATATCCGGTGCTTTGCGGCGGGCAATGGAGAGCATCTCTTGAGAAAAATCTGTGCCCACCACGCTGCAACCTAATTCTTTGAAACGAATAGCCAGGTTACCGGTTCCGGTACCCAGGTCAAGCAGGCGCATACCCGGCTGCACCTCTGCCAACCGGATGATTTCATCCATCAGAGCATGATACCCTTCAAAAGGGAAACCCTCCGCGCGCGCGATTTCTTCATCATAGTCCGCTGCCCACTGGTCGAACTCTTCTGGGTCGAAGACAGGTTGGGGTACGTCTATGTCACTCATTGTTTTTATCTTTACGGATGAACCAAACTTTGTCGATTAATCCATCTATCACTTCGTAAACAACAATCGCCTCCAATAAATCGATGCCGGGAATCCCTCTGATATTCTCATAATCGATCAGGAAATTTCCAAGAAACATGCGTTTAGTGATTTCAGCGTGTAGATTCTTGTTTTCAAAGCGCGGGCGATAGCGCTCGCGAATTTGCTCATGTCCTTCTGCGACCGGCGTTGTGTTGGGTAAATCATACAGCCTGGCATTGGGCGCATAACAAGCCACAAAACTTTCCAGATCGCAGCGGTTGTAGGCTGCAAACTGGCGATCGATGATGGAAACAAGCTCTGTATTCGACATCTCACTCCCTAGAAAACAAATAGTTGTCCGGTGATTGATTGTAACATTAACGCATATTTTTTGAAAAAATCGCGTAGAGACTGTCCCAAAAGACAAGATAGCCTCTGTTAGCAAGAAAAGAACTGCTCGCGAGAGTCTCTGACCCGAGCTCTGACACGGCAAGAAAACACCTCTTGCGAGAAGGCAGCCAGAGAGACTGCCCTTTTTAACAGTTTCATCGCTGCAAAAGGTTTTTTTTACCTCTATTCCTGGATGATGTTATCCTGTTCGAAGGTGAACGTCTGGGTCAGGTCTCCAACCTTTACAGTGTATTCCCCGGCTGGCAGACCGTAAACATCCAGCGGTACGTTCTCCTCAAATGGAGTGAGGACCTGGATACACATGGTATCTTTTGGCTGTGTGGTGACCAGGGTAATCACGAAGGTGTTTTCATCCACGCGCTCTGATTGGGTTTCCTCAATGGTGGTGCACCCGTTGGGCAGGTTGCCTTTCAGGTTCACCATCACCTGCAAAGGGAACGATTCCAGGAAGAGGATATCCATTTCCTCCACAATTGCGTTCTCCGAATACACAAACTCGCCTTCTGCAGACGCTTTGGTTGGAGAGGGTGTGTCATCTGAACTGACCGGCTGCTCCGGTCCAATGGAATCTTGAACACCACAGGCTGTCAAAAGGACGATGACCAGAATGAGCCACAGGTATTTGATAAGTTTTGGCATTTTCTTCTCCTTGCTGGCAAGCCAAGAACGCAGCAGTGCTCCCCAAAGCACAGCCTGCTTGCCGGGTTCTATTCATCAGACGTTTTCGGGGCTAATTTAGTTCCCTCGGGGTCAAAGGGGTGGGTTTTCGATCTGGTACTTGATGTGATTGACACCCTTTTTAAGATTAATCGCGGTGATTTTCATTAGACCAATCTCACCCGCACGGTGCACATGCGTGCCACCACACGGCATTGGATTGAACCCCTCAATACTCAGGATACGCAGGGGTTTGTCGGTTGGGAGATTGGTGGGAACAAAATCACATACCTGGCGCAGTTCAGCCAGGTCAACCATGCGGACATGCAATGCCAGGTTGGCAGCGATGATTTCGTTACATTTTCGCTCCAATTCCCCGGCAAGGTCTGCGAGAAGCGGGTCGCCGCTGTAATCAACATACAGTTTTTTGTGATTGCCTTTTAACGGGAAAAGGTTTTCAGGATGCGGCAGGGTCATCAAGGCATCGTGCAGCACATGCCCGGCGCTGTGGGCGCGCATATGACGATAGCGTGTATCCCAATCGAGCAGGCATTTCACCCTGTCGCCGACTGCCAGGCTGCCCTCCAGCTCAGAACAATGCGCCACAACCCCCTGCGAATAGCGCGCATGTGTTATGTTGGCAGTTCCATGCTCTCCGATGATGCGCCCTGTATCAGAAGGCTGACCGCCCCCTTCGGGATAAAAGATCGTTGCATCCAGGTAAACCAGTGTCCCTTCTTCATCCTGATCAATACCGATGATCTCCGTTTCCATTTCAGCCAGGTATGCATCTTTTAGATATGCCAGTTCAGTTTCGTAGTATTGGGTCATCCGTCACCTCGATTGATATACGGTTCCATACCGCTGTCAAAGGCTTCGCGGTCGTTATTTTTGATACCGTGCAAAGCCTCGCTCAGCGCAAATGTGCCTTTAATGAAACGAGCACGCGGCAGCAGGTCTTCGATGCCGGGATACGCCCCCAGGAAATGGCTCAGGTATTTCTCGCCAAAACAGGAAGCCGCCGCAATATCCTGCGCGGGGTCGCCCAGGCACGCAAAGCCAAAATCAATCACCCCGCATAACGCGCGGGATTGCTCATCATAGAGCACGTTACCGGGTCCAAAATCATAATGCGCCAGGCAGGGCTCAAACGATTGCATGGCAGGGTCATCCAGATAGGTCTCGAAATGTACCTGTACCGCTTTACGGGCATCCGTGTGCATATACGCGAAGAGCAATTCGGTGACCTCCCTGTACATCTGTTCCCAATCTGTGCGGGTGCCATTCAGCGGCAGCAGGTATTCAACGGTCTGCGAGGGGATGTTGTGCAAGATGTGCAAAAAACCGGCGAGTTGAAAGGCAATCCGCTGCACGGTCTCGTCGTCCTGGATCGAACAAAGCGTTTCACCCCAGAGCAGTTCACCCGGGATGCGCCGGTAACCCACAAACACCTCCCCCAAAGCGCCATCCAGGTTTTGGTAAGTAAAATTGGGCACAGGCAACGGCAGTTTTTCTCGCACAGCATCCAGAAAAGCCGCCTCACGCGCCAACACATGAATGCCTTCAGCATAACGTGGAAAACGGAAAATCCAGGCATCGTTAATCAGCAGAACATGATTGTATTGCCCAAAGGTATCCGGCTCGGCGCGGTCAATCTGCAAATTGGGGTAACAGGAGCGTATTTGTTCAAGATATTTCTTCATTTTCTGCATGGTATTCCAATCTTTTTTGCTTCAGGTTGCTCCATAATGGCTCCAATGCGATAATATGATTAAAACACAAAGCGGTTAAAGGTCAACATGCACCCGGCGATTATGAGGTGTTTCGTCACGCACAGAATAACTGGGATACAATCTACAAGAAGGGATCAAGTATGAATCAGTCCATTGTTCATGTCGCTTTAGTCGTCCGCGATTACGATGAGGCGCTTGATTTTTACCTCAATAAGCTCAATTTTACACTCATCGAAGATACCTATCAGCCGGAACAAGATAAACGCTGGGTGGTTGTTGCACCGCCGGGTTCCAAAGGCGCAACCCTGCTGCTTGCCAGGGCATCCAAACCGGAACAAGAGCCGTTTATCGGCAATCAATCTGGTGGGCGGGTCTTTTTATTTCTCAACACGGACGATTTCTGGCGTGATTATCATGAAATGCTTGCGAAAGGGATTAAATTTGTCCGCGAGCCGAAACAAGCCGGGTACGGAATGGTCGCGGTTTTTGAAGACCTGTATGGAAACCTGTGGGATTTGCTCCAATTCAACGACGATCATCCAATTGCACAAAGAGTAATGTGAAAGTTTTATCACAAAAAATCAACATACAAAACATAAGTCGAATACTCCCCTTTCTCCAGGTGAATGATGCCCTATTCAACTCTCATCTTCGATTTATCTGAAGTCTTGATTGCCGGTTTGTACGGCATTGAGAAGATGCTGGCGCCTCGTTTTCAGGTTGATCCCAAATTGATTTTGCCCGCTTTGGGCGGTCAGATCCTTCACGAACTCTGCTGCGGACAAATAACAGAAGATGTCTATCTTTCAAAGATCATCAAACAGCAGGGGTGGGATATACCCATAACCGAAATGAAAGCTTTAATCCGAGAGAATTTTCACAGGCATATACCCGGTATGAAAGAGCTCATCGTCACATTATCCGACCGGTATCAGCTTGTTTTACTCTCTGACCATGCACTGGAATGGGTGAAGTACATCCACCAAATCCACCCGTTTTTGGATGTATTCACACACCAGTTTTTTTCTTACCAGATCAAGCAAACAAAACGGGAGCCTTCTACGTTTTTGCATGTTTTAGCAGCCATTCAAAGTGAGCCTGATCAATGTTTTTTCATTGACGATAATCTGCTCAATGTTTCGGTGGCGCAAGGTGTTGGTATCAGAGGGATACAATTTTTCTCAACCGGGCAAATCAATCAAAGGCTTGAACAAATCGACTTTGATTAAACTCACACGCCAACAGGAGGACATTTTTATGGATAAGAACTTACCACGCTGCGGATGGGCACAAACTGAACAAATGATGGCATACCACGACCAGGAATGGGGTGTGCCGGTCTATGATGACCGCCTGCTGTTTGAATTTCTCATACTGGAAGGCGCACAGGCTGGGTTAAGCTGGAGCACCATTCTGGCGCGCCGGGATAACTACCGGGTGGCTTTCGATAACTTCCAACCGGAAATTGTGGCAGGATATGATGAAACAAAAATCGCCGATCTGCTTGGCAACGTGGGGATTATCCGCAACCGCCTGAAAATACGCGCCGCAATCGACAACGCGCGTGCGTTCCTGCAAGTGCAAAAGGAATTTGGCAGCTTTGCAGCTTATATCTGGACATTCACCGGGGGTAAGCCCATTAAAAATCAATGGCGCACATTATCCGAACTGCCTGCGCAGACAACCGAATCACAGGCGATGAGCAAAGACCTTAAACAACGCAGCTTCCGCTTTGTGGGTCCAACCATCTGCTACGCTTTTATGCAGGCAGTCGGGATGGTAAACGACCACATGGTCGACTGCTTTCGCTATGATGAGCTGGGCTGAGGGGACGCGGTGATGCGCAAACGCTGGCTCTGGCTTATCCTGGTGCTCGCGCTGCAAATGCTATATTTCCCCATCAACCGGCTGGCGCACGGCGGGGTGATGCTGCAAACCGCGCTGGACGCATACATCCCGCTGCTGCCAATCTTCACCGTCCCGTACCTTTTGGCTCTACCCTGGTGGCTGGGCAGCCTGGTATGGGCAACTGTTGCCATGCCGAAGCCGCTTTTCCGCGCCTTGATCAGTGCGGTGCTGCCCGTCATCCTCTGTGGAACGCTCATTTACATTCTCTGCCCGACCTATGTGACGCGCAGCCCGGTCATTGCACAGGGATGGTCTGCTGACCTGCTGCGCTTCATCTACCAGAACGACCGTGCCTACAATGCCTTTCCCAGCAGTCATACCTACCTGACCACACTGATTTGCCTTTTCTGGTGGCACTGGAAACCCCATCTTCGCTGGCTTTGGGTGCTGATCCTGGCGCTGGTGCTGCTCTCCACGCTTTTCACCCACCAGCATACCTTGCCAGATGTGGCTGGAGGGATCGCACTGGCTTCCGCCGGGTATGTTTTTGGGTTCCACCTGGCAAACAGGAAGGAAAAAGAATGAAGCTGGCAGGTCTCTGGCGTAGCCCGGACTTTCTCAAGCTCTGGAGCGGTCAAACCGTTTCTATGTTCGGTTCACAGATTACCTTGCTGGCGGTTCCTATCACCGCAGCGCTGCTCCTGGAGGCAACCCCTGCTCAAATGGGCTTCCTCTCCGCTGCGGAGATGGCGCCTGCGCTGCTGCTGGGGCTCTTCACCGGTGTCTGGGTAGATCGACTCAGGCGTCGCCCGGTCATGATTACCGTTGATATCCTGCGCGCAGTAATTTTAGCAATCATCCCCCTGGGTACCTGGCTGGGCTTTTTAGGCATAGAACTGCTTTATCTGTTGAGCTTTCTGCTGGGTACACTGAACTTCCTCTTTGACGTGGCATACCGGTCCTACCTGCCGTCACTGGTAGAACAAGATCAACTTCTGGAGGCAAACAGCAAACTGGAGGTGACCAATTCGCTTTCTTATGTCGCCGGACCGGGATTGGCGGGCTGGCTGATTGAACTGCTCGGCGCACCGTATGCCATCCTTGCAGATGCATTCTCATTTTTGCTCTCAGCGTTCAGCTTTGGATTGATCCGCAAACACGAACCTCAACCGCAAGCATCGGTAAGGGATGAGGGGTTTTGGAAACAGGTTGCCTGTGGTTTACGCCTGATCCTGGCTGATGCGCGCCTGCGCGCCATGGCAGCCTCTGCCATGACATCCAACTTCGCCGGCGGGTTTTTCAGCGCACTGCTGGTGCTTTATATCACCCGCGAACTTGGTCTTTCTGCGCTCTTCCTCGGTTTCATGTATGGGGCAGGTTCCTTCAGCGGCTTGCTGGCGGCGCTGCTGCTGAAAAGACTGCAAAACCGCTTTGGGTTGGGACGCATCTATATCATCGCGGATGTGATGATTGGGCTGGGATGGCTGTTCATCCCTCTGCTGAGCTCGTATTTCCCGGAGCCGCGCCCGGTGATTTTTGCCTGTATGCTGGTAGCAGGTTTTGGCAATACCACCTGCAACATCAGCAGTACCAGCCTGGCGCAGGTGATCGTCCCCGGACCTCTGCTGGGGCGTTATTACGCCAGCGAGCAGTTCATCGCGCTGGGGCTGCTGCCCATCGGCTCGCTGCTGGGAGGTGTGCTGGGAAATACCTTGGGGGTGCGTAACGGGCTGCTGATGGGTGGCAGCATCATGCTGACAGCCTTTCTCTGGCTTTTATTCTCGCCGCTGCGGCACACCCATTCATTAGACCAGGCAAGGGAAACGAAAAAAATCGCGCAGGAATGTTGAATTTATGGAACGAGGACTTTCTGAGTTACAATTATCAAAACACAACGGACAGCCTATGAAAAGATTTTTCTCACCCTGGAGAATGAAATACATCAACGGGTCCAATGCAACCCCTGGTTGTATCTTTTGCAACCTGTCAGAGGGAACACACGAAGACCGGGAAAGGCTGATTGTACAGCGCGGAAAGCTGGCATTCGTGATGCTCAACCGTTACCCCTACACATCCGGACACCTGATGGTGGCTCCGTATGCGCACCTGAATTCTATCGAACTGCTGGATGCCGCCACACAGGGTGAAATGATGGCTCTCATCAGCCGTGCGGTGGAAGTACTTCGTGAAGTTTATCATCCTGAAGGTTTCAATATTGGCGCAAACCTGGGCTGTGCTGCTGGCGCAGGTTTTGCCGGGCATATTCATTTCCACATCGTGCCGCGCTGGGGCGGCGACACCAACTTTATGACCACTTTAGGGGATGTGCGCGTCCTGCCCGAAGACCTGGAAACCACCTGGCAGCGCATTTGTGAGGACTGGGAAAAGAGGATAGAGCGCCTATCTGAGCAATAATCACCCGTCACTGGTTTTGGGAGGCAATTGAGTGTCAACTTTTTTTTGCATCCGTCGAAACAAATCCCTCAAAGAATACAGCAACGTATCATCGGGCTGATAGGAGGAGAATGGTTCAGGCAAAATTACCTCCGCAAGAGCCTCTTCCGGTTTACCCGATTGGATAAATGCATCGATCGTTTGCTGCAGTACGCGCAAATAATCCGCCTGCTGTCTTAGCTCTGTCATTGTACTCAACCTACCATGACCCGGCACAACCGTTTGTGGATTTAAAATGGCAAATTTTTCCAGCACGCGCAGCCAGCCTGGTAAATCGGCATCGGCGATGAAGGCATGATGGCGGGCAAAGAGCAAATCGCCGCTAAACAGGATGCCATCCTGCGGCAAGTGGATAACCGCATTCCCGGCAGCATGCCCCTTTTCACAAGGAATAAACTCCACGGTGCGCCGTACGCCGTGAAATGAGACCGTCCCCTGGCTGGTGAGATTAGGCAGGCGTAACCGGATGCTGTCAAATAATTCCGAGCGTTGGCGAACCTGTCCGAGCTCTGTTTCGATTTCCGCGCGTTTCTTTGTGTCCTGCTCGCGCGAAAAATTTTCGCGCGTTTCATGCAGCATCTTCCGCGCGTGCTCTTTATATCCTCTGAGAACATCCTCACCACTGTCCCGGATGAGATGATAGGTATCCTCGGAAGAAAGAATACAGGCATCGTCATCAAAAACCTGGCAACCCCAAATATGATCGAGGTGATGATGGGTGACGAAAACCAAATCAACCGGGCGCGATGTCAGGGTTTCTGCCGCCTTGCGCAGGTCCAGGGCGGCGCGCGGTGACAAAAAAGCATCCACCACCGCCGTTCTGTCCCCCAGGTCGATGATGCCGCAGTTGCTGCCTGCCATCGTATCGGGTTTTGCCCATGCAGCAAAAACCCCGTCGGTCAACCTGGTGAGTTCAAAGTACTCCGATTGCGGAAGTTCTTGATCGCCCATATCCTGGCTCCTTTTCAAAACACATGCATATTTGGATCGAATTTTTTGCCATCCGGCATAATGGCATCCTGCAATGAAAGGGTCATCTTCAATTGCTCCCCTGAAACCTGTGCGTTTGCAAGCACGGCGTTGGTCAGGTTTGCGCCAATCAGAATGACGTCCTTCAAATTGGCTTCACGTAATACAGCCCCTGTCAGGTCTACATCGCGCAAGTTAGATCCCTGTAGGTCAGCACCCGATAGGTTGACCTCCGTCATATTTGCCCAGCGCAAATCGGCATCTTTAAAGATTGCCGGAAGGTTGGCTCGCACCAATTCTGCACGTTTTAAATCTGCACCGGTCAGGTCTGCGTTGCGCAAGTCGGCTTTGTTAAGGCTGCTGTTTTGCAGATTGGCTCGCACCAATTTTACGCCCATCATATTTGCCCGCACCAGGTTGACACCGCTCAAATCGGCAAGATGGAGCAGTGTTTCCGTCAGGTTTGCTTCACGCAAGTCTGCCTTGCGCATTTGGACACCCTCCATGCGCGCACCGGAGAGGTCTGCCTTGATTAACCTGGCATCGTTGAGTAGCGCCTTTTCCAGGTTGGCTTCAAACAAACGTGCGCTGCTCAGATCGGCATTTTCAAGCCTTGCCTGCGACAGGTTCGCCCAACGAAAATCCGCCCCGCGCAAATCGGTATTTGCCAGCAGACTATCGGGTAATTCCGCATGGAAAAAATTCGCTTTTTCTAAATTTGCACCATTGAGATCGATCCCTTTCAATTTGGTATGCTGAAGCTGAACGCCACGCAGATCGATACCCTCAAAAGAAATCACTGGATCGATACGGTTAATCAACCCCAGTTCAATCAGAAAACGGAGAAGTGCGCTTTTCCGTTCCTCATCCAATGCCTGCAACGTGGTGAGGGTACGCGAACGCGCCAGCAAGCGAATCTCGGAGCGCGGTTCGGAATAGCGCAAATCTCGTTCCAGGAGTTGTTCAGAAATCATTTCAAAATAGCTTTGCAAAGCGTCTTCGCGCAGCCGTTCGGCAAACAGTTCTTTCTCAACCTCTGTTCGCACCTTCAAATGGTTCTCATTGGTGTTGTTGATTGGTGGCGGCGAAACCACCGTTATGCTTTTCACCTCTCGATTGAACCAAAGCAAGCAAATAAGAAGCATAAGGGGCAAAATCAGCAGTTCCAACCAGTCCCATAACGTTCGAACAGGGTAATCAACACCATTCGCACCTGTATACCCGCCCAACCCAAGCCAGGCTTCCAGATCGCCGCCGCTGTTGAAGTGACGTATTGCTGACCAGATAACACCCAGCAAAAGCAAAACGACGATGATCAGCAAAACACCTACCAGCAAATCGCTTCGATGTCGCTTTTCAATATGTTGTTGCTCGACAGGTTGTTTTTCAACTTGTCTGGATATGCCTTGCTTTCCATTCGGCAGTTCATTGTTTCCCTGATCTGGAGTGGGTTTTATCTCGTCATTGATCATCTTGATTCCTTCGGTTTATTAATTGGGTTATCCAGGCTATTTGACCATCATCGTTGCACAAACCGATCCAGACAGCATTTCCATTCCCTTCCTGCTCAAACAGGATCGCCTTGTAAGCACCATACACCATGAATTATTATAGTGATTTGAGAATAAAAAGACAAATAGAGAACGACTGAGAAATTGAGAAATGGCACACCTGAGACAGCGAACAGTAACTTGAAACAGGAAGATAAATAGTACCCGCTCGGTAAAGGATATAATATCTGTAATGCAAACGCCATAAACAGCGGAGTCTACCCGGTTAAAACCAGGTTATCAGCGACTTTTCTCACCTTTTTGCAGAAGTGAAATGAGGTAATCAAAATGACGGTTGATTCTGAAAAAGATGTTAAGTATCTCAAAGCAATCGGGCGGATATGTGCCCAGGCGCTGAAGGTTATGATGCAAGCTGTTCGACCCGGTATATCCACCAGGGAGCTTGACCAGGTCGGTCTTGAGTTTCTCACAGCAGAGGGTGCGCGTTCTGCGCCTCGCATTACCTATAACTTTCCCGGGGTCACCTGCATCAGCGTTTCTCCGGTCATTGCGCATGGCATCCCTGATGAAACCATCCTCAACGCAGATGACCTGATTCACATCGATGTCTCGGCTGAACTGGATGGTTACTTTGCTGATACGGGTGCATCCATGTTGGTCTCCTCAAAAAACCCGGAGGTGAACCGTTTACTCAAAGCCACGCGCAACTCCCTGGATAAAGCTCTGCAAGTCGTGCGAGCAGGGCAAAGAATGAATGAAATCGGCAAGGCTGTTTCTTCATCCGCACAGAAAAGCGGTTACAACGTAATCCGCGAACTGACTGGGCACGGCATCGGTCACAAACTGCATGATCAACCATCGGAGATATTGAACTTTTACAACCCGCACGACCACCGCACCATGAACGACGGGTTGGTTCTGGCGATTGAGCCATTCCTCACCCCTGGCAACGGGCGAATTGTTCAGGGGAAAGACGGATGGACATTGAGAACCGCTGACCGCAAAATAGCTGCTCAATTTGAGCACACAATCATTGTCACCAAAAGCAAACCTATCATTCTAACCCTGTGATCTCTTAAAAAGGACAGAAGGTATGAAGCAAGCCACCGGCAGGAAAACGATTTATTTGTTCCTGTCTTTGCTTGTGTTGTTTGGCGGTTGTGCACGGTTATCTTCGGATGAAACCGGCTCACCCAGCGTCACCCCCTCCATTACCCTTACATCCACATCTCTCTCGTTGACAGTAACACACACCGCCACGCCAATGCCTCCCTCCGTAACCAGCACTGCATCACTTACCCCCACTGCCTCAAACACGCCTGCTCCTTCTGAACCGGTTGGGTGCCAGGAGCCGCCGGACGATTACACCCGTGTGCAGCTTCCCAACGCCACATTGAATGCCCGCACACTCGCCATGCTTCAACATGCTGCTGAGTTATACCAGGGGGAGATTGATATTCTTAATGCCATCACGCAGGGAAGTTATACCGATACAGAAGCTGCCAGCTTTGGCACCCATGCCGGCGGCGGAGCTGTTGACCTCTCGGTGATGCGCTCAGGCACCTACACCATCCTGTGGGATGAAATCGACCCATTAATCGAAGCGCTGCGAACAGCAGGTTTCGCCGCCTGGCTGCGCGACCTGGATGAACTCTACCCTGGTTCGCCCATTCATATCCATGCCATTGCCATCGGTGACCGCGAGCTTTCCTATGCCGCCCAGATGCAGCTTTATGCTGAGTATGGCTATTTCAACGGGATGAACGGTCTGCCACACGCAGCGGGTGAAACACCCGCACCAGACCCACATGGTGAGCCGATTCTCTGTGAATGGATGCAAGCAAACGAAAATTAAACAATTGACCTCATACCAGTTTTGGGTATAATTGGAGTCCACACGGCTCACTAGCTCAACTGGCAGAGCAATTGACTCTTAATCAATCGGTTCAGGGTTCGAGTCCCTGGTGAGTCACCTCATCTTGGGCGTATGGCGGGAGCGCCGCCCCCATATGCACTCCTTGGAGAAGCCTGCTTTATGGCAGGCTCTTTTTTTTAATACGCAGGGATCAATCCAGCAACCCCGCATAGCGCGAGACGATTTCAATCATCTTGAACAACCCGCGCAAAGCCAGGCGCGTGGGCTGCTCCAGCAGCCTGCCGTCTTCATCCACATTGCCCAACCCGTTGGAAACCCAAATATTGCCATCAAATGTAACCGTAGGCAACAACCCCATTTGCGCCAAACCGAACTGGATCAGGTTGGTGCCGGCATACATATCTTCTACGGTGAAGATCGGAATACCCATGCGCTCTTCCGTCCAGGTATCGTTATAAGTCATTTCCACTGCCAGGGAATTGGGTGATTTGAAGAACGTCCAGCCCGGTTGTAACACTGCCGGAAGCGACTGGAACTCCTCCTGTACCAGGGCGTACAACCGATCAAGCGACTCCAACGCGATTTGCGGTCGATCTTTGAGAATACGCAGGGCAGCCAGCGCTCCCACCAGGGCTTCTTTACCGGGGTCCATGCCCACAAACGCTGCCTTCCCGTGAGATGAGAGCGTTCCATAACGCGAGCCGTGAATACCGATGGCACGGCGAATCTGCGTCAGGGCTTCCTCTTTACCAATCATCAATCCGCATGTCGGTGAGCCTGTCACCTTATCCATGCTGTAGAGTATCACATCACCACCCAGCTTGCGGATATCCGCGCCAATCAGCGGCGCTCCCCAGGCGTTGTCAATGATGTAAGGCAGGTCATATTTTCCGGCAAGCTGCGCCAATCCCTGCTGAATGAGCGGGGTGCCGTCTTCATCTTTATCACCATACCCATAGCCGGGCGTATCATATCCCATAGACGTAAAACCAACCAACGTGTCCGTATGCAGGGAAGCGGTTTCCATTACGCGCTGCACTGTCGCCAGTCCGTCAACGTGCAGTAGATTGGGAGCCGGGTGATATTTGATGCCGTGGTTGGTATAATCTGCTCCAGCCATCCGCACCACCAGCGTATCCAGGTTGGCTGAGCGCTTGCCTTGAATGCCGTACTCACCAGATGTCTCGCCCTGTTCAGCCAGATACTCCTTGTACTTGGGGGGAAAAGGACGCCCGTAAGCCCCTGGGTGATGCATAAAGCGCTCAAAAAAGGCGATATAACGCCCGCGATAGGGTTCTCCCCGCCCAAGCGTGGGTGGTGCACAAAGCACTTCAAAGGAAATCATCAAACCGGCTTCGCAGGTACTCACGAGGGCTGCATCATACGCATCACCATAGACCTCTTTCACCACCTCGCGGATGCCTTCATCGAGCACTGCGCCGGATACCACTTTCTGCGCCACCGAATGCATCGCTTCAGCCACCTCACGGCGCAGCGCGCCATGTGTGCTTGAAATGGCACCGGTCAGACCCAGCGTGCCGCGCAATTCAGGTGTAATACCAACCTCCTGCGCAGCCTGGCGCGCTTCGGCAAAAATCGCCTGCATGTTCTCTTGAAGGTGTTTGTACATCTGGTAGCGGAATTTCCATTTCTGTGTCATTGTCTGATTTCCTTTCGAAGGGGGTGAAAAGCAAAGATTTGAGCCTTGAGAACCGGGCGTGGAAGTTACTTTTTCCTTATCCATTCTCTAATCTCACCTCTCCTCTCGCTTATTATACTCTCCTGACCGGCAGGCTCCTCGCTTTCGACAGGAGCTTGTGGGGAAATCGTGTGGAAAACGTAGGGCAATCGTTCAGACCAGCACCAGCACCGCCTGTATAATGCGACATCATGAATGCTCATCATGAATCGTTTATGATTGGTTTTGAACTTGCGTTTCTGATTGGATTATTTGCATTGATGATTCTGCTGATTTTCCTGCGCAGGCGCAGGTACAACCCTACCTATCTTTTTTTTCTCGCTGTGTTCTGGATATACCTGCTTTTTGTATTCAAAAAGACGCTTTTTCCCATTCCAATTTCTATAAACCAGCATCCATCGTCGTTTGACTGGCGCATTAACATGACCCCTCTTTTCTTTGGGGAATATGCCAACGCAAGAAGTATCTTTTTAAACGCCGGTTTAAACACCCTGCTGACCGTCCCATTCGGATTCGGTATTCCGTTTATCACCCGCTTGAGAGCCAGGGATTTTCTCTGGCTGCCGCTAGCTGTCGGTTTTGGCATCGAAATGCTGCAGTTATTATTCTCACTGTTAATTCGTAACCCCTACCGCGTCCTCGATATTAACGATGTCATCTTCAATGCGCTGGGTGTGCTGACGGGTTATGCGTTTTTCCGCGTCTTTGCCCGGGCATACCAGGCATTTGTACGCTGGGTTGGTGTTACACGCACGGGCGTGCTCGCGTATGTGTACCAGGTAACCGCCCGCAGCCAGAACGACGGAACGGGAAACAGGTATCGAATGTTATAAACCCCGTCCAGCAGCCTGTGTTTCCTTTTTTGCCAATCCCACAACTCGGCTAGAAATTCGTTTTTCTTGACGCAAACCAGCCACCATGCTATATTAGATGCAGCCCACGGACTGCATTTTTTCTTTTGTATTATTTACTGCATACGGCAGTACAAATCAAACCACCTCAAAAAAGGCATTGTCTGGCATGGCAGGTGAACTTCCCCTCATCATCGAAAATCTCTCCTTCCGTTACAGGCGGCGGGAAGACCTGGCGCTTCAAGATATCTCTTTTGCTGTACAGCCTGGTCAAATCCTGTTGATTGCCGGCGCCAGTGGCTGCGGAAAGACCACGCTGGCACGCTGCATCAATGGTTTAATCCCGCGTTCCTACAAAGGAGAGATACAAGGCAGCATCCTGCTTTATGGGCAGGATCCCTCCTCGCTTTCACTTGCCAGGGTCTCGCAACTGGTCGGCACAGTGCTGCAAGACCCCGAGCGCCAGATATTGGGCATCCGCGTAGTCAACGAGGTGGCGTTTGGGCTGGAAAACCTGGGGCTATCGCGCTCAGAAATTATTGAGCGCGTGGATGAAGCCCTTGAACACCTGGGCATTCTGCACCTGCGAGAGCGAGAAACCTTCAACCTATCCGGTGGCGAGAAACAAAAGGTTGCACTGGCAGGCGTACTGGCTATGAAACCGGGCATCCTGCTGCTGGACGAACCCCTTGCCAGCCTGGACCCCGCCAGCGCACAGGAAGCCCTGTCGCTGGTGCGTCGCCTGGCGGATGAGGGCATGACCATCCTAATGGTTGAGCACCGCGTTGAGGATGTGCTTAACATCCACCCTGACCGCGTCCTTTTCATGAAGGAAGGTCGTATTCATTTTGATGGTCCCCCCGACCAACTGGATGAAAATGTGGATTACCACGAAGTCAAACTGCCCGCACCGCTGATCATTCAACATGCCGCCGCAGCTCCCCCCGCCAGTTACCCGCACCCGCTACTTTTCAGCGAGGCGGATAAATCACAGATACTGGTGCAGTTCCGCGATGTCAGCTTCAGCTATGATGAGGAACGGAGTGTGTTGAAAGGCATCAACCTGGATATTCGCCAGGGAGACGTGATTGCCGTTCTGGGCGCCAATGGAGCAGGCAAGACCACACTGGTGAAACATGCTATTGGTCTGCTCAAACCGAAACATGGTGAAGTGCTGGTGAACGGCAAAAAAACGACCGATTTGAGCGTGGCAGAAATCGCCAGCAACCTGGGGTATGTTTTTCAGAGCCCAAGCCATATGCTTTTTGCTCCCAGCGTGCAAGAAGAGCTGGCTTTTGGACCCAAAAACCTCGGTCACAGCGAAGATGACATCCAAAAACAGGTTGCCGAAGCCATCCGTATCGTCAATATGGCAGGTTTGGAAGAACAACCACCGCTGGCGCTTTCCTTTGGGCAGCAAAAACGCGTCAGTATCGCCGCCATTCTCTCCATGCAGTCTAAAATCCTGGTCATGGATGAACCTACTGCCGGGCAGGACTACAAAAACTATCTCAACTTCATGGATGCCATACTGGGTTTGCCCAGTTTCAAAGCCATCCTGTTCATCACCCACGACATCGACATGGCAGTGATTTACGCCAATCGAGTATTGTTAATGCATGCTGGCAACCTGGAGGCTGATGGCAGCCCGCAGGAGGTGCTCAGCAATTTTGACTTATTGCACCGCTGCCGCGTTACCCCCACTTCGCTGCTACGAGCGAACCTGGATCGTTTTGAACGCACACAGCGGTTCATGCGCGCTGAAGAGCTGGCTCACAACACCCCTTGAAATAAGCCTCAGCGCCCGGTATAGTAATAGGAGGAGGATTCATTTTTCCGCTTCAGAATCGTTAAGCCATCCGATCGCCCATACTGTCCTGCCGTTTCCTGTTGTGGCTGATCTGGCAAAATAAGAAGAAAGATTGAGGAGGTTATAAAAAAATGAACAAAAGTTTGCTTTCAGTGATTCTCTCACTGGTCGCCGTGCTGGTCTTCTTCCTGCTGATCGTCTGGATCGGCGGAATGATCAACCCCGACCTGCAGCTCGATGAAACCGCCTTGCTGCGCTTTGTTTTCGTCGGCGTCGGTTTGCTGATCGTGCTGGTAGTCTATCTGCTGACCCGCAGCAGCAAAATCTGGGAAGTTGGAACACGCGAAGTGGTCTATA
>CAYRRA010000069.1:0-21370 GCA_964426355.1 uncultured Anaerolineaceae bacterium
GAACCTTATACCGCTGTATGCGATTGGTGTTTTTCTTTCTTTCACAATTTCGCAAGTGGGTATTGCTTTTCGCTGGCGCAAAGCCGGTAAGCTAAAGCCAGGGGAAGAGATTAGCTCAGGTGAAACCTCCATACGTTATGAAAAAGGGTGGCTCCTCAAGTTAGTCTCAAACGGTTTCGGCGCGTTGACCACTGCCACGGTCATGGTGATATTTGCTATCACGAAATTTAAGGACGGGGCATGGATGGTGATCGTATTACTGCCTATTCTGGTCATCGGTTTTTTAGTCATTCATCGGCATTATTCAATATTAGCCGGGCAACTTTCACTTGGGGGGTATGGTTCTCTGCCAGAGGTTGTAAGGCATCGGGTAATCCTTCTGGTAGGTGGAGTTCATCGGGGTTCGTTAGCAGCCCTGCGTTACGCGCGTACATTGTCTGATGATATCACCGCAGTGCATGTGTCGATTGATGAAGAAGAAACCGAAAAAATCCGTAAACGTTGGGAGGTATGGGGTGATGGAACGCGCCTTGTGATCGTTGATTCACCGTATCGTCTCTTTACGGAACCGCTTCTGGAATACATCTCAGGTATTGAGGACCATCTGCAGCCCAACGAAGTGATTACAGTCGTGGTGCCGCAATTTGTCCCAGCTCATGTATGGAGCCGCTTTTTGCATTCACGGACCGCAAACACATTGCGCGATGCTTTACTGAACCGTGACAAAATTGTGATTACCGAAGTCCCTTATCAAGTATCTTAAGATTGGAGCAGTGAAACATGAAGGTTGTGATCATTGGGTGTGATCGATTGGGTGCTGAACTGGCGCTGCGGTTGTCAAAACATGGTAACGAAGTTGCTATTGTAGAAAAAGACCGTTCCAGATTCTTATTTTTAAGCAAAAATTTTAAAGGTAGAACGCATGAAGGGGATGCGTTTAATGAAGAAGTCTTGTTGCGAGCAGGCATTAAAGAAGCGGATGCATTTCTTGCAATTACAGAATCGGATTCAAAAAATTATGTTTTAGGTTTCGTTGCAAAGAATTTCTTCCATATCCCACAAGTGATTGTGCGGAATTATGATCCCCAATGCCAGGTGATTTGTGAGTTGATGGGTCTCCAGGCTGTCAGTTCAGCTCGATGGGGTGCGGAACAGATTGAGGAGATGATCAGTCATGTTGGGTTGAATTCGGTTCTGACTGTGGGTGGTGGAGAGGTAGAAGTATATGCAATACCTGTGCCTAAAGAATGGCACGGTAAAAAACTGCTAGAGATGATTACCCGGAAAACAGATCAGGTGGTTATCAGTGTGAGCCGTGCTGGAAAAACATTTATCCCTGCAAAGGACCTGGTGTTTCAGGAATCAGATGTGATCCATGTAGCTGCAAACCATGAAGGGATTGAAGATTTACGCATGAAGACAAAACCGGTGGAAGATGGAGGTGAGGCATGAAAGTGGTTATTGTGGGCGGCGGACGTACCGGTTCTCAACTGGCATTAAGACTCATTCAGCAGAGCTATCAGGTACAGGTTATTGAAGACCGTGCAGATATCCTTTCTCACTTGCATAAAGAGATTCCGACGGAAATAATTCACGAGGGAAACCCAATTGTCCCTGAGGTGTTGGAGCAAGCCGGTATTCGCAATGCGGATGTTGTGGCGGCAGTTACTTCGAGTGATGACCGCAATCTATTGGTTTGTTATCTTGCACGTATGTTATACAATGTACCTCGAACGATTGCGCGGGTGAATAATCCCAGGCACGCGTGGTTGTTTAACGCAGATTTCAAGGTGGATGCTGTAATCAACCCGGCTTTGATCATTGCCAGTATGATTTCTGAGCAGATGTCAATGGGCGATATGATGACGATTGCAAAACTATATAAAGGAAATTATTCACTCGTTGAAGAGAAAATTCCGGATGGTGCTCGTTCAATCGGGATTGCGATTAAGGACCTGGGTTTGGCAGAAGAGTGTGTGATAGCCGGGATCATTCGCGACGGTGAACTGATTGTGCCGCGCGGAAGCACCATTTTCCAGGTGGGTGATGAGGTGTTGGCGGTTACCGATTCTGAGGGTGCACAACACCTTTCTGAGCTTTTAAAGCCAAAAGAAGTTTGACCCATTAGGAACGATACGGTATAATTGGCGTTTGTGAATATGCCGGAGAATAACAGGTTTCATGATCCAGATGGATCTTGATCCTGATCCTGATTTGGAAAGGAAGCAGAAACATGACAAAAAGGACTTATCAACCGAAAATACGACGAAGGGTGAGGGTTCATGGGTTTCGTCAACGCATGGCGACTGCAGACGGTCGCAATGTATTGAAAAGGCGTCGCCTGAAAGGTCGTTATCGTCTGACCGTGTCAGCCAATGAACATGTGAAAAAGATCCGCTGGTAGGATCAGAGTTGCATTGCCGGGCGGTAATGGCGCGGATTTGTTTTGTGAATCTAGCCTGAAACAGATGATAGTACTGTGCTTTTACAAAAGAACCGATTAAAAGGATCCAGTAACTTTAAGCGTGTTCGAAAGATTGGAAAGACCTTTAGACACCCGCTTATCATTCTGATTGCCGCCCCCAGCCAAATCCAAAACACACGCGTTGGCGTTGTGGTTGGTAAGGCTGTTGGAAATGCTGTACAAAGGAACCAGGTGAAAAGGCGAATACGTGCCTGTGTGAGACAAATATTGTCCTCAGATGATGTGGGATGGGATATAATATTGATTGCCCGTAAACCGGCTGGAGTGTCAGATTTCATTGAGATTAAGAAGGCACTAGCTGATTTATACAACCGCGCGGTTAAGAGCGCGTCATTAGATGATCGATAATGATTGAAGAGCACCAGGCAACAATTCAAGAGGAACGGCTGCGTGATTTGCCATTTAACATAAGAACATTTCCACGCTGGTTTCTGCTTGCATTGATTCGTTTCTATCAGAAATCGATTTCCCCGATTTTACCTCCAAACACATGCCGGTTCTATCCATCCTGTTCACATTACTCCTACCAGGCGATTTACCGTTTTGGGTTCGTGCGTGGCTTAATTTTAGGAACCTGGCGCGTTCTGCGCTGTAATCCTTTTAATCCAGGGGGGTATGACCCAATTCCGCAAGAATGGAAATTCCCCAAAAAGGACCAGGTCGTTCATTAGATTTTTAGGAAATCCATAGATGAAACATCGATTAATCATTTTTTTTGCGCTCTTCATGTTTGCCAGCATGATACTTAGCTCCTGCTCTGGAGCGATTGGCACCTCAAGCTGGCCCGGGTTGAGCGCTTCAGACGATACACTTTTTGTATCTTATGGCGCACGCGTCTATTCCGTCGGTTTAAATGATGGAAAATTGTTGTGGCAGTTTCCTGCCGAATCAAAAAATACGATCCAGTTTTATGCCCCAGTATCAATAGCTGATGACCAGTTGATTGTGGGTGATTACACAAAACAACTGTATAGCGTTAATCCGGAGAATGGCTCTCAGAAATGGGTCTTTGGTGATGCAAAAGGACGCTATATTGCCAGCGCATTAATTGAAGATGATTTAATCCTTGCACCCAGCGTAGATATGAAATTGTATGCACTCGATTTTCAGGGGCAGTTAAAGTGGAGTTTTGAAGGGTCTCAACAACCTCTTTGGGCTCAACCTGTCAGTGACGGCTCTACCGTTTACCTGGGATCAATGGATCATACCCTTTACGCTGTGGACATTGAGACCGGTGAAGAGCAGTGGAAACTTGAGTTGGATGGTGCAATGGTGTCTGCCCCTCTGCTAGCAGATGGAGTTCTTTACTTGGCGACCATGGGCGACACGATCTACGCCATTAACGTGAGCGATCAAAAGGTGCTCTGGCAATTTACAACTGAAGATGAGGTGTGGGGTACTCCGGTTCTGCATGATGGTACGATTTTTGTGGCTGACCTCCTGGGAAATATTTCTGCATTGGATGTTGAGAATGGCAGCCTGGTCTGGACAGTTTCTGCAGGCGGGTCAGTTGTTGGCTCAGGCGGATTAACATCGGATGGCGTGGTTTTTGCGACCGAGGAAGGCGATGTGCTTCTGGTTGGTTATAATGGCACCAAACAGTGGACCCGGTCGATTGAAGGAAAATTATATGGCGTACCCGCAATCGGGGATGACCGGATTGTCGTGTCTGTAATAGGCGGCGATCAACTCCTGGTAGCCTATGATTTCCGTGGTAATGAAGTCTGGACATTTGTTCCCCCGAAATAGAGGAAATAGTTATGTGGGATACGTTAATCATCACCCCTTTTATCAACGTTCTGCTCTTCATCTATAATCTGGTTGGTCAGAATTTTGGCGTGGCAATCATCTTGTTCACCATTCTGATTCGTCTGATTACCCACCCTTTAACTGCTCAGCAGTTGAAGGGTACCCAAAAAATGCAAGAATTGAACAAAGATAAACGCTGGATTGAAATTCAGCAAAAATACAAAAACGATCGTGAGAAGCTGGCACAGGAGCAGATGAAGTTCTACAAAGAAATCGGATATAACCCGATGTCTTCTTGTTTGCCAACCCTGATTCAATTTCCGATCATCATTGGTTTGTACCAGGCAGTGATTCGCGCCCTTGCCAGCACTCCGTTGGAAATGCTTGGGTTGATGCGTCATATCAGCAGCTCACTCCTGGACGCTTCGTCGATTATTCCGTTGAATAGCCATTTTTTGTGGATGAACCTGGGACAACCGGAAAGGTTGAACCTGCCGTTTCTATCCTTTGGTATTCCTGTGTTAGCCATCGTGGTGGTTATTACAACATACTTGCAGTCAAAACTGATGCAACCACCTTCTACAACGCCCGGAGACCAGGGCGCGATGATGGGTAATATGATGAATATCTATATGCCTTTCCTGATGGGATACCTGGCATATACGCTGGCATCGGGTCTTTCTCTTTATTTTGTTGCTTCCAACCTGATAGGCATACTACAATATGCCCTCTTGGGTCGGTTAAACTGGAAAAACTTGTTACCAAAGAAAAAGGTTCAGAGTAGTGAAAATCAAAAGGCGATCGATTCAAAATAAGTTGAGGTGTTTATGACAGAAAAGACAGTGATAGAAATGATCGCCCCTACCGTTGAAGAAGCCGTCGATTTGGGTTTGGAACAATTGGGTTTGTCTCGTGAAGCGGTAGAGGTTGAAGTTCTAGATGCGGGCAGTAAAGGTCTTTTTGGTATCGGCAATCGCCAGGCGCGTGTGCGTTTGACCGTCATAACTGAGGTTGCTGAAGATGATGAAACTGAAACGCTTCCAGAGGATTTGTATGATGAATCAGACATGTTGGAACTGGAAGTGGAAAAACGGGAAACAAGGGAAACAATCGAAAGACCCTTTGATGCTGAAACTGCTCTGGATGTTACCCGCCATGTGGTTGCCGAATTGTTAGAAAAAATGCGCGTTCGCGCCGAAGTGAAAACGGAATTGCTGGAGACGGAAGAGGCTCAAGGAAAACCAGTGATCCATGTTGATATCCAGGGAAATGACCTTTCGATTTTGATTGGGCGACAGGCTGAAACGTTAAACGCATTGCAGTATATCTCCAGCCTGATTGTTGCGAAAGAACTGGGGCATTGGGTCACATTGATGGTTGATGTACAGGGGTATCGAACACGGCGTGAGCAGCAGCTTCGAAAACTGGCACGCAGGTTAGCCGACCAGGCAATTCACACCGGACGCCGCCAGGTGTTGGAGCCGATGCCTGCGAATGAGCGACGCTTCATTCACCTGGAGCTGCGCAATCACCCTGATGTGGTCACAGAGAGTATCGGTGATGAACCGAATAGAAAAGTGACAATCTCACTGAAGAAATAAGATCAAATAGAACGCATTTCAAATCTTGAGATGCGTTTTTATTTTCTCCGCGGGTTACTGTCTGTGTGAACGAAGCACCAGGACTGTTGGGTGACGTTTTATGCAATTTATTCAATTTCCTTGTGAACGGTTTTTTCAGGTGTTACTTACCAGAATTTTTGCGTGGAGGAGACAATGGAAGAACTAATGAACAATACCATCCTTTTTCGTGAGAGCGGAAAAAAAAACCGCTCCCACGTGATCGAATTGGTTAAAAAGCACAGCCAGCTAGCTGGCGTAAAAACGATTGTGGTCGCAAGTAGTACCGGGGAAACAGGTGCTGCTGTAGTTGAAGCGATGCCCGACAGCAAAGTCATTGTAGTTTCGCATTCCACAGGGTTTTCCCGCCCGAATGAGCAGGAACTGAAAGCAGAATATCTCGATCGGATTGAGAGAGGTGGTGGGGTTGTCGTCACTGCGGCGCACGCTTTTGGCGGTGTAAACCGGGCTGTTCGAAAAAAACTGAATACCTTTCAGATTGATGAAATCATCGCTTACACACTGCGTATTTTTGGTGAGGGCATGAAAGTCACCGCTGAGATTGCATTAATGGCAGCCGATGCCGGATATGTGCGCGTGGATGAACCCATAATCGCAATGGCTGGCACGGGCAGCGGAAGTGATACGGCTGTCATGCTCATCCCGTCTTACTCACAAAGCTTTTTTGAGATGAAGATCCTTGAAGTTTTGTGTATGCCAGCACCAGCTCACCCTCTATTTCAAAAATGATGGATGAATCATGATATAGTATCGATATGATAAACTGGCTCAAAGAAAAACTAGGTCTCAAAGGAAATAAAAGGAAACTTTCAACCGAGAGAATCGCTCACTCTACTTTACCGATGAAGCAAAACGAGGAAATCCACGTTGAACAGGTTGATCTTTCCAGGTTGGAAAACAACTCCTCCGATCTGCTCACTGATACACATGAGGATTCCAAACGCGAAACGTTTGAGGCGCAAGAATACCTGATAAAACTGAATGGTAAGATTACTACACTTGCCGAGCGTTTTGCCAAGGGGGATCTCAATCGTCGGCAGTTTGAAAGTTTGCATGATCATTACCGCAAAGAAATCGATATGATTGTGCGTGCCATGGAATTACCTGTCGACCAGCAAGACTGGAAGAAAATGGTCCATGAAGGGCAATCTATCTTAATTCGGAGGGCAAATGCAGCTCGAATGGTTGCATTTGCCATTTTTTCACGAAATTCGCTTCAAATGTTGCTTGTTAAGGGAGATGGAACTTTTTTTGCTACTGATTTTTCACCGGTACTCAATGAAGTAATGAACTCAGCAGAGGGCAGATCAGAAAGGGGGTACTTATTGAAAAATCATAATCAGCGTAATTATGCCTTTATATTTGGACAGAGAACCCTCACATCGGTTATGTTGAGTACAGAACCTTCCCGGAGGCAGTTGGATACGCTTATGGAAATGCAAGCGGTTTTTGAAACCGCAAACCAACACACACTGGGATTGGATGTTGTCCCAAATCACTTGTTGGTAGTACCGTTTACTTTTTTCCTCGGCAAAGAGTTATGACGATTGCTCTCGTTCAGCAATTTGTTTGATAACGGGGGCAGCACGATGGTAAAGCCACAAACCTTGCAATAGGATTGCGAATGTAAAACCAGCAGCGCCAACATAGACCCCTGGCGGCTGGTTCCAAATAATGCCGCCAATCAGAATAAGAACAATCGTTCCGAGGAAAATGCTGACTGCCTCGGGAATACCGCGAGTTTTCTTGCTGAATAAGATAGCTCCCTGAAACCAGCTCATGAGAACTGCCAGAGCTGGAATAGGAAGAAAGAACCAGATGCTGGTGCGCGCAAATTCCAGAAGCGATGCGGGCAGTGCTGCAATGGTCGAAAACCAAAAAATAGAAATGGGCGTAGCTACCATGAGAATAAAAACGGCGCTGATGGATGCAATCAGCATGGCGGCGAATTTCTTCAAGATCCTTGATGCGCCTGGTTTATCCAGATAAGCAATCACGACTTCATTGTAAGAAATACCGATTGTTTGAAACAGGAACATCAATCCGGCGATGACGGGCCAGACAGCTAGAGATTCGATGGCATCGGGCATGCGGCTAATGGCTGCGCTGCCGATAGGTCGCCAGATCATGTTGAGTAATGAAGTTAACACCAGCGGGACGTAAAAGGCAGCAAAAACCTTCCAGGTAAGCTCATCACCGGGTTCAGTTTTCCTCGGAAGCAATCGTACAATGGGTCTGACTCGCCAGCCGGAATACAGTGCTTCTGAGAACATGCCAGCGGTGAGGGCGGCGGCAGCAACGATTGCGCCGGGGAGTTCCAGGAAAAAATACCCTATGGCAAGCATGATAGAGACAGAACTGAGGCGAATGATGGTTCCAACGACGACGGCATTACTGTAGCCGTTACGAATCATGACGCCTTGTTGAAAGCGCCGGTAGCCGATAGACCAGGGCAACGGCAACATGATCATCAGGCTCCATCTTGCGAGCGGGACGATTTCTGGAGGGATGCCGAGGATTTTATCTACAACCACGAAGTAGAGCGGAGTAAAGGCGAGCAAAAAATGCAACACAGTTAACGTGATGCTGGCGAGCGTTGTGAAACGATTGATTTTTTGATAGCTTTGCCAATCTTTACTCAGCGCAGTAGAAGCTGCAAGCAGCATGATGAGCGGTGCGGAGGTCAGGCTGCGTAAAGGTTCAGCAACACTGCCAAATGCAGCCAGGTTCAGTTCCGGGTTTTCAAGGCGGGCAATAATTGCGCTGACCAGCGGTCCTTCTGCTGCCATGAGCAGCCAACTTGCGGCGAGGGGCCACCAGGTGGAGAATATTTTCCGGATGGTGATCTCAGTGGGCATGACGAATAAATATTTCCATTCTTCTGGTATTCACACAATCGTAAAGTATAGCACGATACTGAACCTTTACAATTTTCGAAAGGTTATAAAAGGCGGTTTTTTTTCAATGTTTTCACATATCTTGCGTTTTTGTAATTTCCTGCCAGAGGGATTTGATGAATAATGCATCCTTTTCCATTTCCGGACTTTCGCATAGAATTCGTCCAGCAGCACCGGCTTGGTGTAATGCCAGCAAGATGGCACGGATATCCAGATCGGACTCTTCAATGGGGAGGTGGTGTTTCTCTCCCTTTTCACTGTAAGCGATTCCAGAAAGATGGATATGCAGGTTTTGAAGCGAACTTTCTCCCAGCGCACCCGCATAGCATTCGAGCTGCTCCTGCCATTCCTGCAAAGTGTTGACGGAGCCGTCACCGGCACGTGCGTGCAAATGAGGAAAATCAAGACACGGTTCAACCCCTTCGACCTCGGCAGCCATTTTCAGAGTATCCTGCAGTGAACCTATCATGGCACTTTTCCCCATTGTTTCCGGTCTCAATGTAACGTGGATTTGTTTTGAGCGTAATTCTTCCATGCATCCATGCAGCCTTTCTATCACCACTGGTAAGACGTTCTCAGGTGATTTTCCAAAATAAGACCCTGGGTGAAAAATGATGTCGGTTGCGCCTGCCAGGTCGCCGTAAAAAGCTGCATCCATCAAGCGTTGGCGCGATTTTATCCATTCCTCTTGATCTGCGTTGAGATTTATGAAGTAGGGGGCATGGACACTGATCGATACATCATTTTCAAGCGCTGCCGCTTGAATTGCCTGGCAGGTCTCTTCGCTAACCCGCACAGCTCTGACCCAGCCCAATTCCAATGCGTGCAAACCGATTGACCTGCTGAACTGGATAGCGCCTACGCTGCCGCCCGGTTTTTTGGGTGTTTCGATGGGAGAACCAACTGTTCCAAAACGAAATGCTGCTGACATGGTTAATTTGATTCCTTTCCGCTTTCATTTTCACATTTATAAATCATTTCATCGACAAATCGCTGCATAGCCAGGAAGTGGTTTCCTTTCCAGTAAACCCTCTGGCAGCCGGGACAGGTCATAAACTCATCGTAATAGCGGGCAGTGTTGGCTGGCAGCCTGTCCAGGATAGCATTTTTTTCGGCTTTTTGTAAACAATGGTTGCAAGCCAGGCAGCGTTTGAAGGGTGCGATCTGATTGCACAGGTCAAACTGGCGCAATACTTCGATGATCTGCTGCCTGGGGAAGGTGGAATGCACGTAGTGCGCATGTGTCACCTGCTTGCGTTTTAGCAGACCACGATCCCTGGTTAACAGCACACGCCGCTCTTGAGCTGAACACGCGGCGAGTTCATCATCGGTATAGTCCACGCTGTACAGCGTGTCGAAGCCCATCATGCGCAGGTAAACAGCCAGCTTGCCAAGATGAGCATCAAGGACAAAACGTATTTCCCGCAGCGGTTTGGGTCGCAGGTGGATAATCGGTGTGATATCAAGTGATTCAAATACCGGGTAGACGCAGATAAGATCCCCATTTTTGGGGATGAAGTTAAAATCGACAGACTGCCCGTTGACGGTGAGTAAATCGATTTCTGTGTGAGGGACTCCCAGGGATTCCACCAGGTGTTTGACGGTGTTGTGTTGTGGTGAAACAACATCAAAGCAGGTGAATTTTTGCTGCGCGGGTAAAAAATCATTCAGCTCGGCAAAGAAGCGGATCCCGAGATGAACATTGGTTTGACTGGAAAGATTAGCGTTTTGCATCAGAATGATTTGAACAGGCTGGAAAGCTTATTTTCCAGCACTTCAAAGGAGAAAAATTCACTGGCAATATCGTAATTCTTTTTTGCTGTGTCACGGTAGGAATCTGGATTGGCGAGGACAAAATGGGCTTATTCAACGGCGTGGTCATCGATAAATCCATCCAGTTCAATCAGGTCGAAACCCAACGCGGCAATATCAGCATACTAGACCGGATAACGGTTGACCTGTGTAGAGCGAGAGTAAAAAATGGCTTCCAGCAAGGCATTGCCAAAACCTTCATATTGGCTGGGGAAGGTGATGAGGTCGGCGTGTGGATAGATGTCCCAAAGGGAATAGTTTTTTTGCCCATTATCCCAACTGCGGTGCGCGCCGACAAAGTTTTCCAGTAAGCACAACTCCACACCCATCATCTCTGCTCAGTTCACCGGTGCAGAAATAGGTCTCGTGACCCATACGTTTAAGCACCTTATCCCATTTTTCAACTTCTAATGAGACTCCATCCGTGCCATTAAGCCGTGCTGAGATCAATCCTATCCGCAAAATGGTCGTGTACTTCTTTCTGGTGAATTTATGTTATGTTTATTATAACAGGCGCAACATGGCTGGATTTTGTATATTGATGGGCAAACAGGAAGGCAGGTGTTTGCCGTTCCAGGGCTGCATTTCTCTTGTTCTATGACAGGGGATTTTCTCGGCGAGAGGTCTATGTGTTGGCGATTGGTTCCACTGCTGGAAAGGTAATCGGAAAGGGATATAATTTGTAGCAGAAGTCACTTGAAACCATCATTAGAAAAATAGGAGAAACCGATGGAGATTGGCGCAAACATCAATGATCTTGAGACCCCTGCTCTTTGGGTTGATTTGGATATCATGGAGGAGAATATCAAATTAATGGCTGCACGGATGAAAGCAGCGCAAGTGAACTGGCGCCCACACACGAAAGGGATCAAAGTGCCAGTGATTGCCAGGTTGCTGTTGGATGCCGGAGCCATCGGTGTCACCTGTGCAAAAATCTCCGAGGCTGAATTTATGGCATCTGCCGGCATACGGGATATCTTAATCGGCAACCAGGTGGTGGGCACCAGGAAAATCGCACGCCTGATCCAATGTCAACGTATCTCAGATGTGATGGTGGCTGTAGATGACCTGGAAAATGCTCGTGAAATTTCAGAGCAGGCAATCCAGGCAGGGCTCAAAGTCAGGGTGCTGGTGGAGATCAATATCGGCATGGACCGCGCCGGGATTGAGCCGCGCGAAAATGCCGTTGAATTCGTCAAACAGGTAAGCAGGCTGGAGGGTCTCGTCTTTAAAGGTCTGATGGGTTGGGAAGGGCATATTGTGGGAATTGCCGACCCGCGAGAGAAGGATGCAGCCGGGCACAAAGCGATGAGTGCGCTGTTGGATACGGCTGAATTAATCCAAAAGGCTGGTATCCCCGTTGAAATTGTAAGCTGCGGAGGAACGGGAAGTTACAAGATATCTTCCTACGCGCTGGGTGTTACCGAAATCCAGGCAGGAGGCGCCATCCTTTGCGACCTGACGTATAAAGCCTGGGGTGCAGAGACACAACCCGCTTTGTATGTCCTGACAACGGTTACCAGCCGAAACGTGCCCGGGAGAGCTGTTGTGGACGGCGGGCGGAAAACATTCCCCGCAGGGGCACTTCCTTGCCCGGTTGGTTTGCCTGGTGTGGAATTAACCCGGCTATCTTCTGAGCACGGCTTTCTTAAGATTGCTGAAGGTGCAGGGGAGATTAAGGTGGGGGAAAAGATTAATTTTGTGGTCGGGTATGGAGATTGGACCGTTTTTGCCCATCAACGCCTGTACGGTATCCGGCAGGGGTTTGTGGAGAAAGTTTGGGATATTCCTCACAGCCTGGTGTGATTCATTGAGTTATCGATTGATTTATGAGAATTGAAAAAAACGTGGGTAAAAAAGAGCAATGTTCACACTTTTTTACCCACGTTTAGATTTTGAAAGGCAGTTTTCAATAATAGTAATATCCACCGGAGTTTGCCGTCAGGGAGAGATAGATAACAAACCCGACAATCACAACCAGTGCTGCAAGGATGCTCACTGCGCTCAGGATGATGCCAATCGTCCCCATTTTCTTGTCTGGTGTTTTCAGAGCCAGGATACCTGCCACCAATCCTGCCAGACCAATCAGACCACCACAGCCGATGCAAGAAAGCAGAATCCCGACGGCACCAAGAATCACTGAGGCAAGCCCCATTTTTGAATTTAGATTATTGGACGGTTTAACTTCAGAAACAAATTCTGAACTGGCTGGTGAAAACGACTCGATGGGTGGTGGTGGGGTTGAAGTGCTTTCGTTAACAGGATCAAAGGTCTCAAATGGAATGGGTTCAGGCGCATCCAACGGTTTTTTTACTTCAACAACAGGCTCTACCGGGGCACCGCAGGCGTCACAAAAACGTGCTCCTGGGATCAATTCACTGTCACAGCTTGAACAACGCATAATGGCTCCTTCTATCTGAATTGGCTGGGTCAAAAAAAATATACCTGGCTATTCTATGATTTTAACTCAGCTTGAAAACCTTGCAAGATATTTGCATGCTGAGCGCCTGAATTGACCAGTAAACAATACGCCATGTGATGCAGATGATGATCTGAGATTCGGAATGGGGCGATTTCCATGGCAAAGTCCTTTAAAGTCTGCACCAGGCGAGGAAAATTGCCGAGAAAATCTGCCTCTTTTGAGACAATTTTCAACCTGTCAGCGAGCAAGCGCGCCTTGGGCTGAAGATCACGCTGTACCATAAAACCATACCAGCATGGTCGTCTACAAAACCGACAGCCGGGCTCTTTGCGCTGTGGGTCATTAGAAATCTGAGTGCGCATCACATTCAGGAAATCCACAACGGCATCAGCAGCGTGACCAGAAAGAGGGGCATCAGAAAGCAAACCCTGCATGATTGTCGCCAGTAACTCCTCCAAACGGATTGCTGAACGGTACCCCCCAACCCCATTACGATAATACCTTAGCCTTTCTTGCAAGGAATGGCGCGCTAATTGAATCAATGCACAACGGATGATTCCTGGAGAGAGTTTTGTAGCTGCATAACGTCGCTGCAGAACACCGTGCAACGTTGATTGAGTGTGTGCCCACTCACTCAATACTGCCTGGGGAGAAGCAATCAGTAAACTGTCGATGAAGCACTGAAAAGCTTCAATGGTTATTGCAGTGGGGGCATTATCAGAGGACAGGTAAGTGCAAGGGGCATCACATATCTTGCATGCATGCCAACGCCTGTAAATGTCGACCACTTCCTGTTGAAAAGCAGTCATTCGCCCCTTAAGACCGGCTTGACCGATTTCGTTATTGAATTTTCCGCGAAGGTCATCTTTGACTGCCGTTACCTGAACAAGAACAGGACGATCCAGTGTATCATTATGTACGATTGCCTGTCCGACCCGAAGCCGGACCACTTGCTCTTTTTGCTCTATGTTGAGGTTCATAGAGCTGCCAACAGATTGTCGGTCATCTTCTGCGACAATACGGTGCAGAATTTTCAGGTTGGTATTTTTTAGTGCATCAGGGGTTAATTTTGCCGGAACCTGATCAACAATAATAAATCCTTCGCCGTATTCACGGATTTCTGAGAGGATATCGCTGAACATTTCGACCGCTTTCCCGCGCGGGTTGGCACCCTCTGCGCTAACCGTGGCGGGTATGTTTTTCAAAAGGCGGTGAGATTCCTCAATCAGGGTGATATGCTGTAATCCGCCGCCGTAATCGCGTTGGGTTTCACAGTATTCATATAAGTTGATCAGTAGTAACGCCATGAGAAACGCTTTTTCTCCATCATCACCGATGTGTTTTAACTCCATTACTGCTGGTCGGTTGAATAATCTCTCAAGGGGATAGGTTCGTGGACAGTTCAGCATCAGCCCTTTACCTCCAACCAAAAGGCTTTTTATACGTGTCTTGAGCGCAGCCGAAATATCCATGCTGAGTTGTTGGGCATAGCGTTTTCGCTCCACAACCACGTCGATCTGGCGGTAAAGGTCATCCAACGTTGGCAGGTACGGTACGTAGTCTTCTTCATCGCTTTCGATGTACCGGTTTTTTGATGTCGCCAGGTCCCATCCGCGCTCTGTATAGACATCCAAAATGGCTTCTTCCAGGATATATGGCATAGAGGCATACATCGGGAAACTGGAGTTGAAAACAGCTTTTAGCAAATCGATATGCGTGATTAATGGGTAACCGCTGACGAATTGGAATGGATTGAGACGAAATGGTGAAGTGGTGTCATCTCCCAAGGTAAAAATCTGAAGGTCTCGCCCTAAGACCGGATCTGCGAGCAAAATTCGGTATTCCTGTTTGGCTGGTTCAATCACCATGAAAGGCGCTTGTTCACGCTCGTACGCAGCTCGCAACAGTGCAAGGCATGTATTGGTTTTTCCTGAGCCAGTGATACCCGTAATAAAAGTGTGTCTTGTCAGACTCTTCGTAGCAATTTTGATGGTTTCAGGTAGTTTTTCACCACGGTACATGATTTGTCCCAGTTCAAAACCATCCACCGAAGGCGGGTTTAATCCAAAATCGGCAACGGGCAGCATCCTGACACCGGGTATTTCCTGGCGTGGAAAACCCATTACCAGTGAGAGTTCAGCAGTATTCAAGGGAGTGGCAAGACGTTCAAAAAGATCGCCTAATGGATGCGGTGCACCCGGTGGGAGTTCAACAATAGGGCTGTGGAATTGCATGAGCGCATCCCTTAATAGCTCATCCTGATGGGTCAGGTCGATGCTGCGAAGCGGTTCAAAATACGTTTTCTCACCCGAAAGAACCGCGCGTATGACACCAGTACCGCGGTTGAGTACATTGGCGTTTTTTGCGAGGAAATATATGCCTACATTCCAAAAACCGAGGTTTTTACCTTCTTGTAACCGTGTAATATATCGGTCCAGCAATGTTTCACAAAATTCAGCAGTTTTGTTAAGCACTTCCCGACTGGCACTGCTGGTAGTTGTGTCAGTTGTAGTGTCTGAACGCCCCAAACTGAAACCTGCCCCCCCTACAATACCCTGGAGTGCAGGAGCAACCATACCCAGTAAAGGTCCAAAACCCAGCATCGAGCCTAATAATGTTCCAGCTCCAATAAGCAAACCACCACCAATCGAACCACCTCGCTGATCAGAATGTGCTTGTGCATGAGATGAGCTTCCTGTCAGCGTACTGCGAACGTAGGCATGGATTTCTGATCCGAGGTCGCGGCAGCGTTGTGTGACTTCATCAATTTCACTTTCACTTATCGGTTCGGCAAGGACGATGAGCGAGTAATCATCCCCCCGCAGACTGTTGGTCAGGCGTTCCAGACCCTGAACAAATACTTCCTCATTGCCTTCTTTAAGGGATGGGATGCCGGTGATTGCCCCAATATGCGTTTGGTTCGCAATTGGAGCAAGGATGTGCATTGCGATTTGACTGGAGTCAAGGGTTGATAAACGGATGCCTGGGAAATTACTGTGTAATGCACTTGCAAGGATGTTAATATTGTCTTCAGTATGGGCATGGCTACCCGTCAACGAACGGTATAAGCCAATTTGAACACTTGTACGCCCATTGACCCCGCTGACCCGGTAGATGACCGAGTGTGCACCGTCTCGAAAAGTACTGAGCACATTTTGCATATTAAGCTGGTGAAGGCTGCGAAGCTGGTC
The DNA here is from genome assembly GCA_964426355.1 of uncultured Anaerolineaceae bacterium. Lineage (GTDB taxonomy): Bacteria > Chloroflexota > Anaerolineae > Anaerolineales > Anaerolineaceae > JAJFTV01. The sequence goes on from CAYRRA010000069.1 coordinate 16,197, forward strand.
AGATGAGTATGCAACCTCGTTGATTTGTAGAAAACGTGTATTCGCCATTAAGTTTGGGTCAATATCTACTGGACGCAAGCCGAGATAAGGCAGCCCTGCCATATAACGACGTTCCAGAATTACCAGCAATCCCTGGCTGAGCGCGTTGTTTCCTAAAGCCAATGTTTGACCTTGCGGAGAGATAATCTGAAGAGACATCTTTGCTCCTCTTCTGTTAGATTGTGGGAAGATCGAGTCGATAAACGGAGAGACCTCGCGCACAGGCTTCTTCTGGATTTGCGCCAATTAATGGAGCTTGCCCCATGGTTTCGCGTAAGATTTCACGGGCAAAGTACCAGCGTGCACCGCCGCCTGAGAGGATGACGTGGTTGAGGTGTGTTGGTTTTAGACCGACTGCCTGGATGGATTCTTCCAATGCTTTCCGGAACAACTGTAATCCATCCTCGACAAGTTTTTCAAATTGACCGCGCTCCATTTGTATGCGTACAGGGGGAAGATGAGCCGGGATGACACAATACTGGGAAGAACTATTTTTTCCCTCATTGAAAGCTTTTGACAATTGTTCTTTGAAATGACGTGTGAATAAAAGAAATGCGCGCTGATCCATCTCATTGAGATCGCGGGCTAACTGAAAATTTAAGTTTTGCAACAGTAGCGCATCGAACCAATCACCGCCCAAATCAAGCTGTTGATGTTCAAAGACACGCGGTCTCGGAAGGTCGCCACCATGTTCGATGAAGGAGAGCGCCAGTGAAGAACCTCCCCAATCAATCACGAGGGATTTTTCCTGGCTGGTTTCCTGTTTGAGTGTTCCTTGATGTTTATGATACGCCAATACAGCAAGCGGGCGTGGGGCAGTTCGACTGACTGGAAAACCTGCCTGAACAGCCATTTCTACCAGCCGTTCGATGCGTCCATGATCCCAACCCGCGGGTACACCGAGTGTGGTGGTGGAACCATTAGAAATAGACAAAGCACCCGGCATCAATACCTGTTCAACTCGATGTGCGAGGATTTCAAAAAAGCTGCGCAATATGGGCAGGATACTGTCATCCTCACCGATACGATCGAGCAATCCCAACGAGATGGCTTCAGGGTTTGACACCCAGGCATCCAATGCCTGGGTTCCAACCTGGAGGGGTGCTCCTTCTTCAGTTGAACCGATCGCTGTCGGGATGGCTGACTGTGCATCCAGATGTATCATTTCCGGTGACGCAATTAACCTGCTTTGGTCAGCCCGGGTGTATGCCAGGTATGTATTGGTTTTCCCTAAATCCAGACCCGTAACGGTACGCAGTCCTGCGCGTAAATCGATTCGCTGAACGGTTTCATCTGCATGAGAAATTCTTCGATGGGGTTCAGGTACTGCTTCAACAGGTTCAATATGCCTCTCCTCAACAGACGGAGTAAAGAGGGTGACAAGCACACCTGCATTTGTAAGTGCTGTAAGAAGTGCCTGAGCGGTATCTGTTGGCAAACCAACTGCTAAAAGAACGGGAGCGGCGGCAACATACGCGGCGGCGTCCTGTGCACTCAGGTTGAGCACCTGTCGTAGAGCCAGCAGTGTTCTGGAACGGTTTTGTAATGGCACTGCTTCCAGGGTCAGCCTACAGCCTGGAGGGATTTCCATTTCTCTTTCTGGTTCTGTGGGTTTTTCTGTTGATTCCACAACAGTTGTGGAGGTGTAATCCTCAAGGGTTGTTATCTGTTCAGAGTTCGTTTCCTCAGAAAGAGAATTTTCACCTTCTGTGGGTTGCGGTGGGGTTGAGTCTTGAGGTGTTGCAGCGATGGCAGGAGCCGGGTCTTCATCATAAGGAATGATCAGTGTACCGCAAGAAGGACAAAAACGTGCACCTGGTCTTAATGGTTGACCGCATTCATGACAAAATGAGGGTTTGGGGGGAGTTGTTTCAGCCATTTTTACCTCACCGGGCTGCCACAGTTATCGCAAAATTTGGCACCTGGACGTAGAATTTTTCCGCATGATTTGCACAAGTTACTGACAGGCGCAGGCGCACCGCAGTTGTCACAGAACTTTGCGCCTGAACGCAGGGGTTGTTTGCACGATGAGCATACCGACTGTGATGAAGGTGAAGCTCCGGCAAAGTTTGAAGCAGCGAAATTGATGGGAGGGGGAGGGCTCCCCTGGTGTATGGGCTGGGGCGGTTTATCAACCGGCAGCATGGGAGCTGGATAGGCAGACACTGATGGGGCTGAACTTGAAATGGATGGCTTTGCAGAAAAAGCTGAATTGGTCTGCACATAATTTTCAATAAACTTCCATGAGTTATTGGATAATTGACTTTGTTGGTAAACGCCGATGCCGGCGGTAATCAACGCTGGGGCAAAAAGAAGAACACCCACCCCACCGACAACAGCTTTTTCGGTCCACTTAGCTGCTCCCATTTCGACGGATAAATTCTCTCCGTCCGATGAAATCACCAGTGTCAGGGCTGTCGACAAACCTGCAAGTGTTCGTAAGGTATCCTCTTTTCTAGCCTGAACGGTGACAGCCCCGCTTTGGGAGGGCAAGATCTGTGTCTGGTATTTTTGACCCGATAACCATTCATAAAGTGCTTGCCCCAAGACGTTTGGTTCAATATCAGGTGCGTAAAATGTTTTCCTGTCCATGTTTCACCCATTCTGGTATTATTTATCCTGGCAAATATTTACGTAATTGCTCTGCTTCCGCATGAAGCAGGTCAGCTTCTCGACGATAGCTTGCAGCTTCTGCTTCCCATTGCTGAACAGCTTCCATATCTTCTAATGAGTGTGAAAGGGCAAACTGTTCAGAAGCCCGGCGGGCGGCATCAAGGGCATCTTCTGCCATTTGGTTTGCTTTTTCAGCTTTTGCCTCCACTTCAGTAGCCCATTTCTCAAGGGTTTGGACCTCAATTTTTTCTGGCAGGGCTCCGCGTTCGTGTCGGAAGGCGTGTTCAAGAATGCCGCCTACTTCTTCTCGTACCCGTGGGTCCACTTCACGGTAATGTTGTATGTCTTCCTCAAAGGGTGTTTGCATTCCTGTATCCAGTCATCAATTATCTTGAGATACATCTTCAGGAAGGTCGGTCGATTCGGGGGTTTTAATTTCAGGCGAGTTAAAACGGATATCGTCTGAAGTTTTCCGCCATTCATACGCCTGATTGTCCTGTTTTTCGACTTCCTTATGCCATTCATCAGCATCCTGAAGGCGCTGTTCTGCTGCCTGTTCCAATCTCCAGGCAGAGGCATCATCTTTAGCGATATCAGATCGAATCGCTGCTGCATCCGCTTGAAGTTCAGCGCGTTGTTCACGATCTTCCGCTGCGTCACCCAGGTATTCATGGGACTCTGCTTCTTTCTCGGCAGCACGGGCTTCATAATACTGACGATCTTCTTCACTGGTGGCGCGCTCTGCATACCAAAGGTCATCTTTTGCGGAATCGTGTTTCCGATCTGCTTTCCATTCATCCCATTCAGCAGCACTCTCTTTGTGGCTTGCCTGCCATTCCTGCCAGTCTGCGCGGTCTTTTGAAATTGGGTCATCCACTGATTGGCTGGATTCGGATAACTCGAGTGAGGTATCGCTGTGGTCTTTTGGACGGTCATCACTTTCAGATGGAGGGGTAGAACTATCCCAATTCAACGTTTGATTCACTTCCTGCTTTGTTTCTGAACTGGCTTCGGTCGTGGCAGTTTCACTGGTGCTGGTTGACTCGACTGTGCTTTCTGCCGTTTCAGGGTTATCGGACATTTTAACCTCCTGAGAATATTTTTTGTTTTCTTATGTGGGAAAGATGTCGTGGCTCCCTATTACCGACATCCGAGATGTATCATCAACTAATCTGATTCTACATCAGTGAACCTTTTATGTAAATACGATATTCTCAAGATATGGATGGTACAGGTATTGCAGGATATTGTATCCCCCTTGTTTATAAAAGGGCATGATGCGATACAACAACCTTGTTAACATCATGCCCTGTTTCTCTTAACTTGTTCAAGCAGTCTGATAAATCCAGTCGATCCCCAGTTCTTGAAGTTTGGCAAGTGTGGGGTGCCCGTTTGCATCCCACCCAGCCATCTGGTAATAAATCTTTTTCGCTTCTTCAACTTCTTCAACGGTCACATAAACCCCGTCACTGGCTCCGCCTTTGAGCGGAACCTGCATTTTTTCCGGAAGGACATCCGATTCGGCGCCGATACCTTCGCGTGTGTTGAAGGCGCGCATCATATTCAACCGGCGTTCGCCGACCTTCATCAATTCCCACAGGCTGGTTTCCCAACCGGTGACCGCTTTCACCAACGCAACCATTTGGCGCGGTGTATAAAGCTGCCAGGAATTTCCCCATACGAACTGGCAGAGGTTCAGGCTGTCCATCAAGCTGTAGAGAAGCTGGGTGTAGAAGGTGTAATGCACTTTTTCGGCATTCAGGTTGTCATTGGGCTGTGGGTCTAATAAACCCAGTTCCGCCATCCGGTCGGGGTATGCAGCGTAAGAGGGGTCGTGTTCGTGCGATTGATGGTCTGCGCCATATGGATTGACAGCATAGATGAGCGCCAGGCTACGTTTTACCTGTGGCATGTGGGCAGGAAATTCGTGTTTTTTTGTGGCGACCAGGAGATGTTTTCCGATGCCCAATTGCTCGGATGCGCGTGTAGAACCCTGCCCCAGGATTGCGCCAAACCCTTCGCATTTGCCGATTTTTTCCACCATTTTAACTATTGCGTCAGCGTTGCCAAACCGCAGCTCAATCCCATCTGTTTGCTCAAGGGTGAGCAAACCGTTTTCAAAACAGTCCATTGCCCAAGCGATAGTGGCTCCACAGGCGATGGTATCCATGCCATACATGTTGCAAAGCTGGTTGGCGTAGCAGATGGCTGGCAGGTCTGAAACACCGCAGTAAGAACCCATTGTTGCGAGGGTTTCGTATTCCGGACCACCGTAGCGTGGGTCAACCTGATAAGGACCGTCCAGGATTTCGACCACGCGTTTACACCTTACCGCGCAAGCGTAGCAGGTATCGCGTTCCTTTAGAACGGTTTCGTACATGGCTTTGGCGCCGATTTCTTCGGCTTTCTCAAAAGAGCCTGCTTCCCAATTGCGCGTAGGCAATGTGCCGTCACCGTTTTGTGGAATAAGTACCTCGGCTGTTCCGAACATTCCCAGACCAGCGATATCGGAAGTTTCAAAG
>CAYRRA010000070.1:0-21367 GCA_964426355.1 uncultured Anaerolineaceae bacterium
GGGAAAAGGAAATCCTTCAACTGCTTCTGCAAAAAAAGAGCAAAAATGAAATTGCTGAAATATTAACCATCTCACCCAACACAACCAAAACACATATTCGCAATGTGTATCGGAAATTTGGTGTGCACTCACAAATAATGTTAATTCAGCGAGCTGAAGAATTAGGGCTATTCAGTTAGCGCAATCAAAACTTTTGTGACCGTTCTTAGAACAACCCCGCTGTTTTTACCCGTTTCACATTTCATTCACCGCAACCGGAGAAAGACGCTGCTGAACATTCACCAACCGTTTATATAACCCGTCTTGTGCGAGAAGATCGTTATGCGTTCCGGTTTCTACGATACGCTTTCCCTCCAGAACCACAATCTTATCCGCATTGCGGATGGTAGACAGGCGGTGTGCGATGACAATGGTCGTACGACCGACCATCAATTTTTCAAGCGCTTCCTGAATGAGTAACTCCGTCTCGGTATCCACCGCAGAAGTGGCTTCGTCCAGGATCAAGACGGGGGCATCCTTCAACACTGCCCTGGCAATTGAAAGCCGCTGTTTTTGCCCACCGGAAAGTTTTATCCCGCGCTCTCCCACCAGGGTATCATACCCCTCGGATAACTGCTCGATAAACTCATGTGCATTTGCGGCTTTAGCTGCCGTAATCACTTCCGCATCGGAAGCATCCGGTGACCCAAAAAGAATGTTCTCTTTCACCGTGCCGTGAAAGAGGAAAACATCCTGAAGCACAATGCTGACCTGTTTGCGCAGACTCTCCAACGAAATGTCGCGGATATCGACGCCATCCAGTGTAATCCGCCCACCCGTCACATCATAAAAACGTGGGATCAGGCTGACCATGGTTGATTTTCCCACACCGGTCGGACCCACCAGCGCTACCATGTTTTCTGCCGGTATATTTAGCTGAATGTCTTCCAATACATTTTCACCGCGGCTGTAATGAAAACTGACGTTCTCAAAATGGATTTCACCCCGGGCTTTTTGCGTTAAAACTTGTGCGCGCGGATCGTTGACCGGTTCAGGCTCTTCATTCAAAAGTTCAGAAACCCGGTCTGCTCCGGCAAGCGAGTTCTGTACCGCTTCCCATGCATTGCCCAACATTCGCACCGGCTGATAGAGCAGATCAAGGTACAGAAAAAACGCAACCAGGTCCGCAATGGGCAGGCTTCCCTGGTACGCCAGGCGCCCGCCAAAATAAATCACCACCAGCAATCCAATGGATGATGTGAATTCCACAAAGGGTTGAAAAGTCGCCATCAGCCGCAGGGCACGTAGCAGCGAAGAACGGTAGCGGTCAATCCCGCCGCCAACCTTATCCAGGATTTCGCGTTCGCGCGTGAAGGCTTTGATCTCGCGCACACCGGAAATACTGTCGTTGAGGATGGCATTTAAATCACCCAACTCTTTTTGTCGAAAGACAAAGGCAGGGCGGACACGTTTTGCGTAAAGGCGCATGGCAAACAACACCAGAGGGATGGGAGCCATCGAGAGCAGCGCCAGCTTCCAGTTGAGGGCAAAGAGCACCGCGCTGACGCCGATCAAGGTCAGCAGATTCACCACCACATCCGGTACTGCGTGTGCAATCAACTGCTCAAACAGTTCGGTATCGTTGATAATGCGCGACATCATCTGACCGGTTTGCTTGTCCTCGTAAAAACGCAGGCTCAATCGCTGAAGGTGATTGTAGATGCGTTTACGCAAGTCAGCCACCACCCCCCAACCGGCGATATGCGCCATGTGCAGCCGCATATACTGTAAAACAGCTTTTGCGATATAGACGAACAACACAATGAGGGTTAACTGGCGGATGTCAGTGAGCGTGTCAACGGATAGCGTTTCACTGGAGACCAGGTTAATCAGGTGACGGATCACCCAGGGCACAAGCAACTGAATTGCGACCAGGAAAAGCATACTGATAACAGTTAAAATAAGAGATGAGATGTATTTACGCGCGAAATTTAAAACAAATTTGATCGCTTTCATTCAGTTTTCAATCCGATAAAGTTGATGTAGCTAAATTATACCTTACCCGCTTTTTTGACCCTTTTCGCCGCAGTCCTTAGGCGATTGGCACGGGTAAAATGAATGTGAGATGATGGTTTGTTCGCCCCGATGTGGAACATTTCAGCAGGTCATTTGCCAGAATGGGTGCTCTCCAGCCATTCGATAAGCGAGGGGAGCTGACCAATATCCTCCAGGCGGTGAAAATCGTTCAAACCTTCCGTCTTTTCGACCACCTCGTGCGCCCAGGTGACTTCATACGGAATATAAACCGCCTGCCCACCCAGTTCAAGCACGGGTAAGATATCGGATTTGAGTGAATTTCCCACCATTAAAACGCGCCGTGGGTCGTACCCCAGGCGTGCAAACAATGCCTGATAGGCTTCGGGGGTTTTGTTGCTGACCACTTCAAAACAATGGAAATACTGCGCAATACCAGAACGTTCCAGCTTTGCCTGCTGCTCAAGCAACTCGCCCTTGGTAATGATGATGAGCGGGTAAACTGCGAACAGCTTTTGCACAACCTCTTCCACCCGGTTAATGAGCTGAATTTTGGCGCTCAACATTTCCTTACCCATCTGCAGGATCGACCAGACTTTATTGGCATTAACCTGGTCCCCAGCCAGCTCAACCGCCATCTCCATCATCGAGAGAAAGTAACTTTTTATACCGTAGCCATACAGCCCCAGGTTGCTCATTTCTTTTTGGAATAATTTTTCTTCGAATTCCTCCCAGGTGATATCCACCTCCAGCAACCTGTGCACCTGTTGCAGTGCTTCTACATACAATCTCTCGGTATGCCACAAAGTATCATCTGCGTCAAACGCGATGACATCGAATAATTTTGTTTTGTCCATGTGCATGATTTTAACATAGGCTCAGCGGTAAAGTCTTTACAAATCGATTAAATCGATACAACAATAGCATAATTTTATAGAACTTTAATTCTAAATTATTCTATTGCCCTTGATTGAACCTGGGTAAAAACGAAAATTTACATAGTATACTTATTCATACAAAAGGAAATCAGTTTTTAATAAAAGGTTGGATATGTCGGAACAAAGAATTGTTTTGGATTTGAATGATATCAACTCAGAGGAGAAAAGTTATCTGGAAAAGCTGGACGTACTTCTCTCACAAAGCCTGGATTTTCATGACCAAAACAGCAATTACGCTTCTCATAACTTTCATTCCTTTCCAGCCAAATTTCCCCCTCAACTACCGAAAATATTTATTCAGGAATTAACTCAGCCGGGGGATATGGTTCTTGATCCTATGATGGGATCGGGGACGACTATCCTTGAGGCATATCTTTCCGGAAGAAATTGTGTAGGATTTGATATTGACCCCCTTGCCATTTTGCTTTCAAAAACAAAGGTTACATCTCTCGAGCCAGACCTGATTTTAAGAGAAAAGAATCGCATCCTGAATAGCGCAAAAATGGAGCTGTTGGACAATCCAAAAAATCTGGAAGCAGAAGTACTGAGCAGATTCAATCAGAAATCACATGAATTTATCAACTATTGGTTTGCAGCACAAACGCAACTTGAATTGCTCTCTTTAATAAAGAACATAAACAAAATTACGAATCCTCAAATTAGAGCTTTTTTTAGACTGGCATTCTCTTCAATCATCATCACCAAAACCGGCGGGGTGTCTTTAGCCTTTGACCTGGCGCATACAAGACCACATAAAGCGAAAGCTGTCATCGATCATACAGGTAAATCGATCTCCAATCCAACCGGAAATAATGAAACAACAGAACGGACAAGGTTTTTCACTAAAAAAATACGCTCAGTTTTTGATGAATTTGACAAAAGGGTACAACAAAATCTGAAAGGATTGGTGAATTATCAGGACCACAAAAACCAACCTTTGCTTTTTAAAAATTTTGAGGAAGAAATCATTAATAAGATTGTTCCTGGTATCGCTATGGCGAATGCGCAATACCTGCCCGTCCAAGATAATTCTATTGACTTAATCATAACCTCACCGCCATATGCATCAAATGCCATTGACTATATGCGAGCGCACAAATTTTCACTTGTCTGGTTTGGTCACCCAATCGATGAATTGGGGAACAAGCGCAAGGAGTACATTGGTGGAGAATCCCTGGCAAGTGTTCCCATGGAACCATTACCAAAGAAAACGCAATCCATCGTTTCGCAACTGACAACGATTAATAAAAAAAAGGGTGGTGTGCTACACCGATATTATTCAGAAATGACGCGCGTTTTGTTTGAAATGTATAGGGTGCTTAAACCCGGAAAAGCAGCAATAATAGTTGTTGGCAATTCAGAGATGAAAGGTTTTGACACCGAGATTCATAATTGCCTTTCTGAAATCGCACGGAGCATTGGTTTTCAGGTTCCAAGAATTGGGGTACGGAATATCGATAGGAACCGCCGTATGATGCCGATTGGAAAAACCCCGGATTTGGAATCACAAATACAACAAAGAATGCATGTAGAATACATCTTAGGATGCTACAAACCACAATCATGATGCACTGAAGGAGATTTTCTGTGAAAATATTAGATTTGAGGAGGGAGTATCACCGCCAGATTTGTAGTGCTATTGTCCGATTCCAAAAAGATGGGGAAACAGATTACCTGAATTTTGCTGATAAAGGAAACAAAGCCAGCCGATTGATTGCAAAGGGAATCGCAGACCGAATTGGATATCATCCTGACTTTTCAGATTTAACAGGTCAAACAGCCGGTGGACAATTTGAAAGAATAACAAGGGACTTTATCCGGGACGCGTTCTCAATGCTAAATCACCTGAGACCGGGAAATTGGATCTATTTAATACAAAAACCCATTTCTGAATTCAACCAATACGAACATTTAGCCAATCTTGAAAAAATCGTCAGCCTGGATCATGAACTGGCTTCTTCCCTGGGAACCGACTATATCATCAAACCTGATATCCTCATTGGCAGATTGCCTGTATCAGATGAGGAAGTTAATACTCATCAAGTGATTTTATCTGAACAAGAAACTGTTGCACAACTAACGCCTATCCGTACCTCCAACCAGACGAATCCATCACCCATTTTGCACGCCAGCATTTCTTGTAAATGGACACTTCGAAGTGACCGTGGACAAAATGCAAGAACGGAAGCATTGAACCTGATACGAAACCGCAAAGGACGTATCCCTCACATTGTATCGATCACGGCAGAACCACTTCCTACCCGAATCGCTTCATTGGCGTTAGGCACTGGTGATCTGGATTGTGTTTACCATTTTGCGTTACCTGAATTGGAAGATACGATCAAGGAAATAAATAATGAGGATCAGCTCGATATGCTGCATACCTTAATCAAAGGTAAACGGTTGAGAGATATCGCCGATCTCCCCTTTGACCTGGCAATATAGCTTAAATTTTTCATTTCTATTTAGCCCTATATCATCACCGGTATTCTTCTGCTATAATTTTCTTATCGGTACCCCCTTTTTTTGCATTGTATCAACCTATAATGAATAAAACGGATAAAACCAGGGAAAAACTTGAACGGCTGCATTTGCGCTACGCCGAACAGCTTCCGCATGCTCTTTCAACCATTGAGGATGGCTGGAAAAAAGTGCTGGACGCACATTGGGATAAAGCTCCGCTCGAGCAGCTTCTCCAAATCATCCACCGCATCAGCGGCTCCAGCGCTTCTTACGGCTACAACAAAATCAACACAGCAGCTCGCATGACTGAAATTGCATTAAACGAGATTCTGGAAAACCCCATCGGTGCGACCAATGAACTTCAGAAAAGGCTTGAAAGACACCTGGATTTGTTGCGTTCTGCTTTTGCCGAAGACACACAACCCGCACCTCCACGCACATTTGAGAGGATCGAAAACAATTTATTACGCGGGGCGCGCGCCAACCAACATCTTTACCTGGTAGAAGATGACCCCTATCAAGCCGAAGAAATCGCGGAGCAAATTAGCTATTTTGGTTACAGCGTCAGCACATTTAACTGCCTGGAGGCGTTGATCGAAACCGTCAAAAGATGTCCCCCGCGAGCCATCCTGATGGATGTGATTTTTCCGGAAGGTTTCACAGCCGGACCAGAAGCCATCATCCGAATGCAAAAGGAAATGAATTTTCTCACCCCAGTGATTTTCATCTCCGAGAGCAGCAGCCTGGTGAGCCGGCTGCAAGCTGTGCGCGCTGGCGGTGAAGCTTATTTTACAAAACCAGTTGATATCGGCGCTATCGTTGACGTGTTGGATCAATTGACTGTCGAAAATTTCCGCGAGATATGCCGGGTGCTGATTGTGGATGATTCTCTGCCTCAAGCACAAGCTATAGCAAATCAATTACAGATATTCGGCATGGAAACCTGTATCATCAACGATCCATTGGACATCATCGCACCGTTGGAAGACTTTCAGCCCAACATCATCCTTATGGATGCATTCTTGCCGCAATGTACTGGTCCTGAACTGGCAAAAGTGATCCGTCAGATGGAAAAACACGTCATCACGCCGGTGATCTACCTGTCCTCTTCCGAAGACAGGGAAAAGCAAATGGATGCACTCATCGCTAACTCGGAAGATTTCATCTCAAAGTCCATCGAGCCAGAGCGGCTGAAGAACCTCGTCCAATCTCGCCTCGACCGATTCCGCCAGCTTCGCTCCCAGATGGTGCACGACAGCCTGACCGGGTTATACAATCACACCAACATCAAGGAACGCCTCGACCATGAACTGGCACGCGCCAGCCGCCAGCACAGCGAGTTGAGCTTTGCCATGATCGACCTGGATCATTTCAAACAGGTCAATGACGCCTACGGACATGGAGCGGGAGATCGGGTACTCAAAAGCATGGCACGTTTCCTCACCCAAAGACTGCGTAAATCCGACATCATCGGGCGGTATGGTGGAGAAGAATTCGCTATTATCCTTCCGGATACCCCTCAACCTGCTGCGGTAAAACTGCTGGATGAACTGCGCTCCGGGTTTGCACGCATTCATCACCGCGGCGGTCAAACCGATTTCACTGTGCAGATGAGTGCGGGTGTATCCAGCTACCCCAACTGCGAGAGCCCGGCGGCTTTGATTGAGGCAGCCGACCAGGCTCTTTATCAGGCAAAGAGACAGGGACGCAACCAGGTAGCAGCAGCATCCTATACCCAAAAAACCCAGGTATAGCGGGCAAAACTTACCGCCTATCTTGTTGTATTCGGGTGGTATCTTCTGGAAAGAATCCTCAATCTGCCGTCATCACGCAGTTCCTGCCTGCTCGTTTGGCTTTATAAAGCGCATTATCAGCAGATTCGATCAATGCCTGCACAGTCTTGCCGTGTTGAGGAAATGCCGAAACACCCAGGGAGATGGTCACATTTCCCAGGGTTACCTCGCCATAACGCACCGAAAGCGCTTCCACGCCTTCCCGTAAGAGGTTGGCGCGTTTTTCAGTGTCCCACAATGAAGCCTCTACCAGCACAGCAATAAATTCCTCACCACCGTAGCGGCACATAATGTCTTCTCCGCGCACCTGCGCCTGTAAAAACCGCGCCACTTCTTTCAAGACCACATCCGCTGCGGCGTGTCCAAACTGGTCGTTAAATTCTTTAAAGTGGTCAATATCCGCCATGATGATCCCGATAGGGCGTTCGTGCCGGATGGCGCGCCGTAATTCGCGGTTGAGCATCTCATCCAGGTAACGGCGGTTATACAAACCAGTTAACGAGTCATGGATGGATTGCCGCCGCAAGGTTTCACTCAAGCGCAGGTTGGAAAGTGCGAGCGCCACACGGCTGGCGAACATCAAAGAAATTTGCGCAAGATGTTCCAAGGGTTTCTTTTGATTGCTGCAAAGATGAAACAACCCCAGGGTCTCGGTTTGCACGGTCATGGGAACGCAAAGGTATGAAAGGCATTGATCCAATTCAACATGTTTGCAATGCACATCGGTGCTGCCGTTGGCAACCTGGGCGCTATTCCGGCGCAGCCCCCAACAATCATCGGGGTCAAAATCTCGGGCTTCAGGTGGGTTATCACCCCACGATACCACCTGTTCCAGCAAATTGACCGATGCATCATACAAATAGAGCGCTCCGGATTGTTCAGGGAACAATTCAAGGGCAAAACGGCGCACCACCATGAAGATTTCTTCATAATTTACACAGCTTTGAAGCAGGTCACCCATTTCATTAAATAACGTTGCCTCGCTGTTCCGCTGCTTCAATTCATTCACCCACTGCAGCAATTGCTCACTGGACTGCTGGCGGGTCTCCTCGGCACGTTTTAATTCGGTGATGTCTTTGCGCAACCCGTTCAGATAAACACGCCCCGCAACAATCCGGCGAGATTCCAGGACATCCTGCACCCATCGAATCGTGTTATCCGACCTCATAAACCGGTATTCCAGGGTCTCGCGCTGCCGACCAATGACCCAATGCATCAGGTGTTCTTCCACATAAGCCCGGTCTTCAGGATGGACAATGTGCAACCAATTCTTTTGCCCGGTGATGAAATCTTCCACTGGATAACCAGTTACACGCGCGGCAGATGACGACAAAGAGCGTACACATAATTTACCATCAGCATCCGTGACCATACCCCATTGAAATGCATACGCCGATTCAAGCGCTTCATCCAATTGCCCTCTCAACCTATCTACCTGTTCCTCCAACACACTGTAATGGCTCAAATCACGGCAGAAAGCGAACATGACCTTACCTTGCGCTTGCTTTTCCGCTTTGAACAAAATTTCAACCGGAAGCGGGTTTTGTGTTTGGAGAAAACCGGTGAAGATGGCTGCATGTTGCTGTATTGCTTGCTGCATTACGTCTGAAAATTCGTCCTGCCGACCCAGTTCAATCAAAGTGGTCAATGATTGCCCCACCAGTTTTTTCGCAGTACGATTTAGCTTCAACTTCGCCGCTGTGTTGGCATTCAGGATGACCCCATCGGTATTCAGAATAAACACCGGATCTTCCAGTGCATTCCATAACGAAGATAAAAGGGAATCCACATGGTGAAGGGGAAAATCCTTACCGTATTCTGCAAAAAAAACAAGGTAAGCATCATCCTCAGCCCAGCGGGATGCCATCACCTTGATATCCAACAAACGTTTCCCAGAATCGGTCTGCAATGAAACTGCCGGGTGCCACCCAGGCTTAAGTGGAAAAGGTAAAGATAGTTTTCCGCCCAGGCGTTCATCACCAAAAAAATGCTGGCGGGCATACCAGTTAGCATACAGCAAAACCCCCTGATGATCCATTACAACAACCGCCTGGTCCAGGCAGTCGATGACTTTCTGAAAGACATCATTCCGTTCCCATTGCAGATTTGCCATCGTGGATGAATCATCCTCCAGCATTAAGAGCGTGTGTGTTTCGGGTGAGATGTGTTTTGAAGCCAAATATCCTCTGTATTTTATCCGAAAAGTAGATATACGAAAATGAAAACAATCCTGCAATCCTGGCACAAATTGTGTTTCAAAATATATTTTCCAGGTTGGACGAATGGCGCTTTGTCAAACTCACTTAAACTATTCCCGAATTCCACTTTGGCGTTAACAAAGCACCTAATCAGTGCCCAAAGGGAACCGATCTAAAAAAAAGATGCAATTTATTTGCCAACTGCAAGGGGAATTTTGAAAATTCCGCGGTATTAGTCAACCACAGTCTTACAGAGGTAACAGAGAGCGATTAGCCAAAACGTCCTTCGATATATTCCTGCGTCCTGGAATCTTTTGGATTGGTGAATATCTGATAATCACCTGTTTCAATCAATTCTCCTTGCAGGAAGAAAGCGGCAAAATCGGCTACCCGTGCCGCTTGTTGGGTATTATGCGGTGCCAGGATAATGGTAAACTCATTTCTTAATTCCACCAGCAGGCTTTCAATCCGGGCAGTCGAGACAGGATCCAGCGCCGAGGTGGGTTCATCCAGCAGAATCACTTCGGGGCGTAAAGCCAGCGTACGCGCCAGGCACAGCCGTTGCTGTTGCCCGCCGGAAAGCGCACTGGCAGGATCACCCAAACGGTCCTTCACCTCGTCCCACAACACCGCCATACGCAAACCCCATTCAACCGCTTCATCCAGCGTGGCTTTGCGTCGAACTTCCGCCATCCTCAGCCCGTAACAAACATTCTCGTAAATGGAGAGCGGTAACGGGATTGGGCGCGAGAAAACAATCCCCACCTTTCGGCGCAGTTCGATTACATCGGTTTTGGGATCAAGAATATTTTCCCCGTTGAACAGGATTCTGCCTGATACCAGCTCCACATCGGTAAGATCGTTCAACCGGTTTAACGTGCGCAGCAGTGTAGATTTTCCACCACCAGCGGGTCCAAAGAGGACATTCACTGCATTGCTCAACATTTTTAAATTAATGTCGCGCAGGCTTTCTGCCCCATCGGAATAGCGTACGTTCAGGTGCTCAATGATGATTTCTGTCATTGCTGCCTCACCACTGCCGCCTGGCTCGTGCGCGGGAACGGATGATGGTCGCCACCAGGTTCATCCCAAGCACAAATACCAGCAAAACCAGAACTGTACCGTATTGGATCTGGATCGGCATGCCCGGTACCTGTGTGGAAATGACAAAGAGATGGTATGGCAGTGCCATAGTGGCATCGAACGGCGAGTTGGGTAACCGCGGCAAGAAAAACGCTGCCCCGGTGAACAATATCGGCGCGGTTTCTCCTGCTGCCCGTTCCAACCCCAGGATAATTCCGGTCAGGATACCCGGCAAGCTCTGCGGCAGCTTGATCCGCCAGATCGTCTGCCAATGGGAAGCGCCCAGCGAGATACTGACCGGGTGAAAAGACGTTGGCACAGTGCGCAGCGCTTCCTCGGTTGTGCTGATGATGACCGGCAACGTCATGATGGAGAGTGTCAGAGAAGCCGCCAGTATGCTTGTCCCAAATCGGAGAAACACAACAAACAAACCCAAGCCAAAGAGACCGTACACCACAGAAGGGATACCAGCCAGGTTCACCATTGCGATTCGAATAGCGCGCGTCAAGGGCGTATCCTTGGCGTATTCCGCCAGGTAGATTGCAGCCGCAATCCCCGGCGGGACAGAAAACAGCGCAGTTCCTGCAGTGAGAATGAGTGTCCCAATAATCGCCGGCAAGATACCGCCTGCCCTCATGCCGTCGCGCGGCATCGCAGTCAAAAATTCCCAGCTAATCGTAGAAGCACCCTGGATTAAGATATACACCAGCAGCGCAATAATAGGCAAAACTGTTATCAGGCTGACCAGCGCCAGCAACCCAAACCCTAATTTTTCTTTTTGCCGTGGCGTAAGCGTAGTCCTTTTTTTTGCCACCTGCAACGCATCGGAGGGTAAATTTCCAGGCATCATGACAAAAGCCTCTCTTGTCGTTTAATGCGTCGCAAACTGATGAAAAACGCAACAATATTAATCGCCAACGAAAACAAAAACAGGATGATCCCAATAAGAAAGAGTACGTGGTAATGCACGCTACCGCTGGCGACCTCGCCCATTTCGGATGCGATGGTGGCGGTCATCGTCCGCACCGGTTGAATGAACGAACGCAACCCATCCGGCATGGTTGGGGCATTCCCGGTAACCATCATCACCGCCATCGTCTCGCCAATCACCCTGCCTACCCCCAACATGATCGCCGTAAGAATACCAGAGCGAGCGGCAGGGAAGGTGATGCCCCAGATCGTCTGCCAGCGCGTGGCGCCTACGCCATACGCGGCGTGCCGGTAAGACGGCGGCACCGCATTGAGCGCATCCTCTGCAATCGAGACAATGGTCGGGATAGCAGCCCAACCCAGCAGCAGCGACCCTGCCAGCGCAGTCAAGCCGGTGGGTAGGTTCAGGTTAATGCGCAGAAACGGCGCCAAAACCAAAATACCGATAAAACCCAAAACCACCGAGGGAATCCCTGCCAGGATTTCAATAAACGGCTTGAGAAATTCATTTGCCCAGGGGGGAGCCACTTCTGAGATAAAAATCGCTGTCAACACACCCAATGGCACAGCAATCAGTGTAGCGCCGATGGTGACGGTCAGTGAACCCAGCATGAGGGGCAAAATACCGTACATCTCTTCAATTGGATACCAGCGGGTACCCAGCAGAGAGCGGATGTCTACTTCTCCCAGGCTCGGTAAGCCCTCTTTGAGCAAAAAAAGACAGATCAAGCTGACAAACAAAATGCTCAGATAACCAGCAAATTGAATCACCCTGGTGATTAATCTTTCACTGAAAATGTTCCGTCTGGTAATCATTTCACCATCCACCAGTTACTTTATCGGACCACAGGCACAAAACCCAGGTTGTTTACAATTTGCTGTGCTTCACCCGAAAAAATCCATTCAATATATGTTTTCAGTTCACCCTGGGGTTCACCGCGCGTGTACATGTACAGGTCGCGCGCAATCGGGTAACTGCTATCGGTTACAGTCTCCATTGAGGGCAGGATATATTCTTCCTCCTCGCTGCGTGCTAATGCAATTACCTTCACGTCTTCCGTAACATAACCCAACCCATCATAACCAATCGCATTCGGGTTGTCTCGAACCTCTGCAATAATTCCTTCCGAAGAGGGCAGCAGAAGCGTATTGGCTGAGAAAATGTTTTTATCTTCTGAATTTCCCAGGCGGATGACTTCCTCGAGGAAATAGACATGAGTCCCCGAATTGGTCTCACGCGATGTACACACAATTGGTCGATCTTCACCGCCCAGTTCGCTCCAGTTGGTGATTTCTCCTTTATAAATCCTGGAAACCTGCTCAAGAGTCAGTTTATCGATGGGGTTATCCAGGTTAACAATTACAGCAATCGCATCCCGTGCAACGACGTATTCCACGGGTTCTACCCCCTGTGCAACAATCGCCTCAACCTCTTCAGGTTTGATGGCTCTCGATGCATTGGCAATATCAACCGTCCCGTTATTCAACGCTGCCAAGCCCGTTCCAGACCCGCCGCCTGTAACAGAAATTTGCAATCCTGGCTGTATCGTCTGGTATTTTTCAGCCCAGGCTAAAGCCAGGTTGACCATCGTATCAGAGCCTTTGTTTTCGATGTACAAAGAAGAAGTGGCAGCCTGACCTGATTCACCCGTAATCGCAGGTTGCCTCACACCACATCCCCATAGACCCAGCAAGAGTATGATCGTCAACCATAGAATGTGTCGTTTCATTTTGCGTAATTATAACGTAACTGATGAGAATCCGTGTTGAGAGATTGTTATCCCCGTATTAAAAACATCTGAAAAAGACCCTTTCTTACTCACATTGCCGGTGTAAGGGGGTTTCAAACAAGGTGTTTTCGCATCCCAGGTAAGAAAATTCTCATGATAAAAGCAATTCCAGGATTGGAATTCCTGTGATAAACTAAACCTTATGGGGTTGTTGAATACCCTTATATCTGCAATCAAAATGATGAAGGAGACTAATCATGGCATATAAACATACGAACAAAAAGGGCGTGACCTATTACCTGCACGCCAAGACGCGAGAATTAAAAGATGGAAAGACATCCAGCCTGTATTATTTCGCCAAAGAGGTAAAAGAAGGCGCTTTGGATGCTGTTCCAGCCGGTTACACAGTCGTAGAGACCGCAACTGGCATGTTGGTCCTTAAAAAGGCATAAGATTAGTGTAAATAAAAAGGAATCGGGCGTATCACAGCGCCCGATTTGTTTTATAGAAACCGTATTCAATCACAGGGCATTTAATGTTGTACAATTAAGGCGAGATGCAGCCGAATATCCACCAGAACCCTTACAAGATATTGGGAATTGATCCAAATGCGGATCAGACTATCATTGAAACCGCTTACCGGCGTATGGCGCTGCGTTATCACCCTGACCTCAACCCGGCTCGCGAAGCCACACTGGTCATGCAGCAAATCAATGAAGCATATACGCTGTTGCGGCAGTCACAGAAGCGCGCTGAGTTAGACCGCCAGTATAATCCACGAACTGCCCCAACCTCCTCACGCCGTCCCGCCAGCCCACCTCGCACTGCCCAACCACAATACACTGCGCCTAAAGCAGAACCTCGCGTGCAGCTAAACCAGCAGGAACAACTGGTAGTCTTTTATCTCAACGATGAACCGTATGGCTTCACGGTGCAGGATATCCTCTCTGTTTCCAACGCACCGCAGATCAACCCGCACCCTCATGCTCCCGATTTTGTGGAAGGCATCATCCTGGTACGCGGTGAAAAAACACCATTGGTCGACCTGCGCAAGCATCTCGGAATGCCGACCATCCCGGTCAGCAGGGAGACGCGTACGCTACTCATCCGAGTTCAGGATGCCCAGGTAGGGTTAATGGTCGATTCAATCGAAAACTTCCTCAGCGTTCCTTCCGCCATCACCATTCACCCGCCCTCATTCCCGTTCAACCAGGATATGGACTTTGTTAAAGGTTTTGCGCGCATCGGTTTTCAACTGGTGATTTTGCTCAACCTGAACGGGCTTTTCAGCCAGCAGCAAGGCGCATACCTTTCCGGTTTTTACCATTACCTGCAATCCTGATGCACTTGCGTTGTTCCGCTTAAGATGCAGCTTGCTGCCCGATGGCTCAAGTTGGCTTTTCCAATTCTGCGTCCTGATTTGAGTTCAATTGCACAAAGAAGACGTACAAACCCAGTAACAGAACAAACAAAACAAACAGGCACACCGGAATAACCTCCAGTGAAAAACGCTCCGCCAGCACACCCACTAACCCGGGGATCAAAGATGCACCCACCCCAGCCGCACCCATTTGCATACCAATGGTGTTGGCAGCAAAGCGCATTCCAACCCGCCGGCTGGTGCCAGAGACCAGCCCCGGAAAGATCGGCGCAATCGCAAAACCGATCAAGACGACACCCACCAGGCTGGCAGTGTTGGACGGGTTCCACCACAGCAGAATCACACCACCCAGTGCTGCCAACAGGCTGCACAAGATCAACGTGTGCACACCCACGCGGCGCGTGTATAACCCTGCCAGCAACCTGCCAATAGTAAAGGTTCCCCAATAACTGCCTGCCCATAAGCCGGCTGTTTCAGGAGGGATCCCACGCGATTCGGTCAGCAGTGAATACGCCCAGGCACCCAGAGAAACCTCAGCACCGGCATACAGCAGAAACAAGACAACACTGACCCATACAAACGGTTGGCGCAGGGTCTCGGAAAATGAAGTCTTGAATTCGGTTAACCGTTGCGGGTGCTCTGGTTCAGGCGAATCCGTCATCCGCTGCCAGGTGGGCAATGTCAGCGCAAACCCGGCTGCCAGCGCCAATTGAGCAGCACCTACACTCACATAACCCGCCCTCCAGGAGTCGAGAAATTTCAATCCTGCGGTCATAATGATCGGACCGAGGGTAACCCCAATGCCATAGCTGGCGTGCAGCCACTGCATCGTACCCGCCCCAAAATTTGCAGCGATATAGGTGTTCAGACCCGCATCGATTCCCCCTGCTCCCAGTCCGGTCACGAGCCCCAATAACACCAGCATCCACCAGGCGGGCACCAGGGTATAACCAACCAGAGCCGCACCGGTAGCAGCACAGCTCAATGCCAACAGCTTGCCAATCCCCAGGTGAGCCAGCAGCCTGCCGCTGGAAAAACTAGAGGTGAGGTAACCTACCATGCTCGTGAAAAGCAGCATACCCAGTGAATCAATACTGAGAGAGAAGCTTGCCCGCATAGAAGGATAGCCCACGCCTAACAAACCATCCGGCAGCCCCAGCGAGATAAAAGCGAGGTATGCCAGTAAAACCAAACCAACACGGGTTCCTGATTTTTTCATTGATGCAATCTACCTTGTGTTCTTTAAAGTTCAATCAGCAGGGCAGAAAGAGACAAGCTCAATCCCCTTTATTCTCTCGCCAGGGGGATATTATTGCGCGTCAACAGTTCGATGAGTGGGGCGCGCTTACCCTCCGAACCAATGCCCTTATCCGTGCGGTTCCGGGCAGTATCCAGGATCAACCGGGCAGCATGCAGCGCTGAATCGGGTCGACCCATCTTCTGTGCCTGTGTTGCATATTTCTTGAGCAAGGCTCCACCCTCTGCCAGCCAATGCGAGAGCGTCTCCAGCATCTGGATCGGCGTATCGGCCATCACACCGACGCCTTTCTCCAACACGTAATCCCGGTTGCCTTCCTCCTGACCTGGGAGCATGTCAATCAGCAAAATAGGCAGACCGGCAGCCAACGACTCAGTCACAACCAATCCGCCTGCCTTGCAGACAATGGCATCGGATGCCAGCATGAACTGGGGCATATTACCGACAAAGTTATAAACCTGCGCAGGGATGTGCCAGTTAATCTGTTTCAACCGGGCATACAGCTCTTCATCCTTGCCAGCCACGGCGATCACCTGGAGGGGTCGACCGAAATGGTTGAATACATTCAGCATTTGCACCAACTGCGCCACACGGCGACTGCCAACTGCCAGAAAGGTGGGGAGATCGGGATCCCAGCCTAACTGCATGCGTAACTCGCGTTTTGTTTGCAGTGTCTGTGAAAAAACCGGAGAAACCGGGATGCCGGTAACCTGCACTTTATTCGGCGCGATGTCATTTTCCTGTGCCAGGGTTTGCACTTCAACCGTTGGCGCCAGGCACAGATCCAAATCCGGGTTGAACCAGATGTGATGTACGTTTGCCAGGTCAGTCACCACGCTGACAAGGGGAATATGAGTGCGGGAAATGGTGTAATACGCCACCAGCGGCGCCTGGTATGCCGGGTATGTGGTAACGATCACATCCGGGTCAATCTTACGCACCATATCGCGCATGATTTCAAACAATGATACTGTCAGCAGGCTTTCCAGGATCAGGCTGGAGACTTCGTTGTCGCTAAGATCGTAGCCCAAGCGATACAATTCGGGGACGTTGCGCACCAGGCGGTCATAATCGGCTGCGGCTTCTCGCAGAAAAAATGGTGCCCGGCGGTCATCCAGCGGGTTAAGCAGCGTAACCTGGCATTCATCTGCATGGTACTGCTCCAAAGCCGCCACCAGTGCATTTGCTGCGCTCCGATGACCAAAACCCGTGTCAGCCGTCAATATCAGGATGCGTTTTTTCTCTTCCATCCAAAGTGTTCCTTAATATACGAATTACTTGTCGAGATAATTATCTCTACAGTAGGGATTCTACTCCAAACTACTCAAAACCCTGGAAAATCTGGTGATCCGTAATGGAGAAACGGTGATTGGGTTGAAGCAAGGCGCAGTGGCTGTTGTTGGGTTTCGAGGGGGAATTGGAACGCAGGTCAGATTGTCATCCCGAAGCGCAAGCGAGGGATCACTATTGCCCCTGCCCGGCAGGCTGCGCTGCTGTGCATAGACCGAGCGGATTCCTCGTTCCGCTCGGAACAATAGAGTGCTCTTCAACCTTGTTCGCCGAGGGATGAATCGCATCGGCAGAAAACAGCGCGCCGCCGGGGTTTGAACCATTACCGGATGCCCAATGAGAGCGGTGAAACCGATCGTGTTGTGGAACGCACTACCCATCACAAATGATACATTGCTCAATCACGGGTTACCTGAATCTGGCAGGTTGTAGTGGAGAGGGCAATGTTCGCAAGCCATAGCAAACCAGAAATTCCCCTAAAGAAGAGGGATTTCGAAATTTTTACACCCGGCGCAATGGGTTAAACAAATTACGGTTTACTCGTTACAGATCACAAAAGCCGAGGTACTGCACTGGTTACATCTCTCTATTTTCAACTCACCAATCTCACGATGAAGAATCACCGTTACCGCTGCACCGCCGCCTGTTCACTCGCCAAATTCGCGCACGGGTGTAACCTTCACCTTGGGGTAAATCACGCCGGGGTTGGGCGGCATGGAGTTGTATACCCAATGAACGCGCACGTTGCCACAGCGCACACCGGCATGACCCCGAATCCCCTCAAAGCGCCCGCGCATGAGCACATCAGTCATATCCAGCGACATGCCAAAAATCGCCACCTCGGCGCCCTGTGGGATGGCTCTTAAATCATCCCGGTAAACACCGCTGGAAAAGAGGATCGTTTCGCTGTCCGCCGACATTGCCTGGATGATGGGGATGATGCACGGGAAACCATCTTTGTCCAGGTATGCCAGGAATTTGAGATTGCCGATCTTGTCCATCAGGCAGCGCGTCCAGGTGTTCAGCACCGCTTCCGCCTTTCTGCAGGTCAGTTTGGCTGCCAGCAGGGTTGCGATGGATGCCAGCACGATACTGCCCATTGGCAGGCTCTCCTTGCTGGAATACTCTACCAGGTCGAGGTAATGTGCCGTATGCACGCCAAAATAAGCGTTGTAGCGAAACATCGGAGTGTTGTTGTAAAAATCATAATCCTTACCGGAGCGCAAAGCGTGTGTATAAGTAGCTTTTCCGCGCCAGACTTCCTTGTCCAGGTTCATAATCAGAAAGCCGGTTTTGGGGTTTGTGCGCACAAAATCATAAACCATCCCCTCGGTGAACTGCCCCCAGACCATCTGGATGGGTGCGGCTGCCATTAACGAAGAAAGCAAGGTGATGTGCGGCGAGCCTTGCGGTGAAACCGTTGCCAGCAAACCGATCTTCATCGTCGGTTCGAAATTTTTCATATCGGCTTCTGAAAACTGGGTAAAAACTGGTTTTGTCTGCATTTTCCGTTCTCCTGATCATTGAAAGAGGGTCAATTGTTCGGTTTCACCGCACCGGAGGCGTTAACGATGGATGCATCGACACCCGAAGAGCAGGCGACATCGTTAAAGTACGCCAGTTCTTGCTGGCTGAGCAGCAGTGTATCCAAAAAACACCATTCGAGATCCAGCCGGCGGTATTTGTCTTTTGCCAGGTTGTTGAACGCCAGCAAGTCCCAGCGTTCTACCACGCCGCCCAGGCTGGCAATGTGCGCCCCAATGGCAGATACATTCTCCGGCGTGGCATTGGCTCCCGGAATGAGCGGGGTGCGCACCCACAGGCGCGTCTGACTGCCATTTTCGCGGATTGCATCGGCAAGGAACGCCAGGTTCTCCAGGATGCGTTCGTTGGGCTGTCCGGTGAAACGGGCATGTTTTTCGCTGTCCATCTCCTTGATATCGAAGAGGACCAGATCGGTGAACGGCAGCGCTCTTTCCAACGTCTGCCGCGAAATCAATCCGCAGGTATCCAACGCAGTGTGAATGCCTTCTCTTTTCAATCGCTGCAGGAATGCCAGCGCAAATTCCGGCTGCATCAATGGTTCACCACCGGATAGGGTTACCCCGCCGTTCTCCGATTTCTCGTAATAAGCGCGGTCTTTAAGCACTTCAGTCATCAGGTCTTCCAGCGAGATGTGCATACCGAGCATTTCCAGTGCAGCACCCGGACAGGCGTCAACACACAACCCGCAAGCATCACAGGTTGCACGGTTGAGCGTCATGCCCTGTTCACCCAATGCCAGGCTGCCGTGAGGGCAAACACTTAAACAGGTGCGGCAGCCGATACAGCGCGTCTCAAGCCATTGGAGCTGTGCCCGGGGAGAAATGCTTTCCGGGTTATGACACCAGGCACAGCGCAGCGGGCAGCCCTTGAAGAAAACCGTGGTGCGCAGACCGGGTCCGTCCTCGGTGGAAAGCCGCTGCAAATGCAGGGTGAATGCCTGCAAATCAGAAAGCGTAACCCGGTCGGTTGTAAGGGTTGTTGAATTCACCGGGTCGACCTCACAGACGATGCGTTTCACGGGCGATGATCTCATCCTGCAGTTCTTTGCCAATCGCAGTGAAATAAGCGTTATAACCGGTCACCCGCACCAGCAGGTGGCGGTAATTTTCGGGGTGTTTCTGGGCATCCCGCAGCATATCTGCATCGATCATATTGATCTGCAAAGCCGTACCGCCATTTTCGGTATACGCCCGCAGAAAAGCCTTGAACTTGTTCTTATGTTCCGGGTCGCGCAGCAGCGAAGGGCTGAAAGTCATCGTGTGGCTGGCTCCGTTGGGCAACAGGTTGACAAATTCCTCAAAATCGCCTTGTCCTGGATCGGCTTTACCGCCCAGTACCTTTCCGACCGAATTGACGTTGGCGGTAGGACCGTTGGTATCGGCTCCGTTGGAAGGACAGATTGCATTAGAAAGGAATTTACCCCTGGCGCGCCCATCCGGGCTGGCAGGCAGGATAAAACTATCAGCAATCCAGTAATTCCAGCTCAGCATACCGGGGCGGAAACGGCGCCCGGTGGTAGACGTGGTGTATTGCCAGGTTTCTTCGCTCCACAATTCCATCACCGCCGTTCCCATGCGGTCAGCCTCATCGTCATCGCGCCCGTACTTGGGGGCGCGGTTGAGCGCCTGTGCCTGCAACACCTCATGCCCGACCCAATTATCCTTGAGCGCCTGGATTAATTCCGCCATACTGCAAAGCTTCTTATCAAATACCAGGTACTTAACCGCCAGCAGCGAATCGACGGTGGTGGCATAGGTCACTGCTTCGATGGTGACGTAATTCAACTCGGCGCCGCCCTGGTTCACATCCAGCCCTTTTTCTGCGCAACCTTTCACCATGCAGGAGAGGTAAGGCGTCGGGCTGAAGCGAGCACGAATGGCATCGGTGCGGTCATATAGCTCCACAATCTTGCGGATGATAAAGCGCGTCTGGACACAGTACGCATCCCAGAACTGTTCCCAGGTTGTGAATTTGCGTGCATCGCCGGTCTCAGCGCCAACCAGGGCTGGCTTCTCGGTTTTACCGGTCATCGGGTCGGTAAACGGCAGCAAGTTGTAGCCGCCGGTGAGCGCCAGTTCCACGGCTTTCAACAAGTTCAGGTTGGCGTCCACCGTGCCGGAACGGTCGTTGCCCACCATCGTATTTTCAAGACAGCCAACCGGGGCGTATTCATGCACATTGTCCGGGTTGATGAGGTGTTCCATACCGGATTTACGCGCCTGGCGCAGCATCCCTGCAATAGAGCGCTCATCAAAGTTGAGCAGGAAGGGAGCCCCCTGGCTGGAGGCAATCATATCGACGATTTTTTCGTAGAGCGCATCCGGGCTGCTGCGATGCAGGCGTACATTCGGTTTGGGCTCTAAGATAGGCGACATCTCATCGATTACTTCCAGGATAGCATACGTCAGGTCATTGGTCAGGTCCTCTCCATTCTTACCCATGCCGGAAAGGGTGATGAGCTGCCCATACCCGGCGGTGATACCCTGGTTACCGCCGGTGCGGATCATGTTATCGTAAGCGGTATTGGCGTGGATCCAAAAGCATTTGAGCATCTCCTTGCCAAACTCGCGCTGCATACCATCCTGGATGGAACGTTGCCAGTAAGGGAAGAGATACTGGTCGATACGACCAAAGGAGAGACCGGGTCCGGGGTAGTTTTCATCGCTCATCACCAGCATGTGCGTAAGCCAGAGGGATTGCAGCGCTTCCCAAAACATCTCAGCGGGTTCCCAGGGAACCCGTAGC
>CAYRRA010000071.1:0-21012 GCA_964426355.1 uncultured Anaerolineaceae bacterium
ATGTGACGGTGGGCCAGTTCATAGAATATGGCGAAGGACGCTACTATCTTGAACCTGAAAAAATTGATGACTACGATGCCTTAATTGAGCAAAAAGCCCAAGCAGCGGTGATTGGAAACCCGGGTGAAATTGAAGGTGCTTTCAAAGAACAACAACAGCGCGAGATCGATGAGATCAAAATTCAGATTGACCAATTGCGAGCAGAAGCTGACGAACAGATGGAAGCCCTTCGCAACCAGTTGGAAGATCAATCGGTTGAGTCGCAGAGCCAAAATTCCGGGTTGCGTGATGAACTTCATGAGCTGCGCGAATTTACTTTCCTCACCGAGAGCCGTTACCGCGAGCTGAAATCACGGTGGGGTCAAGTTTTCCGCGCTGACATGGGCGCTGAAGCATTCTACGACATTCTCAAACGCCTTGACCTGGATCAGATTTCCGATGAACTCTGGAAGGAAGTGAGAACCTCTCGCAGTAAGCAGAAACGCAAAAAAGCGACGAGTCGATTGAAGGTTGTCGAAGCATTCCGACGGTCTGGGAACCGTCCGGAGTGGATGATTTTAACCATCCTGCCGGTGATTCCTCCTGACCTGCGCCCGATGGTGCAATTGGATGGCGGACGTTTTGCCACGTCTGATTTAAACGACCTTTATCGCCGGGTGATCAACCGCAACAATCGTTTGAAAAGATTGCTTGAGCTGGGTGCCCCAGATGTGATTGTTCGCAATGAAAAACGCATGCTCCAGGAAGCTGTTGACTCGTTGATTGACAATTCTCAACGTGGCAAAGCACTTTCTCGACGTGGGCGAAGAGAATTAAAGTCTCTGAGCGATATGCTCAAAGGCAAGAAAGGGAGGTTCCGCCGCAATCTGTTGGGCAAGCGTGTGGATTATTCCGGACGCTCGGTGATTGTTGTGGGTCCGAACTTGAAGCTGTACCAATGCGGTCTTCCCAAAACGATGGCACTGGAACTTTATCGCCCCTTCGTTATCGCGCGTCTTGTTTCACAAGGTTTTGCCTCTAATGTGAAGGGCGCTCGCCGTTTCATTGAACGCAACCGCCCAGAGGTTTGGGAGGTTTTGGAAGAGGTCATTAAAGACCGCCCCATTCTGTTGAATCGCGCTCCAACACTTCACCGTCTGGGTATTCAGGCTTTTGAACCAGTTATTATCGAAGGCAGCGCCATTCAATTGCACCCGCTGGTTACGACTGCTTTCAATGCAGACTTTGATGGCGACCAGATGGCTGTGCATGTGCCATTGTCTGGAAAAGCCGTTTGGGAAGCTCGTAACCTGATGCTTTCATCCCGGAACCTGTTGAAACCCGCTGATGGTGAGCCGATTATCAGCCCATCAAAGGATATGGTGTTGGGTGTTTATTACCTGACGCAGGATATTGATAAACCTCATAAAGGTGATGGTCGGATCTTCTCTGATATGGATGAGGTTGAACTGGCTCTGCAATTGGGACAGGTGGAACTTCATAGTCGTATTAAACTGCAAACAGAAACCTGGTTTGATGAAAACGGCAACCGGTTAAAGAAATCTGAGCAGCGTGTTGTGGATACAACGGTAGGTCGTGTAATCTTCAACCGGATTTTGCCCCCTGAAGTCCAATTTGTGAATATGGTATTGGACAAAGGTGGTGTGAAAGACCTTGTTGCTGATGTGTATGAGGTTTGCGGACAGAGTGTCACAACTCAGGTGGCTGACCATGTGAAAGATATTGGTTTTGAGTATGCCATGCGGTCTGGGTCTACCCTGGCGGTTGCAGATATCACCATTCCACCCCAAAAAGTGGAAATTCTCGGCGCTTCCCAACAGGAAGTGGATAAACTCAACCGTGATTATCGCCGCGGTTTGCTGACTGAACAAGAGCGTAATGAACGTATCATCGAAATCTGGCAGCAGACAACCCGCCAGGTTGCCGATGCTGTCAGAAATCACATGGATCCTTTTGGTAACTTATCCACCATGGCTAACTCAGGCGCTACCAAAGGTGGTTTCGGTCCAATTTCGCAGCTTGCTGGTATGCGTGGTTTAATGGCTGACCCAGCCGGGCGTATCATCCGCCTGCCGATTCAGTCCAACTTCCGCGAGGGTCTGACTGCTTTGGAATATTTCATTTCTACACACGGCGCGCGGAAAGGTCTGGCAGACACTGCCCTACGTACAGCTGATGCTGGTTACCTGACCCGGCGCCTGGTTGACATTGCTCAAGACCTGATTATCAATGCTGAAGATTGTGGAACCAAAGAAGGGATGCTCCTGCGGAAATCAGATAATGTTGCCGGGCAGTCTTTCTCAACACGATTGTATGGAAGACTATTGGCAACCCGCGTTGTCGATCCGAAGACCGGAGAGATTCTGGGTGAAGCCAATGACATGCTCGATCATGACCGCGTTCGGTTGATTGTGAATGCGGGAGTTGAAGAAATACTTGTCCGCTCTCCGTTTACCTGCGAGTTAATCCATGGCGTTTGCGCTCGTTGTTATGGTATGGATTTAGGTCGTGGCGAGATGGTAGAACTGGGCGCTGCGGTTGGAACCGTTGCTGCACAATCCATTGGTGAGCCTGGCACGCAGCTAACTTTGCGTACTTTCCATACTGGTGGTGTTGCGGCAGGCGGCGATATCACGACTGGTTTGCCGCGTGTTGAAGAGCTTTTTGAAGCTCGACGTCAACCCAAAGGTGAAGCTGTTGTAACAGCTATTGCCGGCACAGCGCATGTAATTCAGTCTGATCGGTATAGCGATCAACGTGTGGTTCGCGTAGAACGTAGCGAATTGGTCAGTGATGTCTTCGAGATCCCAGAGAATTGGCAGGTGCTTGTTAAGGATGAAGACCAGGTTGAGGTAAATGATGTGATTGCCAACCTGGGTGAAGCAACAATCACCGCTCAACATGCCGGCAGGATCAGGGTTGAAGGGCGCAAGGTTTTCGTTTCGTATGAACAAAGCGAATCTGAAGAGTATGATATTCCCAGCACTTCTCGCCTGATCATTCGCGACGGGGATAAGGTGGAAGCCGGTCAACCTTTGACGGAAGGTTCTTTGAATCCTCACACCATTCTGAAAATCAACGGACGCGAAGCCTGTGAGATGTATCTGTTAACTGAGATTCAGAAAGTGTATCGTGCTCAGGGACAGAACATCAACGACAAGCACTTTGAAGTGGTCGTGCGTAAGATGGTCGGAAAGGTTCAAATTACTCGCCCCGGAGATTCTCCGTATCTTCCTCTCGACCTTGTGGACCGTTTGGAAGTTAAACAGGTCAATGAGCGGCTGGCTAACGAAGGAAAACAGGTAGCAAAGTATACAGAAATCCTGCTCGGTGTGACAAAAGCATCGTTGAGCACAGATTCTTTTCTCTCTGCCGCCTCGTTCCAACACACTATCAAAGTATTGGCTGGCGCTGCAATTGCCTCCACTGAAGACCCGCTGTTTGGTCTAAAAGAAAACGTGATTATTGGAAAGCTGATTCCTGCCGGAACAGGCTTCATTGAAGGGCGCTTTGACCCAACTACTGCACGCCGTTTTCAGCATGAACATGACGATGAAGTTGCGGTTGAAGAAACTGGTGATGAAGAAGTGGATGATTTAGGTTTGGATACATTGAGTGAAATCACCCTGAAGAATTTATCCGATGAGGAATAAGCTCTTTACCTGTGCATAGCACATGAAAGGCTGTCCTGTTCTATTCGGGACAGCCTTTTGTTACATGTTGACGAATAAAGGATTTATTTGTAAGATAGCAGAAGAAAACACAATGATGTGAGAGGATTTAATGGAAATTGGGCTGGTAAAAAAGATCGACATTGAACATGAAATGCAACAATCCTACCTCGATTACGCCATGAGTGTGATCGTTTCGCGTGCCCTTCCTGACGCGCGCGATGGCTTAAAACCGGTTCAACGCAGAATTTTGTATGGCATGTTCGATATGGGATTGCGTCCTGGTGGGGGGTATCGAAAATCGGCAAGGATTGTTGGTGAAGTGATGGGTAAATATCATCCACATGGTGATGTGGCAGTTTATGAAGCCATGGCTCGACTTGCCCAAGATTTTTCCATGCGTTACCCGCTTGTGGACGGGCAGGGGAACTTTGGCAGCATAGATGGAGACCCCCCCGCAGCAATGAGGTATACGGAAGCCAGCATGTTACCAACAGCTCTGGAACTCCTGACGCAAATCGATCGAAACACAGTGGATTTCACGCCCAATTTTGACGGCACATTGATGGAGCCTGCGGTTTTGCCAGCAGCTTTACCGAATTTACTGCTCAACGGAGCAAGCGGCATTGCAGTAGGTATGGCTACCAATATTCCACCTCATAACCTGGTCGAATTGATTGATGCCATGAAACTCATGTTGGGGAAATGGGAAAAACTGGATGATGTCTCGATTGCCGATTTAATGACGTTTGTAAAAGGTCCAGATTTCCCAACAGGTGGTATTGTCCTCTTGGAAGGTGAAAATAGCGATTTGATCACTTCTTACGCTACCGGGCGTGGCAGGTTCCTGGTGCGCGGCGTCGTTCAGATGGAAGAGATGAGCCGGGGTAGAAATCGCATTCTGATCAATGAACTCCCTTATATGGTGAACAAGGCGTCATTGATTGAGCGGATAGCCGACCTGGCGCGTGAAGGGAAGATTGAAGGGATATCCGACTTGCGCGACGAGTCAGACCGGCAAGGCATGCGTATCGTGATTGAGTTATCAAAGACCGCTGAACCGGAGAAAGTTTTGTCCGAACTGTACCAAAGGACGCCGCTGCAAACAACTTTTGGGATGACACTACTTGCCTTGGTGGGTAATGAGCCACGCTTGCTTTCTCTAAAGCAGGCTCTAAAAGTCTATCTTGAGCACCGGATAACGGTTGTTCGGCGTCGTAGTGAGTATGATCTTGAAAAGGCACGCCAACGCGAGCATATTCTGGCAGGTTTGCGTGTAGCAGTTAATAACATTGATGAAATCATTGCCTTGATCCGGCGCGCTGCAGATGTTGACCAGGCGAGAACCCGTTTGATGAATAAGTTTAAACTTTCAGAAATTCAAGCAAACGCCATTCTTGAGATGCAATTGCGACGGCTGGCGGCGTTGGAACGAAAAAAGATCGAAGAAGAGTATAAAAATATCCTGGCACTGATAAAGGAACTGGAGCAGCTTTTGGCTTCGCCCCGCAAAATACGCTTATTGGTGCAGAATGAACTGGAAACCATGCGGGAAACCTACGGAGATCGCCGGAGAACGCAAATTTTTTCATTGGAAGCAGGAGAATCCGCAAAGGGTTTGCTGACCGTTACCGATTTGTTGCCTTCTCAAAACATTTGGGTTGGAGTTACTGCTGACGGATCCATTGCGCGCTCACTCAGTGATAAATTGCCACGGGTATCTGGGCGCGATGCTCCACAATGGGTGGTGAAAACCAATACACATAACACCCTGTATGTACTTGCGGAAGATGGTAGAGCGATATCCACAGCAATTTCTGCTTTACCGGAAAATGACCAGTTCAGCGCCGGAGCTTCAATTTCGAAGTTTTCATCTTTTCATGAAGATGAGATGGTCGCTGCAATATTTTCGGTCCCAGCCAACCATGTTGATTTATCCAAATTGTTTTTTACCACGGTGAGTCGTTTCGGGTTGGTGAAAAAGAGTGTTCTGTCAGAGCTGCCGGGTCCGTCTTCTCATGCTTTTGTTGCTGCTAAAGTCAATGAAGAGGATGCGATTATCGCTGCCTTTTTGACCGAAGGTGAATCGGATATCTGTCTGGTAAGTGCGAAGGGCATGGCGATTCGGTTTGCAGAAAAAGAAGTGCGACCAATGGGTTTGGTCGCTGCCGGGGTTAATGGGATTAAACTATCCTCCGGTGATTACCTTATTGCAGGTTTTCGTCTCAAGGATGATGCTGAAGCGCTCTTGCTTGCGAATAACGGTTTGGCGTGGAGAATCCCGACAGAATCGATCCCATGTCAAGGGCGTTATGGGCAAGGTGTCTATGCATGCAAGCTGAAAGATGGAGAGGAACTGGTGGGTGTCCTGGCTGGTAAAAACACACAGAGTGGGGTTGTTCACTTCCAAAAGGCTGCTGCGAAGAGCATTCGGGTAGATGCAGTGCCGCAGTCACGTAGAAATGTCAGGGGAAAAGCTGCCTTTCCGATTAAAGATAATGACGATATATTCTATTTATCCCCAATTGTCGATGAGTTATCTTTTTGGAAATAGTTTTTCCTTTTTCAATTACTTTTGGATTGAAAAGTAACTGTAATGGTAGACGATTTTCCCGTTAATCAAGCCGATTGTGTCGCTTCCATTGGAGACGTTCCCGGCGGATGAAGATGCTATCCAGGTAAAATGCCTCGTGTTACCGGTTCCTTGTGAACCGGTTAGAATGAATTGAGCGTTTGGAAGTACCGAGTTGAAAAATTTGGTATACCAGCTCAATATCGCATTTGTCCCCTGGACGGTTTGTGCAGCGGTGATATGAACAGCATCAGAGCGGTATAACGAAGCTGCCGTAGCAGGATTATGTGAATTTAATGCAGTGATGTATTGCTGGGCGATATCGGGTGTAAGCGGGTCACTCCAGTTGTATGCAGCAATTGCATTCCACAGCGAGCTCAAGATTGAGCGATAATCCCAGGTGAAAAAGTTAACCGCACTCAAATTCAGCGTCTGAGCTGTGTTGAGAAAAACAACAATGTCCTCAACTGTTGGCATCCAATCACCATAGCGATAAACTGGACCGGTGGGCATGATGGGGCGGACATATTTGAGCGCTTTGAATTCGTTCACACATCGGGTAAGCTGTGCATCGGGGTTATGCGCAGCCTGCCAGTATACCTGGGGCATGTTATAGTCGCATTTTTCCAAAAAAGCGTCCCATGGAAACGACGAGTGTATGGTTGGAAATCGAAATGAACTCAGGGCAATGGGGGTATTGGGTAACCCGTTTCGGAGGCTGGTCATGAACGAACGTGCGACCGCAGCCATACCGGACGCTTTATACTCGCTTTCAGCATCGATGATGTACCCATCCAAGCCGAGTTGTTTTGTTCTGTTAATGGCAATTTGAGCTTCTCCAGTTGGATTGCTTCCGTAAACATAATGCCACCCCCATACCTGTATACCGTAGGCTTTAAGGGGTTGAACAATTGCTGCTGCCTGGTCTACGTTGTTGACGATGTTGTAAGCGCTGGCACCGTCTGCTATCTTTATTAAGACGTGCGTTAGATTTGCTTTACGGGCTTCAGAGGTTATCGCCGCCGGATCGCCACCTTCGCAATCTCGAACTTTCCATATCATGAACCCTTTACCTTTAACAGACATCTCTCGCTCCGTTTATTTAGCTTTCTGTTGATAAATTTCCAGCCAGACCAATCTCATTTGCAATGGTACGCATGGCAAAAATGACATTTGTAAAGTGTTCATTCCAAAGGTCAACACCAAATTCTGCTGCAGCCCTCTCGATCTCGTCCCGGTTTGCTCCGGCTGCAAAGGAATGGTCCTTCCACTTCTTTTTTACGGATTTCACTTCTAAATCATATAATGATTTTGAGGGGCGAACCAGGGCAACCGCGGTGATGAGCCCAGTTATTTCATCACATGCATATAACGCCTTTTCCATGAGGGTTTCGCGTGGATAGCCGGTATGGTCAGCGTGAGAAAGTATGGCGCGAATGATTTCTTCAGGTACATTACGTTCACGCAAGATGGGAGCCCCTTTAATCGGATGCCCTTCGAGATCTGGGTGGATTTCCCAATCAAAATCGTGCAGCAGCCCTGCCAAACCCCATATTTCCACATCCTGTCCCATTTTCTGCGCGTAGAACTTCATTGCGGTTTCCACGCAATACATGTGGTGGATCAGGTTTTCATTTTTTACAAATTCTCTAACGATGCTCAGTGCTTCCGAACGTTCCATTCTCGCTCCAATCATAAATTTTATTGTGCTGCTTTTTCAGGGAAAATGGGTTCCTGGTCTCCTAAAACTGGCACTGGTTTTCGTATAAAAATGTCCCATAATGCCATCAAAGAAGCTGGCAGTTCCCTGGTGTTCCAAACCAGCCTCGACATTTTTCGGTACACTACCTGGTCTGCTTCCACGCCAACGGATTTCAATCCGAGTTGATTGCACAGGAAAAGAGCACGTGGCAAATGGAAGCGCTGTGTAATCAGAATGACATCATCCAATAGAAAAATTTCTTTTGCTCGATAGCAGGTATCGTAAGTGCGTCTGCCTGCGTAATCCAGAACGATATCCTCAGCAGGCACACCTAACTCTAACGCATACGCTTTCATGGCAGCTGGTTCGTTGTAATCCACAAATCGGTTATCTCCACTCATTAAAATTTTGGAGATTTTTCCGGAAAAGTACAACTCCGCAGCCGTATCAACCCGATGCTTTAAAACAGCCGTTGCAGTTCCGTCATGGTTTAAGCCTGCACCAAAAACGACCCCTACCGGAGCTTCTGGTACGGACTCAACGTCAAATATCAATTTGCTGGCGAATAATTCTGTGACCAGTCGGGGTACACCTAAAACCAACAGAATCGCTGCGGCAACGCATAATATCATTTTACATAGGACCTTAATAATTTTAGTAAGCACAATGGTAATTTTACCATGCGCAATTTTCCCAATTTAAAAGCCAATGAAATCCCTCGGATTGTAGTCAAATCCTTCCAGGAGATTTCGCAGCGTATCATAATACCCGTCTTCAATGATTTTCAAATCTTCCATTTCATATTGACTTGCATTGGAGAGCCAGCTTTTTCCTTCGGGTGTTTTTATCAAAACCAGGAAGGAAGTAATCAGGTTTTCCTGAATCTCGGTTGGTATAGAAGGGTGCAGAGAGATATTCATGGAGGGGATCACTGCATCACTTTTCCAGACGGTTATGATACGTTCCCTCACATCGGTCAAATCAGACAGAACTGCTTCTGCAGTGCGGGGGTCTCCTGAGACTGCGTAGACGGCTCCAAAATCGCAAATCCCTGTGATATATAAGGAACGTATTGTTGCTGACGTAGAAAGCGGAAATACTCCTTCCTGGGTTTGAATACCATTTTGAAACAGAATGGCGGCAGGAATTAGATAACCAGCAAGTGATGATTTGGATACCCAGCACGGGCGTTTGCCTTGAAACTGCGCCAATGCAACCTGGTCTTCTCCGATATTACGCTGCCCTTCTTCGTCATAATAGCTGTAAAAACCACTGCCAGCATTAACAAGGAATTGGGTACCATACCCATATAGACCATAATGGCTTGTCAGAAGCACGGCTTTTGAAAATCCTTCTGCGCTACCATATAAATAAGACATTGGGTGAAGAAAAGCGATATGAACCTGAGTGTTGCGCATTTCATAAAGCATGATGGCTGTATTTGCATAGGTTTTGGCAACAACAGATTGACCGGTGCCATTGGACAAAAATGTAGCAATATTCACACCAGTTTCTTGTGGATTGGGATTGGTGAAATCGCTTACCAAACCGAGTACGATCGGGTTATTATCGCTGCCTATAGGTTCCCGTGTAGGAACTGGCGTAGGAACAGGCGTAAGAGTGGGTTGTGGTGTGGGAAGAGGGGTTGGTGTCTCTACCTGACAACCTGTAAGAACACTCGTGACCAAGAATAATAATAGAAGCCAAAATGATGAATACTTTTTCAAGTTGATGTCCATAATCGACTGATTATCCAGTACAATTTAATCACATTCTAATAGTAGAATTTTAGCAAAGAACTGCCTCGATGGGTATGGCAACCCATCCCGTCTCTGAATGGCGAAAAGGATAGGTTTATGAAATCAAAAGAGAATTTGGTGTGGATCGGTGGAGCTGTGATTTTGGTCATCCTGGTTGGGTTTATCGTTTTAGGTGTTTATCTGGCGAACCTGGTCAAGGATACTGCTGAACGGGCTCTTAATCCGGTGGAGCAGGTTAATACGGAAATACAAACCCAGATAGCAGTGATACTCCACCCAACACCCACAATCATTCCTGACCCTGTCACGATTGTGCGCGATGTGCGTACTCTTTCAAGGTTGGAGACAATACAGTATTCTGTTGAGAAGATTATTACTGCAGAAGTGGGTCAGGGGGAATTTGCTTTCCTTTTTGGGGACCGGCTCCTGTTTGTTGCCCATGGAATCGTTATCGCAGGGATCGACCTGAGTACGCTGGATTATGAGGATATCTGGATTGAGGGCGAAAATGTGTACATCAACTTGCCAAAAGCTGAAATCTTTATCGCCACATTAGATAATGACAAATCGTATGTGTATACACGAGACCAGGGAATATTGACAAAAGGCGATCAGAACCTTGAAACCCAGGCGCGGCAGGTTGCTGAAGATGAAATTGAGAAAGCTGCATTGGAAGATGGAATCCTTGAGCAAGCGCAGAAAAATGCCGAGGTTTTTCTTGATATGTTTTTAAGGGGTCTTAGTTTTGAACGCGTTGTTTTTGTTTATCCGGTGAATGAGAGATAGATTGTGCACTGTAAAGCGCCTCTATTAATAGCCCGCTGGAGCATATCAAGGTTAGTTAATGCCGAGTAATCATTTTTCTCTTTTGTTCAGGCATTAGATTATTTAGTGGTAAGCAATGTATTCCAAATAGGAAAACCAGGAAAGAAAATGGTCATCACAAAGACACAATTACGCCCGGATGTTGAAATAGTCATGCCAGACGGACGAGTATTGAACGGACCGCGAGGCACTACACTGGAATCTTTTTTCAGAGAGCTGCCAGAATGGAAAGAGATTCCGATCGTTGGTGGAGTGGTCAACTCGGAGTTAAAAGAACTTACCTACCGGATAGAAATGGATGCAAAGGTAAAACCGGTCAATATTTCTGAGGCAGATGGCGCCAGGATTTACAGGCGTTCTGTGACCTTTTTGCTGGAAGCCGCTTTTGAAGAGATTTTCTCCAATGCCTCCCTGGTTGTTGACCATTCCATTTCGTCTGGTGGATATTACTGCGAGGTTACCTCGCGAGAAAGCCTGACAGATGATGAACTTTCCAGGCTGGAACAACGAATGCAAGAAATGGTCAAAGAAAATTTACCATTTGAGCGTTTGCAGGTTCCGCTTGAAACTGCCATTCAATTTTTCAACCAGAACAAGCAAACCGACAAGACACGATTGCTGAAATATCGATCAAAACCTTATTTGATCCTGTATCGGCTGGGTAAACACCAGGACTATCATCATGGGTATATGGTGCCCTCGAGCGGTTTTTTACGCTGGTTCGACTTGAAGAGACTGGGGGACGGATTTGCTCTTCGTTTTCCACGACGCCATACCCCTAATCAGTTGCCTGATCTACCCGAATCAGCGGCTTTGGTGCGGACATTTAAGCAATACAGCAACTGGCTTTCAAGAATGGGGTTGCCTAATGTTGGGGCATTGAATGACGCGATTCGCGAAAAGAAAATTAACGAAGTGATCCTGATTTCAGAAGCATTGCATGAGCAAAAAATCAGTGATATTGCTTCAGACATCGTTTCAATGCAAGGGACCGTGCGCATTGTACTCATCGCCGGACCGTCGTCTTCGGGAAAAACAACGTTTTCCAAACGCCTGGCTATCCAGATTATTGCTCAAGGGGGTGAGCCATTTGCCCTGGAACTGGATAATTTTTTTATTGATCGTGTGGATACCCCGCTTGATGAGAATGGTGAGTACGACTTTGAATCCATCCATGCTGTCAAGACGGATTTGCTCAACGATTCGTTGAATCGGCTGATAAGAGGAGAAGAAGTACAGCTTCCGCATTATAATTTTGCTCTGGGCATCAGTGAACCGGGTGATGTGGTGCAATTGTCTCCAAACCAGATTATCATTCTGGAGGGTATTCATGGTCTCAATCCTAAGCTGCTTGAGACCATACCGCATGAAAAAACGCATCGATTGTATGTTTCCTGCCTGACACAGTTAAACCTGGATCGCTATAACCGTATTTCAACCACGGATACACGGTTGTTGCGGCGGATTGTCCGAGACTCGCGGGAGCGAGGCTATACTGCACAACAGACCATTCGCCGTTGGGAATCCGTGCGGGTTGGTGAACGAAAATATATCTTTCCATATCAGGAAAACGCCGATGAGATTTTTAACTCGGCGATGGCGTATGAATTATCAGTGCTCAAACCCCTGGTGGAGCCGCTATTGCGCCAGGTACCTTTCGGTTCGCCGGAACATATCGAAGCCAAAAGATTGCTGGCTTTTCTGGATTGGTTTCTACCTTTGGAAGTCGATGCTATTCCCGATAACTCTATTTTGAGAGAGTTCGTGGGTGGTTCTATATTGAAAGATTTCAAACTCTGGAAGTCGAGTCACTGAGATAAATAATAAGAGGAGCGTTCCTGTTTTAACGCTCCTCTTTGTTTGTTATTTTCCCCTGCTTAGAATCGACTAACTTAATTCTCTGCGAAGGACTCTGCCAAGCCGGGAGATGCCTTCATTGATGACTTCTGGTTTTTCACACGAGAAATTTAACCTCATGGTATTTTCTCCGCCACCCAGGGGGTGGAATGGCGCGCCTGGCACAAATGCAACCTTTTCTTCGACCGCTTTCTTGAAAACAACCGAGGCATCCATACCTTCTGGCAGTGTAATCCAGAGGAATAAACCTCCCTGAGGATGTGTCCATTTTACGCCGGAGGGCATGTGTTCTGAAAGCGCGTCCAACATGGCATCCCGCCGCTCATGATAACCCGTTCGGATGGTCTTAATGTGTTGATCCAAAAATCCTCCCGATGCTACTTCATAGGCAACATACTGGTTAAATGTGGCGGTATGAAGGTCCATGCCTTGTTTTGCCTGTACCATACGATTAATCACCGCGACCGGGGCGATAATCCATGCCAGGCGGAGACCGGGCGTTAGCGTCTTTGAGAACGTGCTCATGTAGATCGCATTGCCCGTGTTGGGGTTATTTTGCTCGTGCCGGACGATATCATCGATTACGCTGATAGGGGGTAGATGGTCCCCTTCAAAACGCAATTGCCCGTAAGGGTCATCTTCAACAATCGGCACACCGTAGCGCTCGGCTAATTCAACAATCGCCTGGCGACGCTCCATGGAGATCGTTACCCCTGTAGGATTCTGGAAATTTGGCAGCAAATACATAAATTTAGGACCCCTGCGAAGTGCTTCCTCGAGCTGGTCCACTTTGATACCATTATCATCAGATGGAACAGTGATATATTCGGCTTCATAAGCGTTCCAGGCTTGTAGTGCGCCAAGATATGTTGGACTCTCAACAAGAATATGATCACCCGGATTGATAAAAACCATTCCGATGAGGTCTAATGCTTGTTGTGATCCGGAGGTGATGAGGATGTTTTCAGGGGTGATGTTGATTCCATACCGGTTGGTATGGCGAGCGATCATTTCTCTGAGTGGTAGATAGCCTTCTGTGGTGCTGTACTGCAGGGCTTGTTGTGCTTTTTGAGGATCTTCCAAAACCCGTCTGCAGGCATCATTAAATTCCTTAACTGGAAAAATTTCCGGCGCCGGGTAACCACCACCAAAAGAGATGACGCCGGGTTGTCCTGTGATTTTTAATAATTCACGGATTGCTGAACTTTTCATCCCTTTCATTCGATGTGCGTATCTACTTTCCCATAGTGATTGCATACAGAACTCCTTATTTTATTATTGTATCTTCTCAAAAAAACTGCGGGTTATGGAAACCCGCAGTAGATACCTTATTTTAACTTTGCAAACCGGCTAAGGACCTTTGCCGGCGATGGAAGGGATATTTTGTCTCCAACTTTTAGAAGAGCGGGAGCTTTTTCCTGTTTTTCTGAGGCTGATTGGAAGATGAAAAGCTCTGAGCCTTCTTCGGAATATTTATCCTCTACATACGCCTGACCGGTTAAGAATCCTTCGCTATCAATTGCACAACTTGTCACCGTCCCGATAACCTTGCCTTTTACGTCCACAACCGGGTCGCCATGATGCGCCATGCGGGTTCGTTTTTCATCGAACCTGAACCGCACGACAACCCCTTTCTGTTTTGCCTGGCGATCAAGGTAGGCTTCACGACCAATGAACCAGGGTTTGTATGTTTTTACATAGAAGCCAAAATCTGCTTCTGCCACACCCAGGTTAAGCTCTCCACCCATTTCGTGCCCGTAAAGCGGCAAACCGAATTCAGTGCGGAGCGAGTCGCGCGCACCCAAACCGATAGGTTTGAGCCCCATTGGCTCCCCAACCTTCATCAAGCCGTTCCAAAGTGCAACTGCATTATCAGGGTGAACAAACAGCTCAAATGCCATATTTTCCCCAGTATAACCTGTTCGAGATACAACCAGGTCGATCCCACCAACAACCGCTTCGCATAATTGAGTTCGTTTCAACGCCATGATGCGTTTTCGGTTCTCGGTATCCACCCCCATTGCGAGTAAAATATCGCGTGATTTTCTTCCTTGAAGAGCGATATCCACACGCATATCTTTTCCGGAGGATGGGTCTCTCAGGTTCCTGAGGAGCACATTCCTTCCAAAAGCCTTAGACCATGGGCGCTGCGGGTCCACCATTACAGTGCCCTGCCTGACAGCATTCAACCAAGCCCAATCTTTATCATCATTTGATGCGTTCACCACTACCAGGTATTTTTCGATCCCGCGGCGATAGACCAGGAGGTCGTCAATCACGTTTGCATCGGTATCGAGCAGATGTGTATAACAGGATTCGCCAATTTCGAGCGCACTGATGTCATTTCCGCAAACGCTGTCCAGGAAGAGTGCTGCATCTGGACCTTCTGCTTGATAAACACCCATGTGTGCAACATCAAACAACCCGGCAGCCTGTCGTGTAGCCAGATGTTCCTCCAGTACAGAGGTGTACCAGACTGGCATTTCCCAGCCTGCAAATGGGATGATTTTTGCGCCTGCTTGCTTGTGGACTTCGTACAGTGGGGTGCGTTTCAATGTTTCAGATTCTTTCTCAACCCATTCAAACTTTGGCAGAGGCTGACCGCTTTTCTCGCCGATACCGATGTAGTAGGGCTTTGTAGCAGATTCGATTTCTGTTTCGATGTTCGTGAATGGTGTGGCATGTGATTCTGTAACGGTGAAAGGTCCGGGAATCCGGCGGAGAAGGTCAAGATCAAACTCAATATAAGCATCTGATAACTCGCGGAGCCAGGTGGCTGCCAGGGTGGCTTGAGCTTGTGGGACACTAAGTTTGAAGTGGTAAGGGTCAACACAGGTGATTTCCCCGTCTATGATTTCTTTTGAGGCGATAAGCCTTGTCTTTTGACTTTCACCGGGTTTTAAGTCTTCAACATCGGAGGAAAAGATATAACTGACGACATGCCGGATATCACTGCCCTTGAGGTCAAATGCGACCCAACCGCTCTTTGATTTTGTTTCGTCATCGAGATAATAAAAGTGCGGATAACCACTGTATGTCCGTTCACCATCAAAACCGGCAGATTCTGCCATTTCTCTCACACGGATTTTAATGGCTTCAAGAAGACTGAAATCGACTTTTGCCCGGACTTCTTCGCCTTTCCGGGTTTTGATGGAGTAGGGTTTAATGGCTAAGAGTAAATCAGCCATGATATCCGCCAGTTTGATGGCATCGGCTTCTACGAAACCTCGTTGAGTGATCCAGGGTGTGCCGTACCGAACACCAGAGGCTTTTAGCGCTGTTTTGTCGCCGGGGATGGTGTTGCGATTCATGACAATCCCCGCGACATCTAAAATGCGGGCTGCCAGGTCACCCGAAAGGACAGAGCCATCTTCACCTCTGATGGTCTTGCAGTCGATATTCCCCAAATGCGAATCAGTTCCGCCAAACGGAATTCGCAGACCCCGTTTGACTAGACGATTGGTTAATGCAACATTGTTTTTGATGATTTGTTTCTGGAGCTGTTTAAATTCATCTGTCTTGACGATTTTAAACATAGTGGCAAGCGCAGCGAAGATGTGAACATGCGGACCACCTTGTTCGCCAGGGAAGACACCGCGATCTATTTTCCCGGAGAGAGAAGCATTTTGGGTTAGTATCACGGCTGCACGCGGACCACAAAGCGTTTTATGGGTGGTGAAGGTGATTATATGTGCGTGTCCAACTGGTGATGGAACTGCTTCGCCTGCGATTAAGCCAGCAATGTGCGAAACATCGGTTAACAAATATGCTCCAACTGAATCGGCGATCTCTCGGAATTTTTTCCAATCCGGAATCCATGGATAAGAGGAGTAACCGGCAATGACAATCTTTGGTTTATGTTCGGTCGCCAGTTCCTGTACTCTTTCATAGTTGATTTGCTCCGTTTCAGGGTCAACATTGTAATGGATAACGTGGAATAGTTTTCCGGAGCGATTGACAGAAGACCCATGAGTCAGGTGCCCACCATGCAGCAGGTTCATACCCAGGATGGTATCACCCGGGTTGAGCAAGGCGGTATAGACAGCGTTGTTGGCAGGTGCACCTGAAAGGGGTTGAACGTTGACAAAAATTTGATCTGGTGAGACTTGTTCTGTTGCAAAAGCTTCAGCAGCTCTTCTGCGCGCAAGAGCTTCAATCACATCAGCATACTCAACGCCTTTATAATATCTCGGGTCGCTGTATCGTCGAAAATGGGACAGGCGCATCGAATAATCTAGAATTTCTTCTTCGCCCATCCAGCGAGTTTCTTCGTCAGGGTAACCCTCTGCATAAAGATTTTGGAGGACAGACCCCATTGCTTCTCTCACAGCGAAGGGTGCAGTGCTTTCACTGGGGATTAAGATGAGCTTGCGATGTTGCCGTTCGGTTTCATATTTAATTAGCTGATCGACGCCAGGGTCAATTTCAGCCAAAGAACCACGTACAAGAAAGTCTTTCATCTGGTACTACTCCTTATAAGGTGATTTGTACGAAAGAATAATTTCCGCATAACTTTTTCTGCTGTTAAAACAATCCAACGGCACATTTATTGTAATATTTCACATCATGCGGGTCAAGTGAAAGGTGGTAAAATCAAGCCAACAAATCACCTGAAACAACCATGACAAACAGTATGTTAAAACTCAAACTTTCTCCTTCCTTCTCTGAATGGGTGTTTAGAGAAACCCAAAAGGATAATTGGGGTTATATCAGAAAAACTGAAAAGCGAGGTTCAAAACTGTGCCAGAAGAAATAAACGACGATGAGGTGCTGGCACGTGCAGTGGATGGCGATCAAGAGGCATTCAGCATTTTGTATCAAAAGTATGTCAACAGAATATACAACTATGTCTATTATCGCACTGGGAATGTGTTTGACGCAGAAGATTTGACTGCCAGGGTGTTTCATCGTGCGATGGGGCATATTCAACGATATGAAAACAAAGGCGTGCCGTTTTCTGCATGGCTTTATCGCATTGCCCATAATCTTGTTGCCAACTGGCACAGGGACAACAGCCGAAAAAACGAAGTCTCAATTGAAGATCAACTTGCTTTCCATGCGGATGGTATCCACCCAGAACTTGCTTTACTACAAAATCAGGAAACCGAATTACTTTTGAAAGCGATAAGGAAATTACCGGCTGATCGACAACAATTGATTATTCTAAAATTTGTTGACCGATTATCCAATGCGGAAATTGCTGAAATTATGGATAAAAGCGAGGGTGCAATTAAAAGCCTCTATCATCGCACCTTATTATCGCTTCGCGGGCGTCTTTATCGCCTGGGGCAGCAAAAGCAATCGAAATAACAAGATGAGAAAAACTTATGGATAAGCACAAGCGAAAAATCCTTCCCTTTAACGATTTGGAACAAGTACTCCAAAATGCATTATCCCCCGTTTCACCCAATCCGGAATTTGTTGTTGATTTACGAACAAAACTGGCAAAATCCCCGGCGATAATGTTGGAAAAGCATCCGGTTCATACAACCATCTATTTAATCTTTGCGTTTGGCTTGTTTATTGGTGTTTTCATATTCTGGTTAATCCGGCTTATTGT
Source organism: uncultured Anaerolineaceae bacterium (assembly GCA_964426355.1). GTDB lineage: Bacteria > Chloroflexota > Anaerolineae > Anaerolineales > Anaerolineaceae > JAJFTV01. The sequence goes on from CAYRRA010000071.1 coordinate 17,948, forward strand.
ACGAACAAGACAAAGCCGGATACCCGAAGAGACAGCAGCAGCGTAAGAGATCCTATTTAATTTGCTTGATTTTGCTTTCCAAAACCTGGTTGGAGGGTTCGACAAGAATGCTGCCATCAGGAAATACGATGGTTGGCACGCTTCGATTTCCGTGATTGACACTCAGCACGTAATCTCTGCCGGCTGCATCTTTGTCGATGTCGATCATTTCATACTCCATTATGTTCTGATCTAAAAGTCGACGGGCACGTAAACAATCAGGGCACCATTGGGTTGCATAGAATTTGATCTTTTCCATCATTCGCTCAGCTTTTTATTGAATATTTCTTTTATTTTACTTGAAATTGATTTCATTTCTGCCCCATCAAAACGTTTCTCGGGGAGTCTCAATAAAATATGAATTTGGTTTAAAAGCATATTTGTTTCCCAACAATTTGGCAGCGGAGAATTCTAATTTTGTGACTTTTCCAAATCAAATAAACAACGCACATATTCAGCATGAGATTTTGATCCATCAGAGCTGAAATTAGGGCTGGTATTGATCGTTTTTTCTATGGCTAACCAATCTCCAGAGAATCCATCATGAGAACTTGTCAAGCATTACTTTAATTTTAGACGCCATCGCGATGAATTTTTTTTCATTTGCCAAATCAAAAGCCCTTCGCAAGAATTCCAACCCGGAATTCTTTTGCCCACTCATCAACTGGACAGATCCTAAGTAAACCCAGGATGTGCATAATCCTTCGGCATTCTTGATTTTCATACAAATCTGCTCTTTTTCTTTCAATAAAAGCATACATTCTTCAAACTTGCGCTGTCCCTGAAGGATAACCGCCTGGTTGCCCAAAGCAGTTTGGATTCCATCAAGGTCGCCTAATTCCCGGCAGATACGCTCTTTTTCTTTTTGCAGGCGCATCGCCTCATCAGCCTTCCCCCAGATGTTCAAGATCAATCCCTGGTTTCCAAGATTTGTTTGAAGGGCGTCTTGGTTTCCAAGTTCTCTGCACATACGTTCATGTTCTTTATAAAGATGCATGGCATCTTCAAGTTTGCCCTTCGCCTTGAGGACGGTTGCCTGATTTCCCAATGCAATTTGTATTCCCTCATCATTTTTTATTTCACGGCAGATATTTTCTTTTTCTTTATGCAATTGCATTGCTTCATCATATTTGCCCCATGACTGAAGGATGAGTGCCTGGTTGCCAAGTGATTTTTGAAGTCCATAGCGATCATCCATCTCAATATACGCAATTTCCTGTGCCTTATAGACCTGCATTGCCTCTTCCAGTCTTCCCAAGGCTCTTAAAACCAATCCCTGGTTCCCCAAAGCCGCCTGTAAATCATTCTTTTTTCCCAATAGCCGACAGATGCGTTCCTGTTCTTTAAGAAATCCCACGGCTTTTTCAGAAAAACCAGAGTTCATTAGTAGCAGAGAAATACCGTTCAGATATGAAATCTGAAGATCATGAATTGAAGAATGGAATGGATTTCTTAATCCTTCAAGCACTGGCATATACGCTTCTGTCCGATGGAAGCGTGTATTTTCTTCCAAAGCAGTCCAGTACACATAAAGGTCGTTCTGATTGATAACCCATTGAGAGAGAAAGAAATCAGGATCAACCAACAAGTCATATAATCCCTGCCATTCTTGTGATTGCTTCCATTGCCAGGGAAGTTCAATCACCTTACGATTAGAATACCCTTCCAAATTTTGGAAATAGACTGCCAGTTTTTTATGAAACACCCGCTTTTCAGCTTCGCTCGTCAGATAGTATTCTTCCACTGCCTGGCGAAAATACTGATGAGAAAAATTCATCAAACCACTGCGATCGTTGATTGATTCGCCCAGAGCAAGGTGCAAGGGAGACCAAATCGCTTGCGCCAGGGGTAACCCATTGTCACTAAGCAGATCCAATAATTCTGCTTCCGATAATCCCTGCCTGGCAGACCAGATACTGCAAAGGGTCTCTTTTACCAATGTGGGGTGATTTACCTGATAGTCTTTCTCGTAACGTTTGAGCACCAGTTTCAGCATTTCCGTAATGGAATCGGCACTTAAGTATTGATGAATGATTTCGTCTAATTCTTCATAGATCCCAAATTGGCGTAGCTCATCCAACATAATTTTCATTGCCAGGGGGTTAGAAGTTTTCTGATTGTCAATGATGGTTTGCAGTTGCTGAGAATTTAATTGTTTTGAATACTGTGCTAAAAAACTACGGATCAAATGTTCGCGTTCTTGCCGTGATAATGGTTCAATTTTTAGAAACTCATATCCTCTTTCTGTTACTTCATCAAGAGTCTTCCCTGGTAAGGTAGAGACGATCATTCCGACATTTTCGGGTAAGCAGCGCGGGAGCCAGGGCAATTCTTGCGCTCCCTGCCTGGACTCTATCTGATTTAGCGCATCCAGAATGAGCAGGATTTTTTGTTTCTGACCGGCTCGCTGCAACCAATCCGGAAAAGCTTTGCGCAACGCGTTTTCATCTTCAGGTATTTCGCCTTCAAAGTCGATATTTTCTTTTAATTCCCCCATAATTCTACGCAGCATAAAAGCCCAATCTCCTGAGAGGGTGCTGGCACCACAAAAATGCATCAATACTTTCGTTTCGGCATTTTTTTCTTTGTATTGCATTCCCCAATTCGCCAATAAAGCTGATTTACCGATTCCGGGTTCTCCAATCAGTACCAAAGGCGTCCGATTTTTGAAAATGTGCTCTTCGATCCGTTGGAAATATTTCTCGCCCCCAATGTATACTCTAGACCGACTGATAGCATACATCTCATGTTCATGAATTTCTTGTTGGAGAGCAGTGGGCTGGGAACCTTCAGGATATAGTGAATCGATAATCGCTGTAAGATCACACAGAACCCAATCTCCCAATTGCTGCGGCGAAGTGAAATTCTCCTTTACATGAAGACCGCTTTTCCGGATCCTGTTTTTTAGTTTGGTTAATTGCTCTTTCCGCTGGTTTGCTTTTTGTTGGGCTTCCTCCAGTCCAAATTTATGAATGTCAGCTTCTAAAGGAATTTCAGAAAATTCTTGTTGCTTTTCGACTGGCAAT